>DARA01000068.1:10639-22975 GCA_002503135.1 Methanomicrobiaceae archaeon UBA207
GTGACTGAGTCACCAGAGGTGACAGATGGCATGGTCCTCGGGATGATCGACAACCTCGTCAGAGGGAGCGTGGCGATCACTGCCGAGATATATGACCCTGCAACCGTAGGGAGGATCCGGGACCTTGAAGGGGATGACTACTACATACAGGGCAGGGTGAAGATCATCGGCGATGTACGCACGCTCAGGATCCCGCGCACCCCGCCTCCGCCAGGCACTGAAGTGCTGAAGGCGCCGGCGGAAGCCCTCAGGAGGATCTTTGGTGATCCGGGGAAGGGTCTCTGCCTCGGCACCCTGATCACACAGGACGACGTACCGGTCTATGTGGATACCAACAGGATGGTGACGCGCCACCTCGCCATCCTCGCCATGACCGGCGCAGGCAAATCAAATACCGTCGCTGTGGTCACCGACAACCTCCTCAGGCATAACGGGTGCGTCATCATCTTTGACATGCACTCAGAGTATGTATCAGCTGAATTCGAAAACGGACGCGTCAACCGCATCAGGACAAAGATAAACCCGATGCACCTTTCACTCGGGGAGATGGGGAAGCTCGCCCATATCAAAGAGAAAGCGCATGTGCAGTTCCGGTACTTCAGGAGAGCATACACCACTGTCATAGAGGAGATCAGGAACAATGACACCGGTGCCGCGGCATTCTTTGACAGGATGCGGGAAGTGATCGAGGAGTATACCGGGATCGAGGAGTATAACCTTGACAGGAATTCGATAACAGCGGTCAGGAACAAGATCGATGACATGGAGGAGAGGTACGCCCACATCCTCGACCTCGGCGCACGTGAGATCGTCAGTGAGATCAGACCAGGGATGGCAAATGTCATCGACCTCGGGACAATCGACGAAGACGCCGCAGACGTCATCGTGAGCCATGTGATGCGGAACCTGCTGGCGCAGCGGAAACGCCATGTCAGGAATGGCTCAGGGGGCGTTCCATTCCCTGTCTTCACCATCCTTGAGGAGGCGCACATACTGGCTCCGAGGAACAGGTCGACAGATTCAAAATACTGGATCAGCAGGATTGCCAGAGAGGGGAGGAAGTTCGGCGTGGGTCTCTGTCTCGTCAGCCAGAGCCCGAAGTCGCTGGACCCTGATTCGCTTGCCCAGGCAAACAATATGATCATCTCCCGTCTCGTGGAGCCCCAGGACCAGCGCCATGTCCAGAGCGCCAGCGAGCATCTCAGCGAGGACCTCCTCCACCAGCTCCCCTCACTGAATATCGGCGAGGCGGTCGTCGTCGGGCTGATGACCCGCGTGCCCGCCCTGATCAGGATCACTAAATTCCCGGGGAAGCTGGGTGGCGGGGACATCGATATCGTGGGTGCATGGGCGCATAGCCGTGAAGAGGTAGAGGCAGAAGCGGATCAGCAGAGGAGAGACCTCGAGAGCATGGAGGACTACTGATGCGTTTTGCGCATATTGCCGATACGCACCTCGGGTTCAGGCAGTATGGGCTTCTGGAGAGAGAGAACGATTTTTACTCTGTCTTTGACCAGGCGGTGGAGAAGATCATTGAGGAGAAGCCTGACTTTGTGGTCCACTCGGGCGACCTCTTCGACAAGTCACAGCCGCCCACAAAGGCGCTCCTTGTAGTTCAAAACGCACTGATGCGCCTGAAAGAGCACGGCATCGTGGTCTATGCGGTACCAGGGAACCATGACACCGTAATGAAGAGGAACGTCCTCCCGCCGCATGTGCTATACAGCCGCCTCGGGCTGAGGGTCATAGGCAGGAAAAAACCATGGTATGACCATGAAGGCGTATTCATCGGAGGCATCCCGTACCATTCAAAGTTCTACCACAACAGGCTGAAAGAGCAGCTCGGGGCACTCTCTGAAGCCGCGGCAGGATACAGCAAAAGAGTGCTCGTCCTCCATCAGGCACTTGAGACATACCTCCCATTCGGATATGAGCTCCAGGTCAGTGACCTTCCCGAATCTTTTGACTACTATGCCCTCGGTCATATCCATAAGAGGATCATCGACGACTTCGGGCGCGGCAGGCTGGCATATGCCGGATCAACTGAGATCTGGTCTGCCGATGAGGTTGCCGGTTACCTGAAGAAGGGAAAGGGATTTTACATGGTCGACCTTGACTCCGACCTGCCAGAGGTCACTCCCATCGACCTGGAGCTTCCGCGTGAGATCATCAGGGCGACGATCACTGAGGAGGAGGTGCCAGCCGCCACAGGGACGCTGCTGGAGAGGATCACTGCACTGGCGGAGAAGCCCGTGCTTGACCTGCACATCACAGATGTCGGGAGTAGCGCCGCATCACTCCATGACCTCCTGCAGCAGACCTTCGGAGAGGACGTCCTCGCCCTCAGACCGAGGTACTCGATGAAGGACGAGGATGTGGGTGACAGGATCACTCGCGGCGGCTCGTTCGACCCAAGGGACCTCCTCTCAGAGTTCTGCGGGAACGACCCTGACCTTGCGCAACTCGCATCAGGGCTCTACGACGCCCTGATCAGGAATGACATGGAGAGAGCCCGCGAGTGCGCCTCAGATGCATATGGCAGGCAGCCATGATCCTCAACAGGCTTGAACTGGAGAACTTCCGTTCATATGCGAATGCAGAGATCGAATTCAGCAGGGGGATATACCTGATACTCGGAGAGAACGGCTCAGGCAAGACAACACTCTTCGAGGCGATCAGCTTTGCCCTCTTCAAGGAATTCACCGGCACCATAGATGAGGTGATACGCAAAGGTGCCGGACACCTCAGTGTCACACTCGAATTCACCTCTGACGGGAGGAGCTACCGGGTCGTGCGCACGCAGAAGAAGAAGGCGGCAGATGCCAGGCTTTACCTGTTTGAGGACGGCGGGGAGGTGCTCCTCACAAGCGGCGACAGGCATGTGACGGCAGAGATTGAGGAGATCGTGCACCTTGACAGGCAGATGTTCCTGAACGCGATCTATGTCAGGCAGGGCGAGATCGCAGACCTGATCACCACACGGTCGGCAGAACGCAAGAAGATGGTGGCGAAGCTGCTCGGGATAGATGCCCTGCAGACCGCCTGGGAACGCATGCCAGCCATCATCGATGAATACACCTCACGGAAGATCCACATCGAGGGAGAGGTAGCACGCACCAGTGAGGTGACAGAGGAGGTTCGCACCAGGGAGGCGGCAGAGGCAGAGGCGCAGTCAGAGCTTGCCCGGTTGAAGGAGGATCTGGAGGATGCCGGAGAGAGGCGCGATGAGTGCCGCCGCATGCTGGAGGAATACGATGAGAAGTGGGAGACCTTCAGAGAGGCGGATAACAGGCTCAGGGCACTGAGAGAGAGACTTGGGATGAGGGAGAGGCTCCTTGGAGAACGCAAACGAGACCTGAGGAGGATTGAAGAGGCAGAGAAGAGGGTGGAGGAGATCAGTGAGGAGATCTCACGGAGGGAGCCTCTTGAGAGGCTTGATAGATTACTTTCTGTGAACCTGGAGTTGAAGAGGGAGTGCCGCAACATCTCTGCCGAGATCGTGCGCATCAGGGAGAGGTGGCAGGACTCGATCTCGTCTGTTGAGAGCGAGATGGAGAGGTGCTCTGCCATCCTCGGTGAACGCGTATCAAACCTCAGGGACCTGGAGAATGCCTGTAACGCAGCACTTGCACGTATTGATGAGGAGACAAAGAGGGCGGCAGAGGCTTCCAGATCACTCGCTGCAGGGATCTCGTCCAGCCGCGGGCAGTGCAGTGAGCTGGTGAAGCTGAGGAACCAGCTGGCGTCATCTGACAGATCCTGCCCTGTCTGCCGCACCCCGCTCACAGCGGTGCAGAGGGAGGAGCTGCTGGAGAGATATGACGGGCAGATAAAGACGATCGAGGCATCTCTCCTGAAGATGGAGGAAGACCTGAAAGAGAGGGAATCACACCTTGCAGACCTGAATGCACGCAGTGACAGGATACGCAGGGAGGTACAGATCGAATACTTCAGGGAGAAGATCAGGTCTGCCGGCAGGATACACGAGGAATGCGAGGAAAAGGTCAGGGAGAGAGACCGGCTGAAGAGCGAGATCCTGGAGGCGGAAGAAGAGTGCGGGAAGATCGCGTCACTGCCTGGAGTATCCGGGACACAGGAGTTGGAGGAGGTGAGAGAGGAATTAAGGAGGATGAGAGAGACAGAGGCGGAATATAACCGCCTGAAAGGGCAGATCCAGAGAAAGGACGAGGTCTCCGCTGATATCGCAGGTTACGGTTCAGAGGTCGTGCAACTCAGTGAGGAGATGGAGACCGCTGCCTCACTGATCACGCGCCTCAGCTACGATAAAAAAGAGCACGACAGCATCAGGGAGCAGGTGAAAGAAATTTCAGATGCATTCGCCTCACTCGACAGGAATGCGGCAGCACTCGAAGCCGGTATTGGTGGCATACGGAAACGGATATCCGAACTTCTTGAGGAGAAGAGCAGGCTGGAAGAGAGGGCTGCAGACCTGGAAAGGCTACGATCATTCATCAGCAGACTGACAGGGATACGGGAGGTCTTTGGCAAGGACGGGCTGCAGAAGGAACTGCGCCTGAGAGCCAGACCGGTCATCGAGAAGCACATCAGGACATTCTTTGCAGACTTCAACTTTGAATATTCAGATATCCAGCTGGATGACGATTACAATGTCCGCCTCTACGGACCCGCAGGTGAGACGACCGTCGACATGCTCAGCGGGGGAGAGAAGATCGCGGTTGCCATCGCCATCAGGCTCGGTCTCGCAAAGGCGCTGGCAGGGGGTGCGATAGAGACCCTGATGCTGGATGAGCCCACCATCCATCTCGACCTGCAGCGCAGAAAAGACCTTGTTTATGTATTCAGGCGGCTGGGCGTGATCCCCCAGATACTCATCGTGACGCATGACGAGGACCTCGAAGAGGTCGCGGATACCACAGTCATGATACGGAAATCACAGGGAGTCTCAGGGATTGAGCCCACTCTCCCGTGACCCCGTATTTCCGGCATTTCTTCTGATCACCCGGGTGCAGGCGGCATCATCGCTCATCATGAGGGTACACCAGAACCGGTAACAGGCGGGGGACAGAGGTGATATCTCACCCCTGACCCACTCCGCCGCTCCGTAGGACAGCGTTATTCCACGCTTTTCTCGATCCTGCGGATTGAGATACAGTTGATAGTCGGGTCTCCGGTCGCCAGATAGCGCCTCAACACCTGACCAAGGACCTCGACGACATCCCCTTTTTTGATCTTCTCGGTAGGAGATGTGAACATCTTCACAGAGATCTCTCCGGTCCTGTCAGCAACGATATACTGGGGACGGTTGAGATACTGGAAGTGCACCGCTTCAACAACCCCCTCAATCCGCACAGGCTGCCCGATCATATTAAGGTTGATCGCCTTTATCCTGAGATTTTTTGCCTCAATCTCATAGATCGGAAGGAGACCGGCATACTGATGCCGGCTCATATAATTGAGCGCCATCGGGATGATGAGGAGCATGATAAGCGTAGGAACGCCCCATACGAGCGTCTCATAATCGCCGCTCTGCGCGACATAACCCAGTAAAATAAGTGTGAAGAACCCGAATACGGTCAGAGAGACCGCCGAGATCTTCACATCAATTTTTCCTATATTCATCCAGGCTCAGCTTACTTGAGTGCAGCGATCTCTTCCCTGAATGCGACCCAGTAGATCACACCCACGAAGAACATACCGCCGACGATGTTGCCGATTGTGACAACGATGAGGTTACTGGTCCACATCGTCACCCAGGTAAGTCCGGCTACACCGCATGTCTTGCCTGCAAGCACCGTAGCAGCCGCAACCGGGTCGATACCCTGAACGAAGAGTCCTGCGGGAATGAAATACATGTTCGCGACACAGTGCTCGAATCCGGATGAGACGAAAGCCATGATCGGGAACCAGATACCGAAGAACTTGCCGACCAGGTCATCTGCACAGATACCAAGCAGAATTGCCAGGTTGACGAGCCAGTTACAGCCGATCGCCTTGAGGAATGCAGACCACATCGCAGCTCCGCCGCCGATATAGCCCACTTTGCCAGCTGCAATCGAAAGGGCTGTGAGTCCGAATACGTTTGCGGTCTGAGTACCTGTTGCACTGACCGACGAGAGCGGACCATATGCCATCAGGTATGCGTACCAGATCGAACCGATCAGGTTGCCGATATAGACGAATACCCAGAGCTTGAGTACCGCTGCCCAGCTGACCTTGTGAATGAACGCTCCCATAGGGGCAAGCATCGCGTCACCAGTGAAGAGTTCTGCACCGGTACAAACGATGATAATAAGCCCAACCGGGAACACGGAGCCGCCGATGAGTTTTCCTATACCTGGACCAGCCCATGCAGCGACACCGGTGGAACACATCGTACACAGGGCACCGCCCATTGCAATGTACGCTCCCGCCATAAATCCACGGAGCAACATGTTCCAAGCAGGAAGACCGACCTTGTACTTGCCGGCATCACCCGCTTTGGCAACAATTGCTACTGGAGGATGAAACACCATTTTTACTTACACCTCTCTAAACGTCCTACCTATACCAGTTACGAATTTGAGTGTGTATAGGTCTAAATTAAAAATGCCATAAGGTCATATTAAAAACTTTCTAATTATTGGTGCCATTCCAGCGTGATCGCACCACATTCATGAGAGATTGCAGGCATGTATCAATGAATTATGTTTAACTTTACCTGCTGCATCAGGCAGATCTCTCCACACCCTCTGCAGTCACGCGAATCGGCAGCCGACACCCGCCACACCGGTGTTGCCGCGTTCAGGTAGCGCAGACCCGCAGAAGAGACTCTGCGCGCCAGTGCATGGATGCCGGAAAGACCGGTGACTATTTATCCCGGGCTCTGACAAGGTAATCAGAGAACATGGCAGATGATGGTTATGCAGGCGTCATCCTCGATGTCGACCTGACAGAGAGGTCAGTGGCGGCGATGCCGTACCCCGGGGAATGGAAGCAGCACTACATCGGAGGCAGGGGAGTCGGCGTCCGTATACTTGCTGACAGGGTTGATCCAGGGATCGACCCGTATGACCGAGAGAACCTTCTCATATTTGCCACCGGACCCCTCACAGGCACCAGGCTCCCGCTCGGCTCCCGCTATGATGTGATCACGAAATCGCCACTCACGGGCACCATCACCAGCGCGAACAGCGGAGGTTTCTTTGGCACAGAGATGAAACGTGCAGGATACGATATCGTTGTGGTCTCAGGAAAGGCGGATGCGCCGGTCTGGCTCCGGCTAACTGAAGGGAGTGCCGAGATTCGTGACGCCACCCCCTACCGGGGCATGACCACGGGTGAGGCAACAGATGCCATCAGAAGAGACTGCGGCGACCAGAAGGTGCGCGTGGCATGCATCGGTCCTGCAGGTGAACGCCTTTCCAGGATCGCATGCATCATCAATGACGGGAGCCGGGCAGCAGGAAGGGGAGGTGCCGGCGCCGTCATGGGCTCGAAAAACCTCAAGGCGATCGCAGTCAGGGGCGACCATCCGCCAGAAACCGCCGACCCTGCCGGGTGTGACAGGCTCAGGAGAGAGATCCTGACCCGGCTGAAAGAGAGTGGAGTTACCACCGGCGGTCTGCACACACACGGCACCGCAGCGGTCCTCGGCATCGTCAATGCAGCATACATCCTCCCGACACGCAACTACCAGGAGAGCCACTTTCCCGGGGCTGATGACGTCTCAGGTGAGGCGATGACAGAGACCATCCTGGTCAGGCGGAAGGCGTGCCATGCATGCCCTGTCGCCTGCGGTCGTGAGACCGAGGCAGGAGGTAAGAGGGGTGGCGGACCTGAATATGAGACTATCTGGGCATTCGGACCTGACTGCGGCATCAGCGACCTGGAGCAGATCGCGGAAGCCGGCTACCTCTGCAATGACCTTGGTCTCGACACCATATCCATGGGCGCAACGATCGCGTGTGCGATGGAGATGTCTGAAAAAGGCTACATCAGTGAGGAGATCAGGTTCGGTGACGGCGATGCGCTCCACCGGCTCGTCCGCATGACAGGTTACAGGGATGGGATCGGTGACGAACTGGCAGAGGGTTCATACCGGTTTGCAGAGAAGTACGGGCACCCTGAACTCTCGATGAGCGTAAAAAAACAGGAGCTCCCTGCATATGACCCGCGTGGGATGCAGGGGCTGGGTCTCAATTACGCCACCTCTGTGAGGGGCGGCTGCCATGTCTATGGAAACATGGGCTACCCTGAGATCGCTGGTGTGCCGGTGCGGCTCGATCCCTACACAGATGAAGGGAAAGCGGAATGGACAAAGACCTTCCAGGACCTCACCGCCGCCATCGATTCGTCAGGCATATGCCTCTTCACCGTGAGGGCGCTCTGGGTCGCCGACTACGCCGCCATGGTCTCGGCGGTGACAGGCATGGAAATGACGGAGGATGACCTCCTGACAGCCGGAGAAAGGATCTGGAACCTCCAGAAACTATTCAATATCAGGGCAGGCTTCACAAAGGCGGATGACACACTCCCTGAGCGCCTCCTCAGAGAGCCGCTGAAGGAGGGTGCGCCTGCCGGACGGGTCTGGGAGCGTGAACCCCTCCTTGACGAATACTATGCACTACGCGGCTGGGATGCGGACGGGGTGCCGACCCCTGAAAAACTGCGGCGCCTGGGCATCGGACAGATCGCGTGAGAGCGGATCAAAAAATATTATCAGGAGCGAGACAGAGGCTTGGTTGTGAGGCAGGCATATGGAGGGAGATGACCAGCCACCCCACGAGGGGAGGGAAGAGGAGGAGGGAGCGGCGCATGACCTGCGGGTTGCACGCCTGATCTGGTTCCTCGGATCAGATGAGCTGACCTACAGGTGGAAAGCGGCAGAACTGCTCGGTGAGACCAGGGACAGGCGGGCAGTGGAGCCGCTCATTGAAGCCCTGAAAGATGAATACGTGGATGTCCGGTGGCTGGCGGCAAAATCCCTCGGAAAGATCGGTGACCGCAGGGCGGTTGAACCACTCATCCAGTGCCTGAAGGATGAAAACCAGTGGCTCAGGAAAGGGTCGGCATGGGCGCTCGGGAGACTGGGGGACAGAAGTGCGGTGGAGCCGCTCATCCCGCTCCTGAAAGACGAAAAAGCAAAGGTGCGTCTGGATGCCGCATGGGCGCTCGGGAAACTGGGGGACAGAAAGGCAAAAAAGGCACTGGAAGCTGCCCGGGATGACCCTGACACCAGGGTGAAGGAAGAAGTGCGCCGGGCGCTTGAGAA
This sequence comes from Methanomicrobiaceae archaeon UBA207, assembly GCA_002503135.1. GTDB lineage: Archaea > Halobacteriota > Methanomicrobia > Methanomicrobiales > Methanoculleaceae > UBA207. The sequence goes on from DARA01000068.1 coordinate 19,872, forward strand.
CCTGGAAAAAGAGTGACCCCTGCCTGAATACCAAAAACCGGATGCCTGCCTGACTCAGGGAGAGAGTCCACCCATTCAAAGCCCACCCATCTATTCAGGTGCGGACTCTCCCCGCCCGGCGACCTGATCGAGCGCCGCCATGCATGAAGCGCAGAGTATCTTCTTCTTCCTGTCGAGCTCATCAAGGGTCTCGGGTTTGAACATGACACACTCGGGGTCAGGGCAGTGACCAAGACCCATGAGGTGGCAGATCTCATGTGCGCACTCCTTTGAGGTGCGGTCAATGAGGTCGTCATCAGAGTCAGGTCTCCCATAATAGCCATTGTGGAGACGCGCCGTCGAGACCACTGCCGCACCGTATGAACGGCGGGCAAGACCAAAAACAAAATCAGAGCCGCCTGCGTAGAGGTCGGCGCCTGTCACGAGGAGGACAGGATCACAGACATCAAAACGGCGGATATATGTGGTGTGCAGGCGGTCGATGATCGCCGTTGCATGGTGCTGGTCGCGCCCATGGTTGTATCCATTGATGATGACCTGATTGTTGTGGAGATCAACAGGCATACCAAGGATCTTTGAGATCGTCCTGCAGACAGGAAGTTCAATCCCGCCAGCCGCCCCCTGATCCCAAAGCATTTGGATACGCATCACCATAGTTTCTTGCAATGCCCTCATATAAGCGTATTGAACGCCTGATAGCAGATTATATCAGCCAGAGATACAGGAGGGTCGTGGAGATCGGTGTCGGCGGCAACCCCGAGGTGGCGCGCCGGCTTGCAGCATCCGGCGCCGCAGTGCTCTGCACAGATATAAAGGAGATGGCAGGCTCAGGAGGGCTGGAGACCGCCATTGACGACATCTTCAGCCCCTCCATAGAGCGCTACAGAGGTGCAGAACTCCTCTATTCACTGCGCCCGGGCGTGGAGATGATCCCACCGATGATCAGGCTCGCACGCGCCATCAACAGTGATCTCCTCGTCTATCATCTCGGGTGCGAGATCTATGGAGACGGCGGTGACCTCATCGACTGCGGTGTCGTCCTCCACCGCTATCACTCATGTGGATAGCCGCCAAAAAGCGTGGACTGGGTCGTGGGATCGGACTTCCTCCCCTTCACCTGCGAAACCGGCTTTTCTTCAGGTGCTTTCAGAGTCTCAGGTGCTTTCAGGGCATTTTTCATCTTCCCTGCCACCCTCCTGACGATCTCTGCTGACCGCTTCCTGTCATTGAGAAACAGGTTCAGGTCATCTGCGTCAAGGTCCCATTCAGTGACGAACCTCTCGGGGTCGTGCTCGATCAGGAGGGCGATCGCTGTCAGGTAGTCCTCCCTCAGCTGGTCGGGGGGTATATGTGTCAGGTGGGAGAGCCTGTTCATCAGTGAGATGCGGATCGCCTTCTGACGCTTTGACCTTCTCATCTTCCCCCATCGCGAAGGAGGCATGATCTTTCCATGCAGACCTGACCCTGCAGCGGCATGCGACACCCCCAGCACCATCAGTGCACTGGCGTACCGCCACAGGGTATAGTACTGGCGCCGGAAGGTATAGCCGATATATTCATCCGCACGCGAGAGGTATGCGCAGGCGCTTTCAATGGCATGAATGTCTGACAGGTATGTGATATTGTTCTCTATCCACTGCTCGATGGTATCAGGGGTGGCATCCACCTCCTGCACCATGCGCATCAGCTCAGCGTCCCCACGGGTTTTGAAGAGCGCGGCAACCAGTTCAAAGATCGTTGACCTCTCATCTTTCCGCGACGTATAGAGATCCTCCACATCAAGACGGCTCTTCCCGATCGCCGAGGCGTACAGGGTGGTGACGGCAGCACGGAGATCGCCGCCGGCACCCTCTGCGATCATCCTCAGTGCGATATCACTGCAGGCGATCCCCTCCAGTGTACAGATATGGCGCAGCCGCGGAACAATGGAGCGTGCCTGCACTGCTCTGAAAAGCACAGGCTCGCAGACAGTTTTCAGTTCCTTTGGCAGGTCATAGAGATCATTTGCGATCAGGATGATGGGCTGTCCGGAGCGTCTGATGACCTCGATCATCGCCTTCGCGCCCCCGCGGTCAGCCGTGCCATGGATATTGTCAGCTTCATCGAGGATGATGAGCCTGCGTGAAGCACCGCTGAGACTTGCGGTGGTGCTGCCGGCGCCGGCGATCCTTTCGATGATCGCGCGGGTCCGCTGATCAGAGGCATTCATCTCGAGCACCTCCCACTGGAGATCATTGGCGAGGGCATGTGCGGCAGACGTCTTTCCGGTGCCGGGCTTTCCATAGAGTACCAGGGGTCTGGTGCCCGGAGTCCAGGTCCGCGCCCACTCGTACATCTGACGTACGGCAGGTCCGTTCCCCACCAGGTCCTGGAGGTGTCCGGGTCGGTATTTCTCTGCCCAGTCCCGGTCCATATACACTGATCAACCGGTGAACTAAAAAACCCAGTGCCGCAGATGCCCCTGCATCCGGCACCACAATCAAATAATAGTCAAAAACTAAACTTCCAGGAATGTTTGGTTTTTTCAATACAGTCAAAAAGTGAAGTTCGTAACTATAATTATCTCTGATGAGACAGATACCATTAAAAAGATGAGAGTACGGGTACGGGTGTTATCGTGGTAAACAGTTGCTCATCCAAATCGATAGCAAAGGCGGTCAGGGAATACGAAGGAGTGACCAGGAAACGCGCCATCGGTCAGATGATCCATTCACTGAAGATCGATGCACCAGAGATAGTGGCTTCATTTGGAGAGGATGCAGCTGTTATCAGGCAGAATGATGACGCCCTGCTCCTTGCCGCAGACGGCATCTGGAGCCGCCTGATGGAATCTGATCCGTTCTGGGCAGGCTACTGCGCCATACTTGTCAATATCCATGACATCGCTGCGATGGGGGGGAGACCTCTCGCAGTGGTGGATGTGCTCTCAGTCTCTGATGAGACCATCCAGAGAGAGGTTACAAGGGGCATGACTACCGCCTCGGCACAGTTTGGTGTGCCGATCGTCGGCGGGCACCTCCACCCAAATACGCCGTACAGCGTCATTGACGTAGCGATTCTCGGGACTGCGCGGATGGATGAAGTGATCTTCAGCCACACCGCAG
>DARA01000028.1 GCA_002503135.1 Methanomicrobiaceae archaeon UBA207
CGGGGTCGGTGTACAGCACACCCATTGTGGTCGCCGTCACCAAATCCGACATACGGAAGATCGAGGGGCAGAGAGCCATCTCAGCCATCACAGAGGAGGGGCTCGATGACCTCATCGAAGACCTGCTCAGATACAAAAAACCCAGTCCCATGCACCAGTAAGGGCGCATCCGATCAGGAAACCTGCGATCGCGCCCCCATTCAATGGCGGAAGCCCTGCCTGCGGCTTCCCCTGACCTGCAAAGTGCAGCACCACCGCAAGTCCTGCAACCGAACCCGCCATCGCACCCAGCACGGGAATTGAAACCGGAAAATAGGGTGCAGGTCCAAGACAGGTCTGGGCTGAGACCACAAGGATGGTGGGTATGATCAGGTCGCCCAGCCCCATAATAAACGCACTCCGCTCCTCACCCTCTTTGAGGCTGAACCCGTCACGGATGAATGAATACCCCCGCCTCCTGGGGACGACGACCATGATCGGGAGCTTGAGATCAATGACACCCTCTGCAAGCGTGATCATATGCTTTGTCCTGTAGACCGAGACCGCATCATAAAGCGCAAGCAGGATAAGCAGAATGATTGCCGGCAGAATGGTGAGTGATATCCCAAAGAGCGAAGAGACGCCGGCTGCTATCAGCACGCCCAGTATATCGATGACGTACCACTCAGGATAGAGATACAGGAGCGAAGTCGCCGCACCGGCGCATATAAAAGCGAGGATGGCGCCCGCATCAGGGACTATGGGCAGGGCGAGGGCGCTGAAGGTGTACACAAAGGTGAGAAATATCGATGCCGCAATGATACCTGAGATCAGGCGTTTTGCCCCAAATTTCATCAGTACCAGGAGAAATACCGTAAATCCAAGCAGGATGAAGATAAATACGAATATATTGCCGACCGATGCCGGGTCATCAAAAGCGGCGAAACCTGCACCCTCCATCGGTGAAGCGAGGAAAAGTGCAATGACCTGGACCACAACCAGCATCAACGGCAGAGCGGCAAGGGGGATATGTTTACGAAGATCCATGAATGTACTCCGGCATTTATAGGTAGATTAATTAATACGTCCTTATCATCTAAAAGCATGGAGTTGCGTGAACTCGTAATAGACGTCATTCTTACCATCATCATGACGATCTCCACGGTGGTGCTGGTGCTCCGTTTCTGGCAGGACCTGATCTGTGCCACAGCCGCAGCACTGATCACACTCTCCCTCGGCGGGCTCTTCATCCTGCTCACCATAAGAGTGAGAATCCTTGATGAGAATGTTACAGCGCGTGAACGAAGCATGAGAGTGAACCTTGAAGAGATCTCCAATATGATGCGTGCAAAATACGAGGAGAGCATAACACACTTTGACGGTATAGTCGAAGACCTTTCACGGAGGATGTACAGGTAACAGGGCATGAGTGCCAAAACCCGTAGAGATGTGTGGCAGATCATATGGGTGTAGCACTACGCCCCATTCTCCTTGATCATAAAAGAGAGGTCGAATGGCAGGACATCCAGGGCACAGCAGTCATTGATGCGCACAATGCGCTCTACCAGTTCCTGAGCATCATCCGCCAGCCTGACGGTACCCCACTCATGAACAGGGAGGGGAGGACCACCTCACACCTCTCAGGCATTCTCTTCAGAACCGTAAACTTCATTGACAGGGGCATCCGTCCGGCATTCGTTTTCGACGGGGCGCCGCCGGCATTCAAACAGCAGACCATCGAAGCACGGCGTGATACCCGCAGCAGGGCTGATAAAGCATGGCAGGAGGCACTCCAGCGCGGTGATCTGGAAGAGGCATACAAACAGGCGCGTTCAGCCTCAAAGATAGATGCATTCATCATCAGGACTGCGCAGGAGATGCTCGACCTGATGGGCGTCCCCTGGCTGCAGGCGCCGAGTGAGGGTGAGGCGCAGGCAGCAGAGATGGTCAGGCGCGGGGATGCCGACTATGCCGTTTCACAGGACTATGACTCGCTCCTGTTTGGCGCGCCGGTGCTCGTCCGCAACCTCACAGTGAGCAGAAAACGCAAGTTCCGCAGCAGGACCGTCACGGTCAGACCTGAACAGATCATACTGGCAGACCTCCTTGACAGTCTCGGGATTACGAGGGAGGACCTGATCGGGATCGCCGTTCTTGTGGGCACAGACTTCAATGAGGGCATACACGGGATCGGTGCAAAAAAAGCACTCAAACTGGTGAAGGCAGGGGCATTCCGCGCCACCCTGGAAGAGGGTCTGCCAGGGTTTGACCCTGAGCCGGTGCTGGACTTCTTCCGCCACCCGCCGGTGACAGGCGACTATGACCTCACCTGGCGACCCCCTGATACAGAAGGCATAAAGAGCATGCTCTGCGACAGGTTTGACTTCAGTGAGGAGAGGGTCAGTGCCGCCCTTGAGAAGCTTGAGATCAAAGCAGGACAGAAAACACTTGAACAGTGGTTCTGATGCGCCTGGCACACCCGGCTCAGGCAGAGAGAGCCTGCACATTTGACGGGCGCCATGCAGGCAAACAGATAAAAGCGGACAACACATTGGTGTAATAATGAAGAGGATCGAGCATTTCTCGATCATTGCTCCAGACATGGGGCACATATTCCAGATGATCAGCATTTCCACATGCATCCCACTGATCATCGCCATGATTTACCAGGAATGGGATATGCTGCTGCCCATGGCAACGGTGCCGGTCACGCTCTTTGCCATCGGGACACCCCTCTCCCGTATGCGGCGCATGGAGCGGAGACCGTCATTCAGTGTAGCCCTCTCTGCAGTCGCCATAATCTGGCTGGTCTGCGCCATATGCGGAGCCATACCCTTCACCCTTGGCATCGGGATGCCCTACCTGGATGCGGTCTTTGAGGCGATGTCGGGCTGGACCTCCACAGGTCTCACACTCAGCCAGTCTCTTGACACCATGCCCCACACTCTGCTCTTCTGGCGTTCGCTGATGCAGTGGCTCGGCGGGCTCGGCATCGTCGCATTCACAATCGCCATGGCGAGCAGATCAGGGCTGGCTGAATTCAGGCTCTACCGCTCAGAGGGGCGCCCTGAGTCGTTCATGCCAGGGGTCGTTGCAACAGGGCTTCAGATGTGGAAGATCTATGTCATCCTGACGATCATCTCCACAGGGCTCATCCTCGCCTCAGGCATCCCTCTCTGGGATGCAGCCAATACCGCCATGACCGCCATAGCAACCGGGGGTTTTTCACTCCATGACAGCGGCATCCTCTACTACAACAACCGGATCCTTGAACTGGCAGTCATCCCGGTGATGATCGCCGGCGCTCTGCCATTCAAGATATATTATCTGATGTACCGGGAGAGGAAGATGGGGATATTCCATGATGAACAGGCAAAACTCCTCTTCACCCTCATCGCAGTCGGCGTTGCCGTGATCGCCCTGGACCTCATCGCATTCAGTCATCTGGATGGGGTCACTGCCCTGCGGCAGGGGCTTTTCATGACAGTATCAGGGATCACATGCACAGGATTCCAGATCGCATCACCTCATAACTGGGCAAATGCCACGGTCCTCACCCTCGCTTTCCTGATGCTGATCGGAGGGGCGTCGGGCAGCACCGCCGGTGGCATCAAACTGAACCGGATCGCCCTCGGCATAGATGGAATCGTCTGGTGGTTCAGGAGAATGTTTGCGAGCGGAAAGACGCTCGTACCATTCAGACATGAGGGGAGGAGCATCCAGAAGAACATCGCCGACCTCGAAGTCTCGAAAAATATGCTCATCATCGTCCTCTACATCCTGGTCGTCTTTGGTGTCACGGTGACCGTCATGCACCTCCAGCAAACCGCATTCGAATCCAGCAACATCCTCTTTGAAGTCATCTCGGCGATGTCCAATGTGGGGATCAGCACAGGGTATGTCTCACCGGCAATGGCACCTTCTGTCAAGCTGGCATTCATCTTCACCATGTGGATCGGCAGACTCGAGATCGTCCCGGTCATCATCCTCATATGGGGTGCACTCAAAGGGTATGAGTGATTGCCGCTCCATATCCCGGGTGTGTGCACCAACCCGCCCCATTCCCATCTCCTCAAATTATCTGGAGCTAACACCAGTTAACTAATAATTCATGCCGACCATAGTTGTACCGATGAAACAGCTGGCCCTCTATGGTAAGGGCGGTATCGGCAAATCGACCACGGCAGCAAACCTCTCAGCGGCGCTGGCAGACATGGGCTATGATACGCTCCAGATCGGGTGCGACCCCAAACGCGACAGCACGCGGATGCTGATGCAGGG
>DARA01000027.1 GCA_002503135.1 Methanomicrobiaceae archaeon UBA207
AGGATCTTACTGGTTGAACAGGAACGAAATTTCTGGAGATGGCTTTTCCCAGGTTCAATTGCGTCATCTCCCTTCAGATCAGAATCTGATAACCAATCAAGTGCAATGAAAAGGATCATTCCCAGAATCCCAAAAAAAACCGTGAAGACAATGCTGTAATAGTTGAGACGTAAAATTACCAAAAAGAGTACGGACAGCAGTGCAAGAATACCAAATAAAAAAATACGCTTTTTGAGTGTCATTATGAAGAATCCATCTTGATTTTCTGTCTTTACGTCTGAATTAAAAATAGTATTTTATGAGTTCTACCTTTGGACGTTCTGCATCAACTGTACGATAGAGTTCAGGACAAGTGCCGTGTTGATCAACATCAGCCCAAGGAGAAGAAATACTCCACTGACGGCGGTCAGGGAGTAGGTCAATACCCCGTAGGTGGTATATTCCGACAATGCCCAGAAGGTAAGATATGTGCCGATCACTATCATGACGGATCCGGGAATCCCAAAAGTCAATAAGGGACGCCGATAGCCAATTATTCCCACCAGATTGCTGAGAACCGCCATGCCATGGGTAAAAAAATTCTTTTTATGCTTATGCGGCACTTCATATTCAACGCTGATGGGGATCTCCGCGATTCTCATGCCGTTATCTGACATATGGGAGATCATCACTGATTCAATACCATACCCTGTTGGTTCAGCTGTAAAACAATTCATAGCTTTCGAACTGATAGCACGGAACCCGGATTGGGAATCGGTTACCTTGCAGGACGATGCAATTTTGGTCATACGATCAAGGTTCTTTTGCCCGATTGTCCGGTAGAATGGAATTTTATTTTTTCCATTCTGAAATCGCGAACCGATAACCAGATCTGCTTCGTCTTTAAGAATGGGTGAAACAATGCTGGGAATCTCTTCAGGATGGTGCTGGCCATCCCCATCCAGCATAACGACGATATCTGCATTCAATAGGCGCGCCCGGTCAAAACGCCGCAGCACTGCATATGCCTTACCATGATTTTTCGATAACCGGATGACTTCTGCTCCTGCATGTTCTGCAATAGTACTGGTCATATCCAGAGAACCGTCATCAATTACAATGACTGTATTGACAAATTGCCTTGTCCGGATCACCGTGCTCCCAATAGCTAGTTCTTCGTTATATGCGGGAATGATCGCAACGATATTTTTTCCGGCTCCTTTTTGATGTAGAGCAGGAGAATCTTCTGATAGAGTCGTGATAATCACACTACTATTAAAATTTTCAATTTATTTATCTATCTGTTTTGATCTTACGACAGAAATGGGGAATTGGTATCCATAAGATGAGACATCCTGATTTTTTTCGTTATTCTGCTGACAACGATCTTTGTAGCCGTCCCACCACTGAATGAGACCGCATTTAGGGTTGTGTTCGGTTTTGGCCTTGTCTTTTTCGTTCCTGGGTATGTTTTTGTGTGTACGCTTTTTCCCGACAACAGTGAGATTGATCCCATCGAACGCCTCGCTCTTTCGATGGGTCTTTCGATTGCCATCACCATATTCACCGGCTTTGCCCTCAATTACACCCCATGGGGAATCCGGCTGGCACCGATACTGCTTTCCCTCTCTGCCATCACGTTGCTCTTCACAGTAACAGCAGCAGGTCGGAGGTTTTTTGCCCGGAATGCAGGGGAACGTACATGAAACGAATGTTTCATGCACTGCTGGATGACAAAACACGAAGTGATTTTCAGAGCGAATCTGCTCAGCCTGAGAGCAGTTCCTGATAGCACAGGGAAAGGTTTTCTGCCACGTTATCCCACCCCGGTACTGCATAGATCTGTTTTGTTCCGGTCGGGGTATCAGAGAGAGCACGTTGCATCGCAGCGGCAAGTGATTCAGCATCGGGCGTGACAATCTCTCCGCCATATGTTTCTACGAGATCACAGACAGCATTCATTGGAGCCTCAATGGTTATCACACTCAGGCCACAGACCAGCGCCTCAAGTGCGGCAATCCCAAAACCTTCACGCTCTGAAGGCGAGACAAAGACTTTAGATGCCTTCATTCTTCTGATGACATCTTTATATTGAGAGAAAAATCCCGTCATTTCGATAGTATTCGCAAGGGCAAGGTTCTGTATGAGCTTCCTGAGCCGTTCCTGCTCCGGTCCCTCACCGATGATACAGACCCGGATATCCGGCACATTCTTCTGCACCAGAGCAGTAGCCTCAATCAACAGATCAACATTCTTCTCCCTGATCAGCCGCCCTACAAATATCACATCCGATCTCTCTTCTGCCGGCGTCGTCCCCCGGATATCCGAAGAGTCCACGCCGTTTGGGATCACCACAACGGGCAGTAAATCTCCCTTTGGATGAATCTCCTGCAACCGCCGCCGGGTGGTTGCCGAGACCGCAACCCGGCAGTCCCCGAACCGGGCGGCAAGACGCTCAACAACCCTCCCAAACCTCCCACTCCATCCCAGATACTCCTGCCAGTAGTCTCCCCAGACCTCGTGCCAGGTCACAACCAGCCGCGCACCCGTAAGGCGCGCTACTGTCCGGGCCGGAAAGACCGTGAAGTACGGAAATGCCTGCACATCAATCACATCAAAGGGTCCTGCCCGTAAAAGCGGAACAAAAAGAGCGGATGAAACGTAGAGTGCCTGGAGAACAGAACGTCTGCCATCCACATACAGACCTGCCGGTCGGCAGACACCATGATAAAAAAGCCCCTGCCGCTCAACAACAGACGGCCGGTCGTCCCAGAACTTCATCCCGAAGATGTGTACCTCATGCCCCATATCCCGGAGGCGGCAGGCAAGCTCATAGATGCGTTTCTCAACGCCACCTTTTACAAAGGGGTACACACAATCATAGACAAAAGCAATCTTCATGAAATTAAATCCGGTATCAATAATTGTATCCGGTAAGATATAATATTCCTCGAAAAAGGTGCTTGACATATTTGCAGCAACCACTAACTGGAAAAAAGTTCTGGTTACCAATTCTTATTCCGGAAAAAATGCTTCTTTAGATCATATCATGCATAACGGCGAATATTGAAAAAAAAGTTCAGAAAATTGAGGGATCCTCCCGCCTTCTCGAGACGATGAAAGCGGCAGCGCCGAGACCAGCCAGGGCGGCAGCCGCTACGGACGCATTGAACGCGGCAGCATCAGGCGCCGGGGATTGATCCCCCCACCCTTTTTTCACACCTGAGAGCGAACATGACTCAAGAGGTAATGACAATGACAGAAAATAGTGCGCCGGGAGGCGGAAAAAAAGTTGTGTTACATATAAACACCGGTGAGAGCGAGAGCGATATCACTATCGAGCTGGCGGCTGACATGCCGGTCACTGCCGGTAACTTTGAAAAACTGGTGAGAGAGGGCTACTACGACGGCGTGATCTTCCACAGGGTCATCCCGAAGTTCATGATCCAGGGCGGCGACCCGACAGGGACAGGACGCGGCGGTCCCGGATATGCCATCCCCGACGAATTCACCGGCAGCCTCCGCAACGAGCGCGGCACAATCGCCATGGCAAACGCCGGTCCCGACACCGGCGGCAGCCAGTTCTTCATCAACCTCGTGGACAACCGCCACCTCGACGGCAGGCACCCCGTCTTCGGCAGGGTCACAGGCGGCATGGACGTCGTCGACAGGATTGGTGGCGTCAGGACCGACCGCAATGACAGACCACGCACGGAAGTGAAGATCGTGAAGGCGGAGGTCATCTGAACCCATTTCCCCGTCACCAGGGAACCGGGCATGACAGACGCCCTGCCCGCCCCACACCAATGACGGAGCACCACCCCATGAAGAAGATAAAAGACCTCCCCGACATCGACCGCCCGCGTGAGAAGATCGCACGACTGGGCGTGCAGGCGCTCTCTGACGTCGAGCTCATCGCCGCCATCATAGGCAGGGGCGTGAAAGGAAGAGACGTGCTCCAGGTCGCATCCTCGATCACCAGAGCGAATGACGGCAACCTCACCACACTCACCTACGAAGACCTCGGGAAGATCGAAGGTGTCGGCGCGACAAAAGCCTGCCAGCTCGTCGCCGCATTTGAACTCTCCCGCCGCCACCTCCTCTGCACGGCGCAGAAGATCACCACGCAGGATGACATCCTCCCCCTCGTCGGAGGCATCAGGGAGAAAAAGCAGGAGCATTTCATCTGCATCACCCTCAACGGGGCAGGAGAAGTGATCGAAAAACGGGTGGTCACCGTGGGGCTGCTCAACTACAGCCCGGTCCACCCCCGCGAGGTCTTCGCAGACGCGATCACCGACAGGGCGGCATCAGTCATCTTCGTCCACAACCACCCCTCGGGCACCCTCGAACCGAGCCGCCAGGACATTGAGATCACCAGACAACTCGCCGAGGCAGGCACCATCCTCGGCATCAGGGTGCTCGACCACATCATCGTCACGCAGAGGGGGCACCTGAGCATGAAGGAGCAGGGTTACCTCGGGTAAGAGAACCGCGTTCTGCACTGCCGGCGCATGCCGCAGCCAGGGGACGGGTTACCGCATCCCGGCGGCAGTCAGACCAGGGGGTGCGGGCCAGACGGGCGCGTCGGCTCGGTCCCGTCCCCGCCAACAACAGGGAGAGACGCGCTTTTGACCAGCACCTGCCTGCCGGTCTCCCTGACTCTGGCGAGCAGCGCCTCTTTTCCAGCCACAGTAAGTGCAATCACAGGGACTGCCGTCCCTGCCTGGACCAGCGCCCTCTTACCCACAGCCCTCCGCATCGTGGCAGACGCACACAATGCCACCAGGTCGCAGGCAGCAGTCATCCGCGCCGCCTCTGCCTCTGACAGCCCGGTGAGGTGGACACCCACGACAAGGCACTCAGGGAAACGCCTGCGGATCGCCTCTGCATCCCCAGGGACCGCGACCGTCACCCCCACGCGCCTGTAGCCCGCACGGCAGGCAGCCCCGACCACCGACAACTGGTCGATGGATGCCCCCTCCTTATCAGGGACGATCCCGCCATGCGCCTCAATCCTCCTTATCACCTCAGGGATGGGTGACGTCTTCACCAGACCTGACATCCTCCCACCGATCCCCTGGATCAGTGAGGGGCTGGCGGCGATGACACTCCCCGCCCCATCGCAGGCGACCACCGCACACTCCAGCATGCCGCTCCTCACAGCGCATGACAGTATCTCTGACGCCCCGAAAAGGACAAAATCCTGATCAGAGAGCACCACCCGATCCTGTGTGCACATCCCGAACCCCCTGATCCTGCCCTCGATATTCGCACGCACCGCTTCCGGCGTGATCTCGGTGACCGGGGGTACAAATCTCTCTGCAAGCGGGCAGCCGGATATGAGCGGCTTTCCCACCTCCACCACCCTGCCGTCCCTGACGACAACCCGGCACCTGCCGATCGCTTCAATGATATGCTCATCCCTGCCCCTCACCATGACTCATTCGCCCCCTTGGGTATCTGTCGGCGCCCCGGCGCGCCGCCAGCGCACTGCTCCGACAATAAATGCTGCCATCAGTACATATCCCGGAATGAACAGGATCAGCGGAAGTGCCAGGATTAACCGGAGAAATGACTGGTTGATCACGGGCGTATAGATACTTACGATGCAAAGGGCAGTCCAGAGCAGAACAATTTTCAGATCCCATGGCAATCCGGATTTGCCGTGAAGGGTAGACGGGGTGCCTTTTTCCTGCTCCGGTTTTGGGAAATTCATTAATATTATAGTATGCCGGTGAAAGATAATTATTGTGATGTCTGGAATATATTGATAATGTCATGTGATAGCGGGAATATCCTCGATAGAGACCGCAATAGTCGCGGTCAACATCTTGGGGAAGTTCCGATCACAAAATGCCTTGTGGACGAGCTATCAGCAATTCACTGGTAATTTGCAAAAAACAGGTCTGGATATTCCAGTATACTCACAGGAATCCCCATGCATAAACGTGGGGTAGTTCACGGAGATAACCGATACAATAGTATGCAATTAAATAAATGGTGTGTATCTACTATTGTATGAACTGGTGATACCGATGGCAGCAGATATAAAGAACACCGAATTTTCAAAGGATTTCGTTAAGGGCGTAGTAAGCAGGACGATTAAATCCAGAATAGAAGAGATAAACCAGAAACTAACTGATATTTATAATAGCATGAAATATTTTGAAAAAAAATATGGCATGAAAACGGAAGAATTCTATAAAAAATTTGTAGCAGGGTCACTTGGGGACGATATGGATTTTTTTGAGTGGAAAGCATCCAGCGATGTGTATAAGGAGTTACAGGAAGAGAGAAAAGCACTCTTTGAGGCAATTGGATGATCGGTGATTATTTTGATTTTTTAAAGAGAATCGCTAAAAAGAGCCCGGAAGTCGTGAATTTTCGGCTTATCCGGGAATTTATCGGTGTGAATAGTGGCTTTATCAGGTTTGTATTAGAGCTGAGAGATGGCTGTGAACTTCACGTTTTTGAATACATTGATTCCGGTCTTCATAAAATAGATTACTCGTATCACTGGCTGAATAAAGAAAAAAAGCTGATAACACGATGGGACAATGCACCCCATCATAGTGAAATTGAAACTTTTCCGCATCATGTTCATGATGGAGAAGGTATCAAGCCATCAACAGAGCCTTCGTTTGCTGAGATACTAAAAAAGACTGGTGAAAATTATAAAAAATGAATGATAGAACAGGAGTTGTTCTGGCGGGGTCAGAACATATTAATAACGTCAATTTATTAAATTGCTCTGATATTTCCCCTTTTTGTGATGTGCCATGAAGATCCTTCGCGTTGTCAGTGATCTGTATCCCGCAGTTGTGGGAGGAATCGGAATTCATGCGCACCAGATGTCCACATCCCAGGCGCGACGGGGTCATGAGGTAACGGTACTTCTGGTATAGACATCATTCAGATCATATTTATGGGGTGTGAAGCGCACATCCCCCGTGGGGATGTGTTCAAACACCGTCTCCGGGAGCCGGTGTGAAGCGCACATCTCCCCTGTGGAGAGAGGTGTTCGAACATGTCACACCGCGTGGAGTGTGGAATGTGAGGCACACACACCCTGTGGAGGGAGGGTGACATGTGTCACACCCCAAAGGGCGTGACTGAGTCACCGGTAGGTGACATACTCCACAACAGGGGTACTCTCATGATCCTCGCTGTGGCAGGCATCTTCAGTATTGCGGCAAACGTTGATAAAATCGTCATCCTCAATTCAGACACCACATTTGGTGTATCACTCACACTCCTCCTCGCAGGAACGATATTTTCACTGGCACCGGCACCGGGAGAGGGGGGAGGGTGTAGCCACCCCCCGGCGGCGCTCGGTGTTAAAATACCGTTCCTCAGGTATGGTGTGGGGCACACCGTTTTTCGAAACGGTGTTAGAACACCATTCCTCAGGTATGGTGTGGGGCACACCGTTTTTCGAAACGGTGTTAGAACACCATTTCTCCGGTATGGTGTGGGCCTCATCGTGGGACTGATACTCACGCTCGAGGTGCTTGCCATAAATTCCGCACTTCTCATCCAGATCGTCCCCTACGTCATCTCCCTCAAACGGACAGGCATCCTATTCAGTGTCCTGCTGGGCTGGCTCATATTCGGAGAGGCAGGGATCAGGAGGCGGTTCACCGGCGCCGCAGTCATGTTCGCAGGCATCTGCTGCATCATACTCTGCTCATGAACCGCCTGCGCAAAAAATGATGATATGCGTCGGTCATCCGGAGAAGAGCGGCACATGAGTGAATGCCGGGACATCAAAAACGCCCTGCGTGGTGAGACGCAGATGCGGGATCACAGGCAGTGCAATGAATGAGAGGTGCATGAACGCATCCCTGACTCCCCCCATCCGCTCCACATGCCTGTCAAGCAGGCTGAGGGAATCCCTGACCTCCTCATATGGCATGACCGACATCAGACCCGCACATTCCAGTGGCAGGACGGTGACGTCCCTGCCCGATACCGCGACCATCCCGCCGCCCATCCGGATCACCTCACTGATCGCCGCCAGGAGATCACGATCCCCGACACCCGCAGCAACGATGTTATGGGCATCATGTGAGATGCTGCATGCGATAGCGCCCTCGCTGAGCCTGAGACCATGTACGATGCCCGTCCCGCACCCCATGCCGCGGTACCGGTCGCAGACCACTGCCTTGATAAGGTCGCGGGAGGTATCAGGGACACCTGACTCATCAAGCTCACATCTCAGGTCCTCTGTGATTATCTGCCCCTCCACCAGCCCGATGACCCGCGCCTGCCCGCTCCCGGCGATGCGGATATCATCAGCATCCGGCACCCTGCACACACACCTGCGCCTGATGCAGTCCGGCTTTTCGTAACCACGGTCACGCACCAGGACGCCCCTCTTATATGTCGCCCGTACCCGGAAGAGATCCCCGTCCTCAAGGACGCAGAAATCCGCATACCTCCCCGGCGCCAGCGCCCCGCGGTCATCCAGCCCGAAACGCCCGGCTGCGGAGAGGGTTGCCATCCTGATCGCAAGCCCGGGTTCAAGACCATGCTCAACCGCCTTCCTGATGCAGTCATCGATATGCCCCTCGCCAGCCAGCAGGTCCACGTGCCGGTCATCGGTCGCGAAACAGCACCGCGAGACCGTGGACGGGGTCACCAGCGGCACCAGGTCTCTCAGGTTTCGTTCCGTCGACCCCTCCCGCATCATGATATACATCCCCCTGCGGAGTTTCTCCTCAGCCTCATCCCGCAGGCTGCACTCATGGTCACTCCTGATACCTGCAGAGATATAGGCATTGAGTGCGTTTCCCCGGAGCAGGGGTGCGTGCCCGTCCACGATGCCGCAGAGGTCAAGTTTCGCCATGAGGTCGCTGTCGCATGAAAGGACGCCTGGCACATTCATCACCTCACCCAGCCCGATCACACCCTCCCTGTCAGTTAGAGGCGCGAGGTCTGATGCAGTGAGAACCGCCCCGCCAACATCCCATGGCACCGCAGGCACACACGACGGGAGCATGATCAGAATATCGAGTGGTGTCCCGGCACCCTCAGCAAGCATATACTCAATCCCGGCAGCACCGCAGACATTGGCGATCTCATGCGGGTCAGCGACAACAGTGGTTGTACCATGCGAGAGGACGAGCCTGGCATATTCACGGGGCGTGAGTAGTGAACTCTCGATATGGACATGAGAGTCGATCAGCCCTGGCACGACCCTGGCACCATGAAGGTCGTACTCGCGTCTGCCGCGGTAATCCCCGATACCAGCCACCCTGCCGCCGCTGACCGCCAGGCTGCCCGCCTCCCACCCACAGATAAAGGGGTTGAAGATCTCGCAGCCTGTATACACCACCTCGGCAGGCACTTCCCCGAGAGCCGCCTTTATCAGGTCTGTCCTCATCAGGTCCGGCTTCATGGAACTGTCAGTTCCCTTATAACCCCTGCCCTCCGGTCATCACCGACAAAGAGGTGGATAAAGACCCTGTATGTGCCGGGCGTGAGATCCAGAGGAATAAGATATTCATTGCTCCCGTGATCGAGGTCAACATATTCCGCCTTTTTGAATATCAGGTCCCGATCAAATGCCTGGGTCTTAAATACCGTCACCTGAAGGACCGCCCTGCATGAATCACCAGGGTTATCCACCACGACATGGAGTTGCTCCCCGTCATAAGTCGGACCCTCGATGCTGGATGAGACACACCCCGCACCACAGGAGAATATGCAGAGGAGGATCACTAAGACAGGAAAGACTGATCTCCGGACCGGCTTCCAGCTGGACATTAACTCATTGTGAAATCGCAGGATTTAAAACAATTACGCTTCTGCACATAGAGAAGGGGGGTTATGCCGCAGACCATCAGGCACCGGCAGAGGCGGCGGCGCATCCGGGAACATTCGTGAAGAGAGAGATCAATAGGATTTAATTGGATTTTGATGATATATCCATAGATGATCCTTTCAGCAGGTGAAACTCTCCATCGTATCGATGAAGGAACCCTCACAATCCGCCCCTACAGTGCCGAATGCCAGCAGCCGGCATCCTATGACCTCAGGGTGGCGGAGAAGACCGTGCTTGAAGTGGGGAGGTGCACACTCGCCCATACCCTTGAGTGGGTCGAGCTCCCGCCAGAGATCGCCGCCACCCTCAGGTGCCGCTCCTCTTTCGCACGCAGGGGCGTCCTGCTCGGTGGCGGGTTCATTGACCCGGGATTCAGGGGGCAGCTCACGCTCTGCCTCTTCAATGCCGGCATGACCGGAATCACGCTGGAAAGAGGAGACCGGATCGTGCAGATGGTCCTGCATGAAGTCCTGAATGGAGAAAGTGCATACCAGGGACGTTATCAGGACAGCCTCGGCGTGGTGGATGCACGATGAGCGGCACTTTCAGCCACTCGGAAAGAAAGTATATTGAGATCCTCCGCATCCTCAGGGAGAGCCGGCAGCCGGTTGGTGCAAAACGCCTCAGCGAACTGATGGCAGAGCAGGGTTTTGTCATGAGCGCCCGTGCCATCCAGTACTACCTCAGGCACCTTGATTCCAAGGGATTTACCAGAAAAGTCGGCAACATGGGGAGAGTGCTCACTGAACAGGGTCTCTCTGAGACAGACAACGCCCTTGTGGATGAAAGAATCGGGTTCATCATCTCAAAACTCGAGAAGCTGGCATTCAGGAGCACATTCAATCCTGAGACAGGGACAGGGGATGTCGCATACAATCTCTCGATCGTGAGGGAAGAGGATATTGACGGTGTTATTGAAGCCTCTGCTGAAGTGGTGCGTGCCGGATGCGGTTTCTTCAGCACCAGCACAGTCACCGACGACGACCCCAGGGTCCCGGAAGGGCATACAGGTCTGATCACGCTCTGCAGCGTCACGCTTGACGGCGTACTTCAGCATATGGGCATCCCGGTAGACCTGGAATTTGGCGGCAGGCTCGCCATCAGCAGAGATGGCACTTCGGCATTCACTGATCTCATCCGCTACCAGGGCACCACCATTGACCCCCTGGCACTCTTCATCTCTGCGGGTCTGACATCGGTGAGCAGTGTGATCGCAGGAGGAGAGGGTGTGGTGCTGGCAAATGTCCGCGAAGTCCCGTATCCGGCAAAAGACCGGGTTGAAGACGCCATTGCACAGATGAAAGACTGCGGCTTTGCCTTTCCTGAGGGGGTGAAGAGTCACTCCTGCACGATACCGGAGCACCCGTACCGGCTGCCGGTTACCGCCTACTCAGGGATGAACCACATAGCAAATGCCACTGAAAAGGGATATGAGATAAAAACAGAGATTGGGGCAGGCACCATCAGGTTTTCAAAAATCGTGGACTCTATTTGATCCAGTCAATCCCCAGATCATCGGGGACTTCATAACTTGATCTCTTTTTCCGCTTATTTTGAGGGATGTACGGCAGGTCACCTGCCGGTGACTCAGGCACGCCTTTTGAGGTGTGACGCACGCCATTTTTATGCGCCGCTCCTCTCCCTGACACCTGCGAAGTTTCAATCACAGACAGTTTCCCCTGCCCGGGCACGCTCTCCTTCGGTCTCGTAGCCGGAGCCAGACCCCGCATGCCATGACGCGCGAGCAGGTCGTCAGATGGTCTCGCGGAATCAGACCTGAGCCGTATCACCCTGTTCTCGAACACCCCGTCATTCGCCCTCATCGCAGAACCGCTCATCCTGATATCCAGTGCACCAAGCGCCGAGTCGTCCGCCTTTGGCATAGAGGATATATGCACAGAACCGGTTTCTGATTTACTCACCTTCCCGGGGCTCTTATCAAGCGAGATCGCCTTTGCATCAAATACCGAATTCTTCGGCGCCGGTATGCCGCCCACTTCGGTCTGGCGCGTGATGTCAGCGACCGTCCTCCCTGGCTTTGGCGGGATGACCAGTCTGCCGGAAGCATCCCGGCGGGTGGCACCCTTCCCGCCAGGCAGTGAAATCATTTCATCAACCAGTTTATCAACAGACGACCTGCCTGCCTGTTCATTCATCACCCCGGGTGACTCAGTCACAGATCTCGGGTCTGTGACATTCATCATGCCCTGTGTCAGCCCCACCCGATCATCATCAGAGACCCCGCCCTCTGCGGCAGGGGCGGCACCGGCAGGATCGACCTCCCATAACTCATCCACACCCAGAGGACCGGCAGGCTGCAACGGCTCTGACAGGTCCTTCCGGCGGTGTACCTCTTCCTTCATAAATACCTCACCACCACGCACACTTTCATTCCCAGTCCAAAAATCAGGCTCTTCCATGTACAGTTCCACATTCTGCTCCGCAAGCGCACACTCCTCCAGGTACTCCTCACGGATCTGCCGGAGTTCATCAAGCCTCGGGATATTCCGCAGACCAGCCAGCAGGATAATGATCCCCACATACTTTGTATTCTTCACAGGGTAGTCGCCTGATCGCATCTCAAGTCCGGCAATGCTCCTGTCGATCCATTTTCTTACAGACTGGAAACCCTTGACACTCAGCTCCCTGGAGGGACCCGCAATCAGTACAAGTGCCTTATCGGCACTTGTCAGGTCACAGGGGATGGATATCTCATCATATACCGCACTCTTTGCCAGTGTGACGATGCGGGCAGCACGCTGGTGGGATGCGCCGATAAAGTAGTTGGAAGAGCGCCGTCCGGCAAAGATGCCTGACCACCCGGACGGGAGCTCCTCCACGGCATATCCAATTGCAGCATATCCCCTGCTCTTCAGTGTATTGAGCAACTCACCGGCATCCAGCACAACTTCAGCGACCTCCATCATGCCTGACTCATCGAACTCGCCTGCCCGCAGAAGGATTCCCACCCTCCGGGCGATCTGTTCATTGAGATAATCCCTGATCCCGGCAGGACCGGTGCCGGATGGCGCCGGATAAGTATGTGCCTGCGCTCTGATGCCTGTCTTCTCCTTCCCGGCAACACTGAGCAGTGCCTTTACCTTCCGGTACCAGATCTCATTATCAAATAAGATCGTCGCATCGGCAAGACCCTCAAGTATCTCGATATCGTCTGCCGCTTTTGCAGACCGCATCTTCCCCTCATGCAGGCAGGGGAGAGTTGCCAGCACAAAGATCGGTTCGATGTACGACTGCCGGATCTCGGCAATGAGCCGGGGTGCGATCGCCACCATACTCCCTCCAAGACCGCAGCAGATGAGGATCGCATCTATCTCAAATGTATCCATCCGCTGGATATGTGTCATCACCTCTTCAATATCTATGTTTGAGAGGACACCCTCCGGATCGTCGGGATCAAGGAGAGGGAAATAGATACGTTCATTCACAGGGATATGCCGGAGGTGCGTCAGTGTGTTGACATCGGTATCGATGACTATTGCATCCACGCACCCGATCCTGCTGCGCGTGTCATGGTCATAGAGCCTGTCAACAATACGACACCCTGCCCCACCCAGTCCGACCGCAAGCACCTGCATAATACTATAACCTGTTTGTCCCTGATGATAGTGTGAGAGACCAATTCATATATATTTCTGCCGGGAAATTGCATTGTAGTATCCCGAAATCATT
>DARA01000031.1:0-7355 GCA_002503135.1 Methanomicrobiaceae archaeon UBA207
CGGTCAAGCTCGTCTGGCGGACCTGCCAGCAGGACCAGTGCACGCTCTGCCGATGTGTAGTCACAGGGCATAGTCAGGCGACCAAGCATTGCACGTCTGACCAGTGCAATGATCTTTGCCGATTTGTCCTCGCCTGTCAGCACCTCCTCGGTCCGCCCTTTCTTCTTCTTCAGGAGCCCGCCGAGAAGACCGGCTTTCTTCTTCTTATCAGGGCTGATCCTTTCACTGACGGCATAACCGACACTGCTGATCCCGCCGCCCCTGAGTGTGTTGATGATCTCACTGGAGTCGATGACCATCTCGCCGACGCCATATTTCTTCCCGACTTCGCCTGCCCTGAAGAGGACGCCGAACCGTCTCACGAGTTCGTCATTCAGGCGCCCGTATGCGTTCTTCACGCTCTCTCCCTCATTCTTCCAGGCACTGTTGTCGAAGATGAATGTGTTGTCTGCCTCATTGACCAGCGTGCTCAGGCTGCGTGCGGCATTATAGGAGTAGAGCCTTCCCTCTTCAGGAGCAGGCAGAATGCCGATCGCATAGACCGGTTCACGATAGATCCGTTTGAGGTGGCGTGCAAGGACCGGCGTACCTCCTGAACCTGTCCCCCCTCCCAGTCCTGCGACGATCACAAAGGCATCGATGTCGTGAGTGCCGCGGGAGTCGATGGCATTTATGATGCTGTCAATCTCATCCGCAGTCACCCTCGCCCCGGTGACATTGTCGGTTCCGACTCCATGACCCTTGACGACGGTCTGTCCTATGAGGAGCCTGTCTTTCAATTCAATGTTGTCAAGTCCCATCAGGTCAGTACGTGCGGTATTGACGATAAGTCCCCTGAAATTCTGGGTTGGCATCTTCTTGTCATATGCCATGAACATGTCGACGATTTTACCGCCTGCCTGACCAAATCCGATGAAAAATACTCTCATTCGGTTACCCTCCAATTAATCCGCTGGATATTACATTAACCTTAATCTATATAGACGTTTTATTCAGTCCAGTTCAAAAACTTTCTTATGGGTTTTGATATAAATCATACTCAATGAAAGTCTGTGTGGTGGGAGGAGGTCTCTGCGGACTGACGGCGGCATACAGGCTATCAGAATATTTTGAGCTTGATCTCTATGAGAAGAATACCGTGCCAGGCGGGTTGCTCTCCTCTTACCCGCGGAGTGGTTATCAGATAGAGAGATATTATCACCACTGTTTTTCCGGTGACCGCCGTCTCCTCAGCCTGATGGAGGCACTCGGCATATCCGACTACCTGGAATGGCTGAAGGGGACGACAGGGTATTATGTGGATGGGAGGATACACCCCCTGAACACCCCACTTGAGATCCTGCGGTATCCCCACCTCTCACTCGCTGACAAGGTCAGGCTCGGGCTCCTGACTCTGCGCTCAAAAGACCTTGACACCAGTGAACTCGACGAGATCCCTGCAAAGCAGTATGTGGTGGAGCACATTGGTGAGAAGGCATATACCGCCTTTTTCGAGCCGCTCCTCAGGAGCAAGTTCGGTGCACAGTCTGACGAGGTCTCGGCTGCATGGCTGATCAGCCGCATCGCGATCCGTTCTGACCGCGGTGTGAGTGGGGAGCGTCTTGGGTACCTGAGGGGCGGTTTCCATCATCTCATCGACAGCCTCGTATCAAAACTGGATGATGCGGGGTGCGGCATTCACACCGGTGTGCCGGTGACCAGGATGACACGGGACGGAGATGCCTGGCTCGTGAATGGTCAGGCATATGATGCCGTCCTCTCCACGATTGCACCCCATGACCTGGCACTCCTGCCGGGCGCTCCTGCCGCCCCCCGTATCCCGTATCAGGGCGCTGCGTGCATGACCCTTGGTCTTGGGCGTGAGGTGACCGACGGGATATACTGGCTGAATATCAGTGGAGATGCACCTTACGGCGCCGTGATCTCGCATACCTGTTTTGTGCCGCCTGAATACTATGGCGAGCATATCGTCTACCTTGCCTCATATTTCAGGGACACTCCTCCTGCGGGTCTGGGTGACCGGATGCTCTCTGATTTCTACAGGCGTTTCGATGTCCCGCCCGGGATGATTCACTGGCATGAACTGGCAGTCGGGCGCTCTGCGGGACCTGTCTACACCACCGGCTACAGGCGCCTGATGCCTGACTATGAGAGGCACGGGCTGTTTATGGCAGGCATGTTCAGTCCGCCAAATTATCCTGAGCGGAGCATGGAGGGTGCCGTGGTTGCCGCAGACGAGGTCACTGAACTGATGAAGAAGAGGCTTGCAGATGGATAGTGAGATTGAAATAACTGCCGTCATCCCGGTATACAATGACCGGGCGGCACTGGAAGGTGCCATCCCTGTCTCACTCAGGCACCTCTCACTCATCTCGGATTCATTTGAGCTGATCATCGCCGAGGACGGCAGCTCTGACGGGAGTGCTGAACTGGTCAGGGAGTTCGGGGGGCGTGACCCGCGCGTCAGGCTGCTCCACAGCGATGAACGGCTTGGACGCGGCAGGGCGCTCAGCAGGGCATGTATGGATGCCAGGGGCAGCATATTCTGCTATTATGACGTGGATCTTGCGACTGACCCTGAGCATCTCTCTGAACTGATCACGTATATCAGGCAGGGTTACGCGATCGCCACCGGCTCGCGCCTGCTTTCAGGGAGTCTGATCGCCAGGAGCGGCGGACGGGAACTTGCGAGCAGGGGCTACAACTTTCTCGTCAGGCTCATTCTGCGCAGCAGGCTCCATGACCACCAGTGTGGGTTCAAGGCGTTCCGCCGGGACCTCCTCCTCACTCTCCTCCCCTCAGTAAAGGCAGAGCACTGGTTCTGGGATACCGAGATGCTGGTGAGGGCGCAGAGGACTGGGTGGCGTGTAAAGGAGTTTCCTGTGCGGTGGCGGCAGGGAACCGGGACAACAGTGAAGCCTGCGGATGTCATGTCCATGGGTCTGGACATCCTTCGCCTCTGGTGGCAACTGAATGTTAAAAAAGATTAGCGCCATCGTCGTGCCCTCCATCATCGCGGTGGCGATACTTGCCGTAATGCTCTACAGCGTCTGGGGCGACCTTCTTCTCACCCTCAGTTACATCTACCCCCCATTCCTGTTTGCTGCAACTTTCATCTGCATCGTCTCATGGGTGCTGCGCGGAGCGCGGTACCGCTACATCCTGCAGGCGCTCGGAGTCGGCTGCACTCTCCTCTTCTCAACAGCCTGCATCTTCATCTCCCAGACGGCGAACCTGATCGTGCCTGCCCGCCTGGGTGATATTGTCAGGCTCTTCATCCTCAAACACGAGAAGGATGTGGCATATTCAAAAGGTCTCTCATCGGTTGTTATTGAGCGGGTCTTTGATATCATCATGGTCGCTTTCCTCGGGGTCATCTCCCTGCCGTTTGCGGTTGATGTGCCGGACTGGTTCTATACAGTGATCGGCATCCCCCTTCTTGGGGGACTCGTCTTCTTCATCCTCCTCGTCTGGCTCGGCAGGATCAACTCAGATAACCGGTACATCCGGATCATCCTCGGAATGCTCGACGAGGTGCGTGAAGCATCATTGAATCTCCCTGCACTCGCGGTACTCTCTATATCGTCACTGGTGATCTGGATCACAGATGTGCTGGTCTGTCTCATGATCGTGATGATGTTCCGGGTGGACCTGCCCTTTGCCATCATCGTGCTCGCGATCGTCATCGGCAACCTGGTCAAGGCGGTGCCCCTGACGCCAGGGGGTGTGGGCACCTATGAGGTCTCCCTGGCACTCACTTTTGAGGTCTCAGGTGTGGCACCGGCGACAGCAGTTCTGATCGCGGTCATCGACCACCTCATCAAGAACCTGGTCACCCTTGGGGGGGGCATTGCGTCTGTCTACTATTTTGGTGGCTGGACAGTGTCATTGGTAAAGAAGGCACTCGACTGGAAGCTGGGAGGGAGAGACGATGCCAGGGATTGAGGTGCAGATCATCTGTGTTCTTGCCTGGCTCGCTCTGATCAAGTGTCTCCAGGTCTCAGTCCTGCCGGTTTTCAAAGACGTATTCGGCAGGGTATCCTATGGGATATCATTCCCTGCGGCGGTCCTCCTCTTCACCGCGGTCTCATGGTACTGCGGGTGCGCGGGTCTGCCCATCGCTCTTGCCCTCGTGCCTTTTGCTGTTATGGCAGGATATTTTCTCTATCATGGGAGGTACCATTCCCTGGACCTGCGGGAGTCCCTGAACTGGGACCTGGTCTTTATCATCTGCTTCCTCTTCGTGCTTGCACTCATGTTCATCAATCCCACGATCTCATTTGCAGAGAAGTTCATGGACCATGCATTTATTGCGTCGATCATGCGCCACCCCGTGGTCCCGCCACTCGATCCCTGGTATGCGGGCGGGTACCTCGATATCTACTATTATCTCGGTTACTGGATGGCGGCTGCCGCCGGGATTGTCACAGGCACTCCGTCCCGGGTGGTCTTCAACCTCATCCTGCCGACGGCATTCGCTCTTGCTGCGGTCTGCATGTATGTGATCGGCGACCTCATCCTCCCGCGTTTCAGGTGGCTCCCTCTTGGCGTATTTTTCCTCGTGAACCCGTCATTCATCTGTCATCTTCTGACCGGAGGCGGTCTCTCCACCGCACTCTGGGGGAGCACCCGCACCATCGCAGGCACGATCAATGAATTCCCGCTCTTCTCCATGATCTGGGGAGACCCGCACCCGCATGTGATCGCGCTCTTCAACCAGGTCTTTCTCATCTCTCTCCTGGTCTTTGCATATATGCGCTGGAATCGCCTTGACCAGAGAGGTAAGTGGACGGTCTGCGGAGTTACAGCCCTCTCACTTGGCAGCATGCCATTCCTTAATTCATGGGATGTCCTGATCTATGCCCCGGTGGCAGTCGTCTTCTGGGCAGCCCTGTGGTGGAAATATCACGGTGATGCATGGATGCCGCTTGCAGTGGTCCCGCCCCTCTCGGCAGCCCTGTACCTGCCCTGGTATTTTATGCTGAATACAGGGGGGATCTGTGGGATCGGTTATGTACACACGCCCTCTGATCCTGTGCAGTTCCTCATGGTCAATGGCTTTTTCCTGGCAGTGCTTCTCTGTTACTGCGCCCCTGAATTAAGGCGCCACCCGTACCTGCTCCTTGCGGCGGCGCCTTTTCTCGCCGTCGGTCACGCAGCTGCTGCCATACCTGCCCTCTTCATCGCCTGCATATTCTCACTGCGCCGTCTCGGGGTGCCTGATCTTCTGGCGGTATGCGGACTCGGCATCCTGCTTATCACCGAATTCGTCTATCTCAGGGATAATATGGGCGAGGCATATTACCGGATGAATACCATATTCAAATTTTATCTGCCTGCCTGGATCCTCCTTGGCAGTGCGTCATTCGTGATCATCGCGAGATGGCTGGACCGGGGGCTGGACTCACTGGGGACGGTCACCGAGGGGTCATTCAGGCTCCTGAAGGTGGCAGGTGTCATTCTCCTGATCCTCTCGCCATTTCTCCTGAACATCAATTTCGGGTACAGTGGCGGGACACTTGACGGGCTGGCGTACCTGGAGGGGGCGCACCCCGGTGATGCGGCAGCAGTCGCATTCCTCCGTGATTTTGACGCTGATGCTGTGATAGTCGAGGCAGAAGGCGGCGATTATAAGTATTATTCGCGTATATCGTCATTTACCGGCATCCCCACTGTCATCGGGATGCCATTTCATGAAGTGATGTGGCGGGGGAGGGATGCCGGAGTAGAGGAACGGAGGGCTGATGTCAGGCGCATGTATGAAAACCCTGCACTCACCGCGGACCTCATGAGAAAATATGGCGCAACCCTCCTATATCTGGGCGCATCCGAGCGGGAGCGGTATAATATCAACATACCTTCGGATTCTCTGGAACTGGTATATGGGCAGGACGGAGTTGAGATATACAGACTCATCTGATGTGAGCCGGCATCCCCGGGATGTGAATCTCAGGGGTGCTCCGCAAACCTTTATGCCCGTCCCTGATAAAATAATATGGCTGATTCATTCACTGACTTATGAATGATGACG
Organism: Methanomicrobiaceae archaeon UBA207; assembly: GCA_002503135.1. Classification (GTDB taxonomy): domain Archaea; phylum Halobacteriota; class Methanomicrobia; order Methanomicrobiales; family Methanoculleaceae; genus UBA207. Next base: position 6,032 of record DARA01000031.1, read on the forward strand.
GAGATTACGCTCCTGAATGAGGTGAGTTATGACAAAGATATATGTGAAATTTGAAGTTCCGGATGAGCTCCAGAATAAAGCGCTTGAAGCTCTCGAGATTGCGCGGGACACGGGCAGGATCAAGAAGGGCTCAAATGAAGCAACAAAAGTGATTGAGCGCAGTACTGCACAGCTGGTTCTTATCGGAGCCGATGTTGAGCCCGAGGAGATCGTGATGCACCTCCCGCCGCTCTGTGATGAAAAAAATGCACCATATCTCTTCATCTCCAAACAGAGTGATATCGGGGCGGCAAGCGGATTGTCTGTCGGCTCGGCGGCAGCTGCGATTGTGAAACCCGGCAAGGCAAAGGAACTTGTTGAGGAGATCATTTCACAGATCAGTGAACTGAGAGGATGAGGTCGATATGGCAAACGACGGAACGCCTGCAGAGGTGATTGAGGTCATCGGGAGCACCGGCATGCATGGCGAGGCGATGCAGGTGAAGTGCAGGATACTTGATGGTCGCAACAAGGGGCGCATCATCACCCGCAACACCGTGGGTCCGATCAGGGAAGGAGATATCCTGGTGCTGCTCGAGACCGAACGCGAAGCCAAGAAACTCTCGAGGCGGTGAAGGCTGTGGTTGACTCATATACCTGCACATTCTGCGGTGAAGTCCTCGAACCCGGCACAGGGAAGATGTATGTCCGCAAGGATGGTACCATCTATTATTTCTGCAGTTCAAAGTGCCAGAACAATTACAGGCTTGGGAGACCGCCCCGGCGGGTGGCATGGACCCGTGCCGGACGAAAAGCTCGCGGCAAGGAGTGAATCCGGTGAAATCAGCGGCGGACGTCACATTCGTGATGATCAAACCCGATGGTGTGCAGCGCGGTCTCATCGGGGAGGTCATCTCACGCCTTGAGAAGAAAGGGCTGAAGCTGGTCGCGGCAAAACTTGAGTGCATCCCGGAACCGCGCGTCATCGAACAGTATGCCGAGCATCTGGAAAAGCCGTTTTTCCCGTCTCTCAGGGCATATATAATGAGCGGACCCTGTTTCCTCATGGTCTGGGAAGGGCGCGGCGCGGTCGCCGTCGTCCGCAGACTGGTGGGTACGACCAACCCCACAGAGGCTGATCCCGGCACAATCCGGGGCGATCTGGCACTTGATATCGGAAGAAATGTGGTTCATGCATCTGATTCGGAGACGAGCGCGGAGCGCGAGATCGCCCTCCATTTCAGGGCAGAGGAAGTCATCAGCTACGTGCGTACCGATGACGCTGCCCTCTATGAGTAGACCGGCACTCCCCACTCCTCTTTTTTGATCCATCCCTGTTGATCCA
>DARA01000031.1:7712-28587 GCA_002503135.1 Methanomicrobiaceae archaeon UBA207
TCCATCCCTGTTGATCCATCCCGGCACGGGATCCCCTGGCACCAAAAATGCTATATCCCTTAACACGCGACTACTGAATCGATGGCAGGGGATATTCTCAGTTTTGCATTGCTCTCTTTCACATCAATGTTCATAATCATCAACCCTCTTGCCGCGACCCTGCTCTATGTCCCACTCACAGAAAACCTGGATCGCCCTGTCAAAGTGAATATTGCCCGTAAATCCTGTAAATATGCCATACTGATTCTCCTGATCTTCACCCTGGCCGGGGGGTGGATACTCACGCTCTTTGGGATCACGCTTGAAGCATTCCGGATTGCCGGGGGCATCCTCCTCTTTGGCATCGGGATGGAGATGCTCTATGCGAGAACCTCCCGGACCAAGATGACGGCTACAGAAAAATATGCAAAGATTGATTCAGAGGATGTCGCAGTCGTGCCCCTGGCGGTTCCGATGATCAGTGGTCCCGGGGGTGTCACCACCGCGATTGTTCTCATGAATGCGGCGCTCACCATGAGTACCGCTGCCGTGGCAGTCACACTCATGGCTGTAGTCGTCCCTGTTCTCGTCACATATCTCATGATGACAAATGCCGATTTCATCCTGAAGCGTGTCGGGTATGGAGAGTACCGCGCAATCAACCGTCTGATGGGTCTGATCCTCATCGCCATCGCGGTGCAGTTCGTCATCGATGGTCTGAAACAGGCATTTCCTCTTCTGGGTGGGGGTCTGCTATGAATGCCTGCCCCACACCCGGACCTGCGGTATGTCCCTGTGGTTTTTCAGGTGGTTCTGGATCTGAGAGGTGAATCAGTATGGTGAGGATATGCAGTGCACAGGTGGCTGGCGTCTGGCAGAATCCGGGCAGGAATCTTGAGAGAGCGGAAGCGTGCGTCATGGAGGCAGGTCTTGCAGGGGCATCCCTGATCAGTTTTCCCGAGCAGTTTGCTGGCGGATGGTCCCCCCTGGCGCCGCCCCGGGCAGAGGATATCAGGGGCGGCACGGTTGCTGCATTCCGAAAAATGGCGGAAGAGCATGGGATCGCCATACTCGCCGGTTTTATTGAGAAACACCACCCGATGCCACGGAATACTGCGGTTGCGATCGACAGTTCAGGCGAGGTCGTCGCGACTTATGCGAAGATGCACCTCTTCTCGCCTGCAGGTGAGGACAGGCATTATACTCCCGGTGACGACCTTGCAGCATTCACAGTCGGTGGCGTGAAGTTTGGTATCGCCCTCTGCTATGACCTCCGGTTCTCACCTCTTTTCCGTATATATGCACTGCATGGTGTCTGCTGCGTGCTGGTGCCTGCGGCATGGCCCTGCAGCAGGAGGGATCACTGGGAGATCCTGATCCGTGCCAGGGCGCTTGACAACCAGATGTACGTGTCAGGGATCAATGCAACAGGGACAACGCCTGTCGATACCTATTGCGGCAACTCTCTGACGGCTGATCCCGAGGGAGGGGTGTGTGCCGGCGGAGGAAGCGGCGAGTGTATGTGCTATTCAGAGATCGAGAGATCCCGTCTCAGGGAGATCAGGTCCCGCATACCTGTTGGGAAGGACAGGAGAAGTGAGATTTATAGTCGCCTCTCCAGAAGATATTTCTCTGAAGAAGACTCCTGTTAGTCAGGATGCAGAGAACCGGGCTATTATGGCTGAAGTTGTCCCCAGGGAATGCGGGTCCTGGTATACAAAGGTGATGTGAAGGATGCGTGGAGATCAGCACATTGTCACCGGCATCCTGAGCGCCGCCCTGATCATGCTGCCATGGATGGGTCTGATCACCCCCCTCGCTGCTATTACCATATTTCTTGGCGTCTTTATCGGCACACTCGCGCCAGACGCCGATGCGCCTGATGCAGCGATATTCCATACCCACACCGGCATCGGCGGTGTATCCGGGAGGCTACTCAACACATTCGCAGTCATCCTCCCACTGTTCGGGTACTTCCTCAGGTATGTCGTCTACTATCCATTGTCTGCCGTCTTCCTCCTCGTCTTCGGAAAGAGGTACCGGCACCAGCACAGGGGGCTGATGCACTCCCTCTTTGGTGTATCTGCCGCCACCCTGATGATTGCCGGGTGCCTGCAGGCGATCACCAGCCTCTGTGGCGGGTGCGGTGAGGGGTGGCTGCCATTCTTTGCAGCGGCGTTTGCAGGCGGAGCCATACTCCATCTCCTCGGAGATGCCTGCACGCCCGCAGGCATCGCATGTTTCTTCCCTCTCAGTCAGAGGAGAATGCGTGGCAGGATACTTGCATCCGGGTGGCGGAAGTCAGGGACGGATCAGTTCCCTGCACTGCTCGGCGTCTGCATCGCCGGGGTCTTCATAACTGGTCTTTACCAGCCTCTGCCTCATTCCTGGCTGCAAATCATCGCAACAGGACTCCTGATCACGGCATGGCTCATCCTGTTCCTGGTCTCTGGTGTGAAATGGTAGTCTGCGGCACAGAGTGCAGCAATCGCACCTCTCCGGCATCCGGGTGGATGGAGGGCTGACAGGGTAAGAAGACACTATATCCTCCAGGACCCAAACAGATACATATGCACCGTCTCGTATGCATTCACTGCGGGGCAGAATACCCTGCTGACGAAGTGATATACCATTGCAGGAGGTGCAGCCACCTGCTGGCTGTTCAGTATGACCTCGATTCCATCACCATTGCACCAGGGGTGTGGGAGCGCCGCCCCATCTCTGTATGGAGATACCGCGAGCTCCTCCCTGTCAGCAGTGCACCCGTGACACTCTGGGAAGGCGGAACTCCACTCTATCACCTGAAGCAACTGGGTGAGGAGATCGGTGTCAGGGCGCTCTATGCAAAGCATGAGGGGATGAACCCGACCGGCTCTTTCAAGGACAGGGGGATGACCGTCGGCGTGAGCATGGCGCTGCAGCTCGGCATGAAGTCTGTGGCATGCGCCAGCACAGGGAATACCTCGGCAAGCCTCGCCGCATATGCGGCAAAGGCAGGCATCCCTGCGGTGGTCCTCCTCCCTGCCGGGAATGTGGCGCTGGGGAAGGTGGCGCAGGCACTGATGCATGGTGCCAGGGTCATCTCAATACGCAACAATTTTGACAAGGCGCTTGAACTGGTGCATGAACTCTGCCTCTCGCAGGGCATCTACTTCCTCAACTCAGTCAACCCGTACCGGCTTGAGGGGCAGAAGACCATCGGCTTTGAGGTGATCGACCAGCTCGGGGGTGAGGTGCCTGACCGGATGGTGCTGCCGGTCGGCAATGCAGGCAACATATCTGCTGTTCACAAGGGGCTGCGGGAGCTGGAAACCATGGGGCGTATCGACAGACTCCCGATGATGACCGGCATACAGGCAGAGGGGTCGCGCCCTGTGGTGGACGCCATACAGCGCGGTCTGCCTGAAGTGATCCCTGAACCCTCCCCGGAAACGGTTGCCACTGCGATCAGGATTGGGGCACCGGTGAATGCCGAGAAGGCTCTCACTGCGATCAGGGCTACCGGAGGCACCGCCGAATTCGTCACGGATGACGAGATCCTGGCTATGCAGCGGGACCTGGCGCGGAAGGAGGGCATCGGCGTCGAACCTGCATCGGCGGCGTCGGTTGCCGGTGTAAAGAAACTGGTCGGAGAGGGAATGATCGACAGGGATGAACGGATCGTCTGCGTGGTGACCGGGCACCTGCTGAAGGATCCGGAAACGGTGGTCAGACAATGCGAGGCTCCAGCAGAAATCGATGCAGACCTACAGTCGCTGCTCTCGGCATTGCAGTAGCCCTCTCTCTCCTTGTTTCGCCTGCCATGGCGCTCATGGCTGAGTATATGGTGGAGCCTGACGGCAGCGCATACAGGGCAAAGATCGCGATTGAGGGGGGTGATACCTACCATTTCAGGGAACCGGGCATGCTGGGCGAGCAGGTCCCGTTTAAGGTTGAGGATGTGCTGCTCGATGGCAACAATGCAAGTTATACCTGGGTGAGTGACTCGCAGATCACATTCCCGGAGGGCGACTACCTGCTGGAATATACCGCGCCCCTGAAAGACAGGCATTTCCTGGTGGTATTCGATGAGCCGTACGATGTGCGCCTCTCCCTCCCTGACGTATTTGATGTGAAAAATCCAGCCCTGGGCATGATCAGTGGCGGTGGGAAGATTGTCGCAGAGGATGGCGGCACAGTGATCGCATGGGACAGCACGCCGGTTGCGGAGTGCAGGTTCTATGACAAAGACCAGGAGATGATGCTCTATACCTTTGGTATGTTCTGGGTGCTGACGCTCCTCGTGCTGCTCATTCCATACCTGATATCAAGGAAGGGTGGGGAGGGATGAGGGGGCTGGCAGGTCAGTCGTCCCCTGCGGTGCACCTATACCCGGATATCAATCCCGTACTTCTCAGCATTGCTGTCAGCGATCGCCTGTATCTTGGCGATCTCGTCTTTCTGTAATACAGGTTTGAAGAGGTGGCGGAACCGCTTCTGCATCTTCAGGTAGTCCTCCACAGGTTTGCGGACGACTTTTTTCGCTTTGGTGACTTCGCCGTCCACCATCTCAAAGTTCACCCACAGCCCTGTTTCGATGGCAAGTTTGCTCAACCCGATGGTTTTGCTCCCGTCAAAGCCCCACCCGGTGCAGCACGGGGTATGGACCTGAAGGTAGCATGGTCCTGGTGTGTTCACTGCCCGCTCCACCTTCTGCATCAGGTCGGCAGGGTATGCGATCGACGCGGTCGCCACATACGGGGCGCCATGGGCGGCGAGAATCCCGGGCATATCCTTTTTTGGGAGTTTATTGCCGAATGAACATGCGCCAGCCGGACTTGTGGTGGTGCTTGCATCATATGGAGTTGCAGCTGACCTCTGGATGCCGGTGTTCATGTAGGCTTCATTGTCATAGCAGATGTAGGTGATGTCATGCCCGCGTTCGAATGCGCCGCTGATGCAGAGGATACCGATGTCAAAGGTCGCTCCGTCGCCGCAGATACAGACCACCTTCTCGCTGCGCCCCTGCTTTTTGAGCGAGGCTTCGACACCTGATGCCACGGCAGAGGCATTTTCAAACAGCGAGTGGATCCAGGGCACCCTCCATGCAGTCTCCGGGTATGGCGTAGAGAAGACCTCCATACACCCGGTGGAAGAGACCACGATGGTCTCCCTGCCCGCACCTTTCAGGATCAGCCGTGCCGCAAGCGCAGGTCCGCACCCACCGCAGGCGCGGTGTCCGGGGTCAAACAGTTCAAGTGATTTGTCCACCATTCAGAGCACCTCCTCACGAAGTCCATAGTACATATCACCCTTTCCGCTTTCAGCCAGGTCAGTGATGTTGGCGATGTCTCTCTTGCGCACATCACGCCCGCCGAGTCCGGTGATATAATCTTTCACCTCAATACCGCTGCCATAGAGTGCGTCTTTCACTTCAAGTCCGAGTGCTCCGCCGGCACCCGATCCGAGTGAGACGTTCTTGTCAAGCACTGCCACGGTGCTTACGTCATCGAGGGCTTTCAGTATCTCTTTGTCAGGGAACGGGCGGAATGACCTGATCTTCAGGAGCCCGACTTTCCTGCCGCTCCCGCGCATCTCATCGATCGCATCCTTTACCGTACCGCAGATGGAGCCGAGTGCCACGATGGCGGTATCGGCGTCTTCCAGACGATAACCCTCCACGGGTGCGCTGTAATCTCTCCCGAACTCCTCGTCGAATTCTCTGCCCGCACGTTTCAGCGCTTCTTTTGCCCGCTCCATGGCGCGGCTGATCTCGTACCTGAACTCCATGTAGTAGTCGGGCGTGGCGTACATGCCCATGCTGATGGGATCTGCAGCGTCAAGGCGCTGGTATGGTTTGAATGAGGGGAGGTACGCGTCCACCTCCTCCTGGGCAGGGACATCGACGGGTTCGTATGTGTGGGAGAGGATGAATCCGTCAAAGCATACGAATGCCGGGAGGAGGATGTCATGGTCTTCCGCTACCTTGTATGCGATAAAGTGCAGGTCGGTTGCTTCCTGGTTGTCCTCTGCATACACCTGCATCCAGCCGGAATCGCGCAGTGATATCGAGTCCTGCTGGTCATTCCAGATACTCAGTGGCGCGCCAAGTGATCTGTTTGCGATCGACATCACAACAGGGAGGCGCATCCCTGCAACATTGAAGCAGACCTCAAACATGAGTGCGAGACCCTGCGAGGAGGTGGCGGAATACACCCGCGAACCTGCAGCGCTTGCGCCCAGACAGGCTGAAAGTGCTGAAAATTCACTCTCCACGCAGATATATTCACTGTCAAGTTCACAGTTTGCCACCATCTCGGCAAGGGCTTCCACAATATGGGTCTGGGGCGTGATTGGATATGCGGCGATCACCTCAGGGCGGCAGAATTTCACGGCTTCAGCCACCGCATGTGAGCCCTCGGTTATTTTCAGCATCTTATTTCTCCTCCTGTACCATATCGATTGCACCATCTGCCGGGCATTCCTCGGCACAGAGCCCGCAGCCCTTGCAGTAGTCGTAATCGGGTATGTACTCCTCCTCGTCATTCACTGTGACACAGCCTTCAGGACAGAGGAGGGCACAGAGCCCGCATTTTTTGCAGAGTTCCTGGTTGAAAACCGGTTTAAAGACACGCCATGAACCTGTTTTGTTGTCCCCTGCTTTTCCGGGTCTTGCGGCACACCCTATATTGAGCACCATCACGCACCCCCCCTGACCAGGTCAAAAGCGCGCCGTGCCGCCTTGATATTCTTATCTGCGAGTTCACCAGAGAACCTGCCGCTGAGTGCATGCTCAAGTGCCTGCAACTCTATCTCACCAGTGGCTGCCGCGAAGGCGCCCATCAGTGTGGTGTTTGTGATCGGGAGCCCGAGCACCTCAAGGGCGATCGAGGTGGCATCCAGGGTGATCACCTTCACACCTGCCGGCACTTCTGAGTCGATCTCTCTCTCTGTATTGATGATCGCAATCCCGCCCTCTTTCATGCCATTAAAAACATCCACGTCCCTGATCAGGGTGCTGTCCTGGACAAGGATGTAGTCAGGCTCATAGATCTGGCTCCTGAGACGGATCATGTGGTCACTGAAACGTACAAATGCCTGGACAGGCGCCCCTCTCCTCTCAACCCCGAATGCGGGAAATGCCTGTGAATATACGCCGCTCTCAAAAGCAGCCACTGCGATCAGTTCGGCGGCGGTGACTGAGCCCTGACCACCCCTCCCATGAATGCGTAATTCTCTCAATGAAATCCTCCCCATAATTTTACATGATTAATCAATATAAATCCTACAGATCAATTCCGATGCCAAGGATCTCTGATCTGCCTGAGAAGACGTCCCTTGCAATCTTCACCAGCCCTCTTGAAGCGCACCACTCGTCATAGACGGCGATATCGCGGGAGAGCAGGTCTCTCACCTCTGGCGCGATGAGAGGTCCCATGGACCCGGCGAGTGCCACTGCTGCGTCCGGCTTCAGGACGAGCATGGCTGCGCATTCCATGGCGGCGAACATCGCAAGCGTCTGCAGACGCTCCTCAGGCGGCATGGTGTGGTCCACACCTGCCATGAGAAACGCTTCATTGGCTGTGCATTCCCCGGAATCGATGAGGCGGATCGCTGCCGTGTCCAGGGCGCCGTGTCTCGTCCCTGGCGCAAATATGCATGCGTCAAGTGCACCGGCGATGCGCCCGTCTGCGATGAGAAGCGTGACAGTGTTTGAACTGCAGTCGCAGACCACCACATCCCCCGGTATGTCATGGAAGACCTCATAGGCGATGCCTATCTTCTCAGGGCTTGCCTGGTGTGAATATGCCCTGAATCTCGGGTCAGTGGGCGAATTACGGTGGAGTCCGGGGATTGCGATGGCAGGAAGTCCGCTGCCTGCGATCTCGTCAAAGACGCGGGTGCCGCCCCCGATATGCTCACCTGCGCCTTCCCTGCTTATGACACCCCTGTTTTTGACTTTTCTAATGTCTGTGATCTCACTGAAATTATCTCCCATTGAATAACAGACGGCGATCCCCTCGATCTCTGAAACCGGGCAGAGCCTGCTGAGATCCCTGTACCTGAACTCTTTCGCAGCTTCCCGCGAGATGCTGAACTCACTATCGTCGCTGGCGAAGCGCATGGCGGTGGTGCCGTGATCTATCCCGATGTACATGCTTTCTGTCCACTACTTCTATAGGCGGAGAGGGCATAATAAATTATGATGTACTCGGTCGTGACAGGCGGCGCCGGTTTCATCGGCTCGCACCTGGTGGATGCACTAGTGGCGCAGGGTGATGAGGTGCTGGTGATCGATGACTGCAGTGCGGGCTCGCCAGAGAACCTTGCAGCACACCTGGAGAACAGGCGGGTCAGGTTCATCCGCATGAACCTCCTTGATGAGGGGTGGCAGGAGGACCTCAGGGGGGCTGACAGGCTCTGTCACATCGCCGCCGATCCTGATGTGAGAGCGAGTGCGACCTCGCCCGGGCGGCAGGTCAGGAACAATATCCTGGCGACCTCCCGGGTGCTGGAGGCGATGGTGGAGACGGATGTGCCTGAGATCCTCTTTACATCAACATCCACTGTCTATGGAGACGCGGCTGTGATCCCAACACCCGAGGACTATACGCCCCTTGAGCCGATCTCGGTCTATGGCGCAACGAAACTTGCCTGCGAAGCCCTCATCTCTGCATTCTGCTATTCCTTTGGCATGCGCGCCTGGGTCTACAGGTTTGCAAATATTGTGGGTGCAAGGAGCAACCATGGTGTGATCTGGGACTTTGTCCACAAGCTGCATGAAAACCCAGGGGAGCTTGAGATCCTCGGTGACGGGAGGCAGGCGAAGTCCTATCTTGGGGTGGAGGCATGCGTGGATGCGATGCTCTTTGCAGCCGACCATGCGGATGAAAGGTTCAATGTATTCAATATCGGTTCAGACGACCGGATCGACGTGGTCAGGATCGCCGACATCGTCTGTGAGGAGATGGGGCTCTCTGACGTGCGCTACCGGTTCACGGGCGGTCATCGCGGCTGGGTGGGTGATGTGCCGCTGATGCAGCTCGCAGTTGACAGGATCAGGGCGCTCGGGTGGAAGCCGGGCATCGGGTCAGAGGAGAGTGTGCGGAGAGCGGCGCGGGCGGTGGCTGAGCAGGTGGTGCATGGACGGTAGTGCCGCACTGCTGGTGGCGCTCATGAGCGCCATACCGTTTTTTGAGGCGCGGTATGCGATACCTGCCGCCATCACGCTCGGCATGCCTCCTGCCGAGGCATTTGTACTGGGATTTGTGGGCAACATCCTCCCTGTGTTTGCGCTACTGGTCCTGCTCGAACCGGTATCCGAATGGCTCAGGGTGCGCTCCGCGTTCTTTGAGAGGTTCTTCACCTGGCTGTTTGCCCGCACCAGGCGGCACAGCGAGAGGTTTGAGGTGTATGGAGCGCTTGCCCTGATCCCGTTTGTTGCGGTGCCTCTGCCGGTAACCGGTGCATGGACCGCCTCTGCCGCCGCCTTTGTCTTTGGGATCAGGTTCAGGTATGCGCTGCCGACGATCGCGGCAGGGATACTCATCGCATCGGCGGTGACGACACTGATCACGATAGGGGTGACGGGGGCGATCCTGTGAAGACCATCATGGTGATCGGGGACGGCATGGCAGACGAGCCGCTTGCGGAGCTGGATGGGAAGACCCCTCTGGAGTACGCCGCCACCCCGAATATGGACCGGATTGCGCGCGAGGGTATCTGCGGCATGGTCCGCACAGTGCCTGCCGGGTATGAGCCAGGGAGTGATATCGCGAATCTCACCATACTCGGTTATGACCCTGTCCTCTATTACACTGGCAGAGGTCCGCTCGAGGCGGTCAGTATGGGCGTCGATCTGGCGCAGGGTGATATCGCATACCGGTGCAATCTCGTCACCGTCATCGCAGGCGTGATGGAGAATTTCAGTGCCGGGCACATATCCAGTGCTGAGGGCGCCGCGCTGCTGGCGTCATTGAATGAGGTGGTCCCTGATGCCAGGCTCTACCCTGGCGTGAGCTACCGCAACCTGCTCGTCGTCCCTGACGGCAGCGGGGCTGGCACGACGCCGCCGCATGACATCGTGGGGCAGGAGATCGAACACTACCTGCCTGACGGGGGTGATGCGGACCTGCTGCAGAGGTGCATGGAGAGCAGCCGGGTGGTCTTTGGAGACCATGCGGTGAACCGGGCGCGGATTGCACGGGAACTGCTGCCTGCGACGATGATCTGGCCATGGAGCGGCGGCAAAAAACCATCCCTGCCGGAATTTGATGAGAAATACGGGCGGCGCGGCGGCATGATCTCAGGTGTGGACCTGCTCAAGGGGATTGCACGGTGCGCGGGCATGGAGGTGATACAGGTGCCGGGTGCGACAGGTTACCTTGACACCGATTACGAGGCAAAGGCAGAGTATGCGATACGCGCGCTTGAGGACATTGATTTTGTCTATCTCCATGTGGAGGCGCCGGATGAAGCAGGACATATGGGGAGCGCCGCTGAGAAGGTGCGTGCCATCGAGTGCGTGGACGGCATGATCGGGACGATCCTCAGAGAGACCAGTGCTGTGGTGGCAGTGCTCCCTGACCACCCGACACCTGTGCGTCTCAGGACGCATACCAGTGATCCGGTCCCATTTGCCGTGCTGGGGCTGGGCAGGGACGGCTGTCGAAAATACAGCGAACGCGAGGCTGCAGGCGGGTCACTGGGACTCATGGACGCCTGTGATCTGCTGCCCATGATCTTCACTGCACCGTAAAACAGGAGCGGCATCAGGTCCCTGCATCATCACTCTTCAGAGGGGGTAACTGTCATCATCTGCCGTGTACTGGTGCACCCGTCCCAGGGAAAATTCCGGGTGCGGGATCACACTATTATATCACTCTTTATATCTTTATTAATCGGAGTCCGTTATCAGGCTAAATCAATAAGTTTTAAACGTTTGGTTTTTGACTGTTAATTATAGTGGGAATATCTTTTGATGATACTGCGCACCAGATGATGTGATATGGATATATTCAGTATGCTGGAGGGTCTTGAGAGTGAGGTGGGGCGCCTCTCACCAGTGCAGAAGATCCTGCTCGGGACAGACGGGTCTGTGACACAGATGCTTGAGGTAATCACAGGCAAGCCCGTGGAGATCACCACACGTCTCCAGGAGGTGGTGAATGCCGATGAGAAGACTGCCGGGCGCCTTGGCATCGGGGTCGGGGAAGAGGTCAACCACAGGGTGGTGGAACTCAGGAATGCCGGCGATGGCGGGGTGCTGATCTATGCGGTCTCGGATACTCCCCTTTCACGGCTATCACCAGAGTTCAGGGATGACCTTATGCGGGCAGACATCCCTATCGGCAGGATTATGAAACGGCATCACCTGGAGTCGAGGCGCGAGATTATTGATGCACAGGTGCTCACGGCTGATGACGACCTGTCCCGGGTCTTCGGGCTCTTCCGCCATGAATCCCTCCTGAGCAGGCGTTACCAGATCATACACCAGGAGCAGCCACTCATCTCCATAGAGGAGATCTTTCCGTATCACAGTTTTGCCGATGAAAGGCGGGTGATCGTGGAGGCGCCCTCCCGCATCCACCTGGGTCTCATCGATATGCATGGCGGGCTTGCGAGGGTGGACGGGGGTATAGGCATCACTCTCGACGACCCTGGGATCGTGCTGGATGCAAAGGTGTGCGACAGGCTTGTGGTGCATGGCGAGGGCGGCGACTGCCTTGATGTGGTGCAGAAGGCGGCAGACCTGGTGCTTGCAGGGATGGGGCTCAAATGCGGTGCAGAGATCACGCTGCGCACCTCATATCCGAGGCATATCGGTCTTGGCAGCGGGACGCAGCTGGCACTCGCCACGGCACGGGCGCTATGCGAGCTCTATGGACAACCTCTGCCGGCGAGGGACCTTGCCGTACTGGTCGGGCGCGGCGGCACATCAGGCATCGGGACCGCCGCATTCGAGTCAGGGGGTTTCATCATAGACGGGGGGCACAGTTTTGGGGAATCCGGAGATAAAACCGGTTTCAGTCCTTCGTCTGCATCCCGCGGCGTCAGACCCGCTCCGGTTACGGTGCGCCATGAGTTTCCCGAGGACTGGCAGATCCTGCTTGCCATCCCTGAGATTGCGCGGGGTGCGAGCGGAGGGGAGGAGCTGGACATCTTCAGGTCCGCGTGTCCGGTCCCGATCGATGAGGTGAGGGAGGTCTGCCACGAGGTGCTGGTGAGGATGCTCCCGGGTCTGGTCGAGCATGACCTCGACCTGTTTGGCTCGGCAGTGAACCGGATCCAGGATATCGGGTTTAAGAAGGTGGAGATGGGTCTCCAGCCTCCGGTAATATCCGGACTCATCGGTGTGATGCGGGATACGGGGGCGGCTGGTGCCGGGATGAGTTCATTTGGTCCCACGCTCTATGCCGTGACCGATACCGGCATACGCGGGATTGAACAGGCGTCAGAGAAGTTCATGGATGACTTGGGGGTGCCTGGCATGACATTCATCACGTCTGCGAGGAATACCGGTGCCGCCGTGAGGCTTACATGAGCTTGGGGAGTTGGTTATAACATGGGACAGAGGAAGAACCTGACTATTGGTGTCACGATAAATCTGGATAATTATGAGAACCTCCGTCTTGAAGTGGATGGAGAGGTCTGCACGGACAGGGATGCCGAGGACTTGGTTGTGTTTCTGGACGGGATGATCGCCCGTCTTGGGCGCGGCGACCCTGCGACGGCAGAGCGGCTGGATGCCTACCGGCGCCGCGTCTTTGACCTGCCTGCCAGTGTCTCTGATGCACCGGCACCGGCGCAGGCACCTCTGGCAGCACCGCCTGCTCAGGGAGAGACCCCTCTGAGTGAGACGGTGGAGCCGCCTGAGTCGCCGCCTGTCATCCCGGGAGTGGTGGAAGGCGGACCTGCGGTCGCCGCTCCTGCGCCTGCCGCTGAGGAAGCCCCTGCGAAACCGGTTACTGCCAGACCCCGGCCCATGGCTGCTGAGGAGAAGGCGTCTCCCGCCGCCACACCCGCGCCATCGGATCAGGTCTCAACACCGCCCCAACCGGGGTCGGTCTCTTGTGAGGAATGCGGTGCCGGAGTGACTGACGCTCAGGCAAAGGTGAGCCAGATGTTCATGGGCAGGACCCTGTGCAAAAAATGCATGCCCGGCGTCTGAGTTTCCGGGCAGGGGGGCACCATCCCCTGAATGGTGCCCTGGTAGCAGGGACGGACGTGAACTCAAAGTTCCAAACGTGTTATTAAAACGTGAAGTTCGTAACTATAAATACTGACAGAGAGAGGTTTTGTGGATGAAGAAGGATCTGCTGATGTGGGACGAGACGCTTCTTCGCGATCCCGAGGTATTCGAGATCGACCATGTCCCAGAGCAGTTCAATCACCGTGATCTGCAGATGCGCGAGTTTGCGTTCCAGATCCGTCCCGGAATGCGTGGTTCGCGTCCATTGAATACGATCTGCAGGGGGCTTCCCGGCACCGGCAAGACGACGACGATCAGGAAAGTGTTTGCCGAGGTGGAGGCATCGACCAGGAAACTGGTGCCTGTGTACGTCAATTGCCAGATTGACAATACCAGGTTTGCCGTCTTCTCCCAGATCTACCGGAAGATTTCAGGACATCTCCCGCCTGCATCGGGCACGTCCTTCAAGCAGGTCTTTGATGCCATCGCGCGCATCCTGCTCAAAGAGGAGCTGGTCCTCGTTGTAGCCCTGGATGACGCCAATTACCTGCTGTATGAAGATGAGATCAACAAGGTGCTCTACACCCTCCTCCGCTCGCACGAGGCGTACCTAGGGACACGGATCGGCGTCGTCACCATAATCAGTGACATGAGCATCGATCTCCTCGGCGAGCTGGATCCGAGGGTGGCGTCGGTCTTCCGCCCTGCGGAGATATACTTTCCTCCGTACGCAGAGGACGAGGTCCGTAATATTCTCCAGGGGCGGGTGCTGCAGGGGCTGTATCCCGGGGTTCTTTCAGGCGGGATGCTGGACCTGGTGGTGGAGCAGACGATGAAGAGCGGCGACCTCAGGGTCGGCATAGACCTCCTGAAACGCGCAACCCTCAGTGCCGAGCAGCATGCGCGCCGCAGCATCGAGCGTGAGGATATCTGCAGCGCATATGAGATCTCGCGGTATCTCCACCTTGCCTATACCCTGAGGACGCTGAAGGACGATGAGAAGCAGGTGCTCGGCGTGATCGCAGAGATGAGCCGGGGTGAGGAGGAGATGACCGCCGGAAAGGTGTATGAGTCGGCGAAGCAGGTGATGGATATAGGGTATACCAGGTTTTATGAGATGATCCAGAAATTCGATGCGATGCGGCTCCTCAACCTCCACTACCGGCACGGCAGGGGGAGAAGCCGGATCATCAGCCTGCGCTATGACCCTGCCCGTGTGCTGGAACACCTCTCCTGAGTTCATATTTATCCCCTGCACTGGCTGGAGATTATTTGACAAATATTATCTATTCCTAATACAGCATCTATGCTGGAGAGGTGTCCTGTATGGTCAGTGTAAATGAACTTGCTTTGGATATATTTGACGAACTTGCAGAGTATCCGGAAGATTACAATGTCGTCTGTCATGAGATGGACAATGGCGCGCGTATCGTGGACTGCGGGGTCAGTGCCGGCGGAGGCTATCTGGCAGGAAAACGCTTCACTGAGATCTGTATGGGTGGTCTCGGAGAGATCAGCATCAGCATGGGCAGGGTCAGGGATGTGGCGCTCCCGTTCATTGAGGTGAGCACAGATTTCCCGGCAATTTCATGTCTCGGTGCCCAGAAAGCCGGCTGGACCATCAATACCAATAACTACTTCGCCATGGGCAGCGGTCCGGCGAGGGCGCTCGCACTGAAGCCGAAACACACCTATGAAGTGATCGGTTACGAGGATGAGTTCGATGCCGCGGTGATCGCCCTTGAGAGTGATCACCTCCCGAATGCTGAAGTGATGCAGTCCATCGCAGATGAGTGCAATGTTGATGTGGCGAATGTATGTGCGGTTGTTGCACCTACGGCATCGATTGTGGGGTCTGTCCAGGTGGCAGGGCGCTGCGTCGAGACCGCCGTGTATAAACTGAATGAACTTGGTTTTGATACGTGCAAGATCGTCTCAGGCATCGGCTCTGCACCGATCGCGCCTGTAAAGAAGGATGGTACTCAGGCCATGGGCTCGACGAATGATGCCACGATATATCACGGCAGCATCATGCTCACGGTGAATGCGCCGGAGATCAAGGACTATCTCGACAGGATCCCGAGCAGTAAGTCCAAGGGATATGGCAAGCCATTCTATGAGATCTTTAAAGAGGCAAACTTTGATTTCTATCAGATCGACACATCGCTCTTCTCACCAGCCGAGGTCGTGATCAATGAACTCTCCGAGGGTGCGGTATACCATGTCGGTCATGTGAACCCGGATGTGATACTGAAGTCATTCGGCTTTGACTAGCCGGATTCGGATTTTATTTTTTTGGCGAAGCGTGTGTGCGGGAAGTGCCGTTGAGCCTGTGGATTCACCACAGCAGATGAAGGAGAAGCAGGAAGCCCCGGTCTACAGGGAGGGGCAGCTCACTCCTGGCATTGGCGCAGCAATACGTTTAAAAATTTCAAAGAAGAATTTAATGGGCAGACTCAGGGGCTTGTGGTCTAGGTGGTTATGACATCGCCTTTACACGGCGAAGATCTCCGGTTCGAATCCGGACAAGCCCATCTTATTTTGACGAAACAGGAAAGATATAGTGGCGAATACCTCTTTTTTGACTATCACTGTGTTTTCAGGCATCACACGAACGATACACATGAACAGTGCCGCCCGGCTATGGGAAAAAGAAGGGGGATGCCCTGTCACCTCACGTGACAGTGACTGTGATGCCGATCGTCTCTTCGTCCCCGGTTGTCTCTTCCCAGGAGCGCTTGTAGATCCCTGTGATCATGTACGTGCCGGTATTCCCTGCTGTCATGTACCACTCGTGAATGCCCCCTCCGCCGACCAGTCCCGGTGAATCAGCTTCATACTTGTCCCCGGTGATCGTGAGACCCTCTGCCGTGATCTCCCATGCATAGCCTGTCGTCGGGTTTTCATTCAGTTTGAGCGTAATCTGGCTGCCCTGTTTCATAGTGACTGAGTTGCCGTTGTCTTCCATCCCATAGGTATACTATCCGGCTCCGGAATCCGGAGTCACGCACCCTGCACCGACGATGCATGCAGCGATCAGCAGTGCTGCAGCAAGTGCATATACTGGTTTCATTATCCTCACCAGACTATCATCTGCGCCTCCTCTGATAAAACTATCATCCTGGATTCTCCGCACCACCGGGGCAGCTGCGCGAACCCTCCCGCTCCGCACGTCCTGTAAGGCGTTTCATGGCGCAGTGGTGGAACAGAGGCGGCAGAATGACAATTTCCATATATTTATCTGTGTGCGCCGACCACTTACTGGTGTTTGAAATGTCGGATGAAGAGTATCCAGTGGCGGTGGTGAATGGCAGGGATGTGCCGTATGACCCTGCCCAGCTGAGGAAGGTGCGGGAGCACCCCTGCTACAGTGAAAAGGCGTGCCATGCATTCGGGAGATGTCATCTGCCTGTGGCGCCGAAATGCAATATCCAGTGCAATTACTGTGTACGGGATTTTGACTGCGTCAATGAGAGCAGACCCGGCGTGACGAGCGTTGTACTCTCACCACAGGAAGCTCTTGAGCGTGCGCGGGAGGTTATCGCGAGATTCAGCTATGTGAAGGTGATCGGCATTGCAGGTCCGGGCGAACCTCTTGCGAATGAGGAGACCTTTGAGACGCTGCGTCTGGTGCATGCAGAGTTTCCGGGACTCATCATGTGCATCAGCACGAATGGTCTGCTGCTGCCCGGGAAGATCGATGAACTCATCAGTTATGATGTGGGCAACATCACGGTCACGCTGAATGCGGTCGACCCTGCAATCGGGGAGACGATCTACTCATTCGTCAATTATCATGGGAAACACTACACCGGCAGGGAGGCGGCGGAGTGCCTGCTTGAGAACCAGCTGAAAGGTATCGAGGAGGCGGTGCGGCGCAGGATCTTTGTCAAGGTGAATACGGTCTATATTCCCGGTGTCAATGACAGGCACATCCCTGAGATTGCAAAGAAAGTGGGGGAGATGGGGGTCTATAACTTCAATCTCATCCCCCTCATCCCGCAGTACAAATTCGCTGATGTCGCACCCCCGACTCCTGAAGACAAACGGAAGATGCAGGACGAGTGTGCACAGTTTGTCAGGCAGATGCGCCACTGCCAGCGCTGCCGTGCGGATGCGATCGGCAGGCTGGGGGAGGATGTCCAGTCCTGCCTGTACGGGGAAAAATAAGAGGGCGGATTATACCCCTTTTCCCACTCTTCCCGCTCTTCTCTCACTGCACCTGGTAAAATACGCTCCCGGGTGTTGCACTCCCCTGTGTTGCAGCGTTCTGGTGCTGCGCTCTGTTGCTGTGTCCCTGGTTATTTCGTGTAGAGATACGTCTCTTCTGCCTGGAGGGTACGTCCGTTCGGGAGCCATACCTTCAGGCTCACCTTTCCGATGCCCCTGTCCCCTGAGGTGAGGGCGATGTCGCTGTACGGTATTCTGATGCCCCTCATGGGGTAGGGTTCACCCTCATCAGACCTGGTAATCGTGGTATAGCCCTTGTAGAGGAGACGCGGCGTGATGGCTACGGAATATATGTTGGTGTCAGGGGTGTGCACCTTCACTTCAGCTGTGAGCGAAGCGCCGCTGAAAGTGACCACTCTCCCTGCAGAGTCATAGAACAGGAAATGGATCACAAACCCGTTGTTTCCCGGGGTGCTGTCCCAGTCAATGGGTTCGGTAGAGATCTCCATACTGGTGATGGCATTCATGGCTGTGACAGTGTCTGCAGGCAGGCTGATCGCTGCAGCCGCCGGACTCCCACCTGCCCCTGTCTCCCCCTGGGGTGTTGCAATGGCGGTGGCTGGTGTGGCGGCTTCAGGCGCCCCCAATGTCGGCATCTCCAGGCACCCGGCACTGATTATGACAAGGCAGCAGAAAACCGCTATGAGCAGCATCTTTCTCTCCATACTCTGCCATTGCACCGCGAGGGGATAAGTTTTGCTTCTTCCGGGGGGAATGCAGGTGGGGACTGTTTTCACTGGTGAAAGTGCGCGGGTATTCAATGAATACATCGAGACCCCCGTGCAAGACTTTTCCCCGGAGAGTCGCACCCTTATTCAGGAGGCTCGCCGACTCTCAAAAGAATTGCCCAAATAAAATATGAACATAACCCCGGATTCCCTCATTTTTTCCAGATTATCTGATTCTTCCATTGTGCTGAGTTTTCCTGTATTTTTCAGATAGCTACCGCTCTCATGCATTCGGTCCGTGGCGGCTGTATCCGGGTGTGGTGAGGCTGTTAATTATGGGGATTATCATGGCTGGCGACCAGAGGGAGCACCCGCGAACGGAGTGAGCGGCTTGGGGTCCGTCCCTATCCCCAGGCTGCAGCCGCGAGCATGCCCGCAGAGCGGTGACGCGAGCGGCGGGAGGAAGGCAGCCGGCACGGGCTGAGGTCACGATGACCGTGCGGGCGTCTTCGATAACAACCACCAAAGAAGAAACAAGGCGAGTTTTGTGCAGCGCGCTCAGGAATCCGGGAGGGTTCCGGCGGGGAGCATGAACTCGTTTCATGCGACAGCACTAACTCGCAAGAGTTTGTGAGCAGGGCGAGCAAACAATACCGCCGATGATATCACCATGGGCTGAAAGTGCAACATATTACACATTTATCCGCATTTTCTGCGCAATACTGCGCAATCATCGAATATTTATCTGCATAGATCACGCATTTATCCGCATTTTCTGCGCAATTCACGATCGGTTTCTTGCAGTTGTTTCTCATGGATTTTTTCCGGTGACTTTTGCAGGGGCGAGGATGTAACGGATATTCTTCTTTGATGTGCCCCGCCGCTCTACGACTTGCTTTTCCATGAGGTCGTTCAGGTCATTTAGTGCGGTCCTTGCAGATATGTTGTTGATTTCCTGATACTGGCTGTTTGCGATGCGTCTGTGTTCTTTGAGATAGGTTATGGCATTGATCTGCCGTTCATTCAGTCCCATCCTGATTAAGCGTTCTTCGCTCCATGGATCTTTTTGTAAATAGACCGTGAACCCCAGAGGGGTGTTTTTTATTTCTGGTGCAGGCATACCCTCAGATGAAAGAGCTTTGGTTATCCTCTCGAATCCTGATCCATATCTTTCGACATAGCCCGCCCGCTGGAAGATTTCGGCAATTTTTGGGTTGCGGTGATATGTGTAATGTTCATTGAGGAGCATGTCGACAGTAACACCTTCAGGGAGTCTTCCGGGGTTGTGAAATCTGATAAAATCATCAAAGATTTTGATTTGAGTCTGGACAGTGTTGTTGAAGTAATCCCGGTGTATAAGTGCGTTGAGCAGGGCTTCGCGGATGGCAACAATAGGATATTCCCATTTTTCTATTCTCTGGAGCGTATCGCGCATTCCCTCTTCCGTGATGCTCCAGCGTACGTTTATGTAGATTTTTATGGCGTTTTCGGCATCATCCAGCTGATTGAAAAGGTTGCCCCTGATTTCTTTGTCGCCGATGATCACGTCAGCGGTTTTGAACCGCCCGACCCGTGTGATGGTGTTGTGGAAATATTTCTGTGGATTTTTTCCAAAGAGCATGATAGCGCCGTTTGTGATTTTCCCGTTGATGATTAACCCCAGCCGCCGGAGGACGGTTTCAATCTTTTCATCATCATCATCATTTCCGGTATGAAGTCTTCCGGCTTTTTCAGCTAGTTTAAGAAATCTCCTGAGTGTTACACGGTCGATTTCGTCGACTGTGTAGTCCCCTGGGATGCTGTCCCATTCGATGCTTTGCTGGAAGAATGTCCTGAGTTCATCGTGGTTCATCTCCCGTGTGGTATCGCCCACGCGGGTGTAGTATCTCTTATTTGAGAGGGTGAGGCTGGCGGTGGTGGTGCGTATCGCCCACGCGGGTGTAGTATCTCTTCTTGTATGAGACCGGGACACTGCTTTTGGAAACGCTGATGGTGACGATGTGGGTGTCGTTGACTGGGTGGTGTTCGATGACAGGATGAATCCCAAGGTTGGTTACGATCCGGTCGGAAAGTTTCTTAAGAGCGTTATTCCTGAGATCAATCCCCACTATGTCATGGCTCCCGTCTTTCACGCCGAGCACAATCACCCCGCCGTCAGAGTTGGCAAAGGCGGTGGTGTGCTTGAAGAGGTCGTCACTTACCTCTTCCTTGAAATCGATACTTCGACCTTCATGGTGTGCAAGGAGTTGCTGGATTACGGGGGGGATGTCATGCGACACGCGCCTCACCCCCTTCAACGGGCACCCGCACGCGCCCGGTGAGCAGGTCCTGCATCAGCCCGCGTTTGAGAGTTTCGAGATGGGTGTGGTGGGTGCGTTTGGCGGCAACAGTATAGTCAACGGTGGAGTGGATGGCGGCGAAGATCAGTCGCATTCGTCCCGCTTGGAGATTTGTTTTAACGCACTGCCAGAACTGCACCGGGTGATCGGCGATGATAGCCTGGAGGTCCTCCTCCTTTTCATATAATTTCTCGTTTAACGGGCTGAGGGTGTCATTCGATGAAAACAAAAAGATCGGGTTACTCATGTCATCACGTCACTTCAGATACCAGATAGTCATATGTAGTTGCCCAAGCTTGAAAAAGTATTGTTACGGCGATTTTACCCCACACACTCCCGCCGCTCGCTGACCACTCAATCCTGCTGGCTCGCGGGTGTGCCTAATCGCATTAAATCAGAGATTTAATGGGAGTTGCAGATTTCTAATCTGCAACATCATACAGTTACGTTTATATATCGCCAAAACACGCCCATATCTCCGAGATCTC
>DARA01000050.1 GCA_002503135.1 Methanomicrobiaceae archaeon UBA207
GCGCCTCCGGCTTCCTTGACCTCGACAACCATCGGGTCCTCCGGGAATGCACCAGGGTCCTTACCCTGCAACTCGGAGATTTTTGCCTTGATCGCACCCATGTCCTCGGATTCCATGATGTCGACAATCTCGACCTGGTCCTGGAACCGCTTTATCGCTGCGTCGTCAAGGTTCTCAATGAATGGAATGGCACCCTTGGCACCGACGATCTTTCCGCCGGCTACACCATTTGCGTGCAGGGCAATGAAACTCTGTCCACTCAGGTGACCCTTCACCTCGGTTCCACAGCAGAGGACATATCTGATGTTGGAGTTGGAGATGACGTTCGCGATGACCTTCTCTAACCCAAGGTTCTCTGTCTTGCAGGAACCAGCAACCGCTGCCCCGGCATCACAGATGCCCTTCTCATCCAGGTGGGAACCCATGGTGACAACCGCCACACAACTGTTTGGATCTCCACTCAGGAAATCACCCTTTACAATCGGCCAGCCACTCGCCGGCGATTTCTTTTCAGCCATGTCACATCACCTCAGATCAATCCGAATACCGCAACCCCGGCTATGAACAGCCCGATTGCCAGCCCGTACCAGAACGCGGTAACACTTCCTGCAATCTTCAGTACACCCTCCCTGTTAGGGAATGATGCCAGGAAGCTGCCCTCACCGGAAAGCATGCCGACGAGATCCTCCGCGATCAGTTCGAGATCTGCAACTTTTTCAATAACAGGTGCAAGCGATTCACCTGCACTGCTGACGAGACCCACCAACGGGTCAACGACAAGCCCGAATTCAGGCAATACTTGAATGAAACCCATTATTCACCACCCTTTGGTTCATGAATCGGTTTTGCATCAAGCCAGGCATATGCGTCGCGCTTCGACAACTCAATGAACTGCACGTAGGTCCAGCACCACCCTGCCACTGAGACAAGGAGGGCGATCACCGCAGATGCAAATGAGATGAATGCAAATGACATCAGCGCGATTGGGATCATGGAGAGGAACCCGCACTCGGCTCCCAGCATCAGGGTGCGATCCTGCTGCTCACCAGGTCCAAGACATGCATTGAATGGGTGCTGCAGTGCAATCGCAGCGAGCATGAAGGTAACGGCAAGCGTACTTCCTCCAATGATGGACATTCCATAATCCGCAAACACGAAGCCCAGGAAAGTCGATGTCCCGGCAACCATCTCATCAAAGATGAACGTCCCGCCAAGCATTGCAGTAAAGCCCATCAGAGACATGGCACCGACTATTGAAAGCTCGGTCAGGGACCGTTCCATGACTGGGATGTTCATGTTCACGATTTTGTTGGAGACAAAACCGACTATGGCGCCGAGGATTCCTGCGACGATGACTGCGACAATGGGTGCAAGCATACCATAGCGGCTTGCAAAGATCATCGCAATCGCACCGGACCCAAGCGCAATCATACCTGCTGAGGGAACACCTGTTCCAAGCCCGTAACTGCAGAGGTGCTTGATCGTATTCGCGCCCCAGACCAGTGCAGCGATTGCCGCCAGACCGCCGAAGAACGAGAAGATCTCTGTACCTGAAAGGACATTGAGGTAGGTCAGATAGATACCGACGAGAGAGCCGATGAGACCGTATGCCATGACCGTGTCATGCGGAATGCCCCCTGCAGATGCTTCCATTTTTACTGTCATATCCTTTCACCTCACACCATAACCAGCATAATCGCCGCGATACCGCATACCGCGGAGGCAACGGCTGCTCCAATGACTGCACGGGGCCAGCGGGCGAATTTCGGGTCATGCGGTCCCTCGATCGTACCGCCGATGTTATAGGCGGCGATGACCGCATTCACCAGGAACATGCCGATAGCAAAGATTCCGGCGAGTGATACAGCCAGGGGCATGATCTCCTCAACGCCTGCATCAAGCATGACCGGCAGCACTCCCTCATAGACATAGAGAAGTTCAATGTAGATCAGGGTACCGCCAAGACCACCCATCATACCTCCGACAACGCCACCCACATAGGAGACGAATGGAAGACCATGACCTTCAGTTCCCTGGGATTTGTACTCAGGGAATGTATCGCCGGTGATCGGGTCTTTGTCAACCTTGCCTGACGCAGAAGGGACACCCATGGCAAAGATGTAAACAACATTCACCATGAAGCAGGTGATCGCCATCATCAATGCCCCTCCGACTGCACCGGCGGCAAGCGCTATTGCAAAACCGAATTCAGCTGCCCATGCGCCACCAAAGAGACCTGCCAGACCTGCACCGGCGGCGAGCATCGCCACACCGGTTGCAATACCTGGTGACTGTCCCATGGCTGCAGGCGCTCCGCCCACCGGGACGAAGTGCACACCAAACCCGATGAGCAGACCACCGACTATGATGCCGATGAGTGCGATCACTGTTGCCATCTGACCAAAGTAGTATGCCATGCCGAGAGATACAAGAATCAGCAGTACCCCCACACCAACGCCTATGGGGCTTGAGAATCCTTCTGATCCCCCTGCGGCTCCTCCAAGTGCACTCATGCAGTTGCCTCCGCTTCTTCAGGTTTGGCGTACGGTCCAAACGTCTTGCGTGCCCAGACTTCGATATACCTGTCAAGAGCCATGAAGATGAAGATGAGCACCACACCAACGATGACCGCGCCCCAGCCACCTGCCATGTGCTCAAAGATCACGGTACGCCAGAGTTCGAAGAACACGATCAGACCAAAGCAGATGCCTGACGCAGGACCACCCATCTTTGAGGTGAACCAGCCATTATCAAGCGAACTGCGCTGTCCGGCTTCACCATATCTGACGATGGTGCCGGATGCAGAGATGGACACGCCCGCGCCAAACGGCTGCTCCTGGTACTGACGCTCCTTGCCATAAAACGGGTTTCCAGTCGCAGAACCCGCGGCACCGAGTGCGATGCCCCATACGAGAGCGAGCAGCGGCAGCGGGAACGGATGCCCGAGAGCCGTGTTCATCAGGTAGCACATAGCCACTGTGGTGAAGATCGCCACAAATGCATGCGCCATAGTCACGGTGGTAACTGACCTGATCAGATCAATATACACCGGCTGTTCAAAGTTTGCGAGACTTGCCGTTCTTCCCAGATATGCAGTTGTCGCATATGCACCCTGTACGAGCGTCGCCACCAGAGAACCCAGGATAATCGCAAGGATCGCATTTACCTGTACCGCCATAAACGCCCATGCTACTCCTGCACCAATGGCGCACCAGAGTCCATACGCAGGCGGTTCACCGGAAATTGCCTTGTTGTAGATACGGTGGATGAAACCCATCTGCGGAGCGAGCTGAACCTGAGAATTGGGATCACCCTGTGACCCTATGTCAGATTCAGTATCCTCCGCCGCTCCGGCAATGGTTGCCAGAGCACCAGCTACTGCAGTAATTCCGATGCCAAATAATATGTTTTCCATTCAGCACCCTCCATGCGTGCTATACGCACCAGAGCTATACAAACCCTTTTCGGTTCATTTAACAGTTGATTATGACTTAGTTAAAGGTTTCGAAAATACCTCAGGGATATTCTTCCAAAACAAAAACAGGGCTCAGGCTCCCGTTTTTACGAAAAGTTACTTGCTGTAAATAAAAAAAAATTGTGTTTGGGATCTTACTTTGCCGGGATGATGAGCGAGCGCTCTCCGGCAGGCATGAACTCGCGGATTGCACCTTTTGCAAACTCGCGCCGCGGTTCTGCGAAGTCGAACTTGAGTGACGGGTCTGCGAAGGCGATCTTCACCAACGGGCTGAAAGACCATGCATCGCCGCGACCAAAGTGGGCACCGCCCACGATAGCGGCGTACTCACCCTGGTGACCGACGTTCATCGCATAGTTCGGATAGTTCGGACCACGGAGCTCGCCGATGAGACCTTCGTCAGAACGCATGGAGAGCGAGTTTGCAGAGCCGCACTGGTCCTGCAGGTCGTAGCCGAAGAATCCGAGACGTGACCAGCCCTCCTTGTGCAGGAGCATGGAGAGATACCAGGCATTCAGACCTGCATTGGAGTTGGCGGTCCCTATGGAAGTGGTCAGACCGCAGGCAGCGGCGATGACACCCGCACGCTGTGAACCGCCGAAGTGGTCCTCCATCAGTGTCGGGAACTGCTCGTACTGCTCCATCGCGTTGAGTGTTACCTCGGTTGCCAGGTCATTGACAATCTCCTGGGTCGGCTTCACGCGGTCTGCCGCGTTCGGGTTCTGCCAGTCGACTTTGTACTTGTCCTTCAGGTAGTCCATACCATAGTAGGTGTACTCGTCAAGGATGTTGTCGGTGTATGCGGCTGTCGCATACTGGGTAAACCCGACACCGCCGGACATGTAAGAGCCGAGCCAGATCTGGTCATAGAGCATGGTGCATGCACCGACGACCTCGAGGGACGCCCTTGCCGGGTCATGCGGGTACTTCCGGTCTGCCTGGACGATGTCAGAGATGATGCCGAAGTTGATGCCACCGGGTTCATTCGGACCACGGGCACGGCGTGCCGGCAGGATGCTGCCCATCTGGACGACGCCTGCGTGCTTTGCAGCGAATGACAGGTCAGCGACCGCAGCCTCACCTGCGCACATCCTGTACGCAGCAATGAAGGACATACCAATCTGCATCGCAGACCAGCGGGAGGTGGTACCTCCGTCGCATGTCCGGCTGACGACCGTCGGGATGTGAACAGCCTGGTACATCGACTTGCCGACGGCTGCCTTGAGCGCCTCTCCCTGCTTTGCAGGGAAGAGCTTCTCGATGTTGAGCAGGAACTGGGGCTCGATGTCGTCTGCCAGCTCGTCGTCGCCGGTGAAGACCTTGACGTAACAGTCATCGACCATTCCGGGATGAGTCTCCACCATGTGCTCCTGAACGACGGCTGCACCGGGCATGGCGTGGTTCAGGATATGGAGGTACTCATTGATCGTCTCGGGCGTGACTTCTTTACCAAGACGCTTCTGGAGAGTCTGGTGCGCCAGGTCCATGCCGACGATGACCGTCCTGCGGATATCGTCCCAGAACTGCTGCATGGCAGAGTTGTTGACGAAGTGCAGGTCGTCACCCTCGACGAAGACGCCTGTGGTGCTGACCTCATAGGTCATCAGCTGGCGCTGTCCGAGCGGGATGCCGCCAAGGTGGCAGCGCATCGGGTCGTACTGGGATATGCCGCGAGCCATCTCGACCTTTCTGCCGGCATCCATGAACTCCACCTTACGTGGAGACTGCTTGAGACCTGCATACTGGAACACTGTCCTCTCTGCGGTGGGATCCTCGGCGAACTTCTCTTTCAGTGACTTCAGGAAGAGTTTCTGTGCTCTTTCAATTTTTGCCATTTATACCACCCTCATTTCTCCACAGGCATGAAACCATATTTTGTTCTCAGCGAGTGGATGCGCTGGACATACTCGATGTACTCTGTGTCATCACGGTAGGCAACACCACCGAGTGAGTGGAAGATCGTCGTATGAGCCTTGAGCCACTTCTCGTCCATGGGCTTCCCCACAGGGACGGCACGGTCGAGTGCTTCACCGATCTGGTCCTTCACGTACTTGACTACGCCGTCTGTATCAAGGATGCACCTCTGGAGCATGTCAAACATCATACCGTCTTCCCTGAGACGGAGTGAGTGTCCATGCACCGTCGCACCCCTGATGCCCACACGGGCGGAGTCAAAGAGTTCGGTGTTGACGAGCTCCTTTGAGTACTGCTCGAGGTCACGCTCACGGCACTCCACGATCTGACGCCCGGACAGGGTGCCCGGGTCGATACCGCGGTGCCTGTACATTTCCAGGTATGTTCTCAGGTACGGCTGTGCCGGTGCAAAGAACATCGAGTCAGCAAACTGGATGTAACGGACACGGTCTCCAGCCTTTGCCCCGTCTGTGGGGGTGACAAGTTTTCTCACCGGACAGTCGGGCTCCTGCTGCTCTGCCAGCGGTGGGTGAGCCGTCGGATATGCCGACCCTGGTGCGCGGTGACCAAGAATCATGACTATGTCCTCGTCACTCACATCGCGAATCTTTTCCAGTTTGTATTCCGGGTTCATGTACTTGCGCCTGTTTTCGGCAACAAGGGACGTGCCCGGACCATACTGGGGTTTGTATACCATCTACAAATCACCTCAATCTAAACTTTTCATTACTTTCTTTACAGACTGAATAACTTCAGCCAGTTTTTCCCTGGCAGGCGTCTGCCCCCGGGTCACGCCACTCACAATAGACACCACAGTGCCTTTTGTCCTGACTTTGTCAGGAGGCGGCATGACCACAGAGGTTTTCACGCCCTCTTTTGCCAGATCCTCATAATCAACCGGTGCCTGTGAGACTACAACAGCCTTCACACTGCAGTGTTCGAGGATGAAACGCGCCTTGTGAACCACATGGGAGCGGACATTTCCAAGATGAAGGATTGCAAGCTTGTGCTGCTCGATCTGCTCGATTTCTCTGGGATCAAGCCCAAAATAGGCGCCCAGTACTGAGCCTGCAACCCGCGGGGCATCAGGCGGGACACCGCTTCCGGCATTCAGCACGAGTGTGCTGACACTGAACTCGATACCCTCCCTCCTGAGACCGCACGTAATGTCACATACCGGTTTGGTGACGTGCCGCCGCCCTGGCGACATGCCGACGACTATCACATCCGGATAGCGGCATTCAGAGATGGTGCCCCGCTGAGCAAGCCCTCCTCCTTTGCCCATACCCATGCTTTCGCGACAGTCGACTACCTGCGTCACCCTACCAACCGGCATTTATTTCAATCCCTGAATTATGACCGGGCGGTCATTCCTACGCGGATCGACAAGCCCGACAATTTCCATGTCTGCGTCAGGACCGTATTTTGCATAATCCGTAAGCGAGGGGGATGCCTTCATGAAGCGCCCTTCCTCAAGCACATATGAGAGGTCTGTAAAAACTTCATCACAGACCTTCCTGAGCTCAGGAATACAGCTGTCATCCATAATCTCAAGGATTATCATGCCCGCCTGCACCTGCAGTTCCACGTCCTGATCCCCTACATGAATCACCTTCCTGTCGGTATGCGGGTTCGGTTTGCCCCTGGCAGGACCATAGGGAACTGTGGCAGGGAGACGCGGTCCATTGACCACGATCCGCCTGACCCCCTCCACCCTGACTATACCGTTCAGAAGGCGTTCTGCTGTTTCCGGTTTGAGGAAACGTGCAGGAACAATCCTGCACTGAGAATATTTGGCGTCAGTCATTCTGATTCTTAACCTCTATGCACCCTTGGCAATCTGCTGGATTGGCTTGTTGAAGACATCGATCTGACCATACGTATCCTGGTAGACCTTGGATGTCCCCTCGGGTGAGGTCATCTGGGTACCTGCGTCAAGCGCACATGCCGCCACCACACAGGGTATAGCCACACCGGCGGCGTGACGGGTGACGACGTGGTTGCCATTGAAGATGCCAGGTCCGCCCCCGCCATAGATCGAGTGGCTGAAGAACGAGAACCCGACCGCAACACCCATCACACGACCATAGTCACAGCCCGGAAGACCGGTCTCGTGCTCAAGCAGGTCATTGAAGTACAGGAGTGTCGAGGATACTGCCTGGGCGAAACGCCCGGCACCACAGTTCACCATGGTAGCTGCAATGGTACCTGCAGCGGCGTAGGCGTTCCAGAGCATCGGGTCCTTGGTATCATAGAACTGGAAGTACCCGCCCTTCTTGCCTGGCGCGATTACCTTGTCCTCAATTCCACGCTCGACCAGGCTCTGCACCACAGTACCGACAGTTCCGGTTGCACCGTTCTGCTTTACAAGGTCATAGACGAGGTTGTTTGCGTTCAGTCCCTGGTATGCATATGCGAGCAGCTGTGCACGCTCGAACCGACCGATCGCCATTCCCATCTCGAACTCTCCCGCATGCTCCAGAGTGGACGAGAGTGCTGCACCCTGCATGGCGTTCCGGTTTGTGATCATCACAATGTGGTTTGCCGGAATGTTGCGGAGTGCGTAACCGATACCCTCATTGTTCTGCGGGATGGAGAGCACAGATGCCACATTTGCACCAACCATGTCCATCGTGTGCGGATAACCGCCCCAGACTGCTGCCTTGACCATTGATGCATCGAATGCATCAACATTGAACTGATCCACAAGCGCGTATGTGGTCGCAGACGCCACTGAAGTGATCGAAGCATCATAGGTCGATGCCGCCTCAAGACGCGCCTTTGGTACAGTGACCAGCAGCAGCTTGCCGCCCTGGAACTCCTGGATTTCTGTGTCATCGCCCTCTTCAACCTGGAGCATCTCTTTGATCCGGGAGATGACCGCATCCTTGTTGGCGACCACGTCAAGGTTGAGTTCACGACCGAGAATGTGACCCTTTCCAACCTTTCCGGTCTTCACACCCTTCTCAACACCAGCGAGATTGACCACGATCGTCCTCTTGGTGAGGTCGATGATCTTCCTGATCGCCGGGTTTACCAGCGGGCTGATCTTCTCAAGCGTAACACCACTCTTCAGCAGCTTGCCCTCATCATCATAGAGGTCAATTGTTTCAGAATATTTTGCCATTGATATTTTCCTCCGTTTTCCATCTTTACCCACAATACCATCCTGTAACTGAACACTGAACACTTAATGCCATCACTGATTATAGATGCTGAACACTATTGCACGTCCCCTCGCGGGACAAAATAATAGTTCACATTTAAACGGATATAAAGATGCCTATTTTTAGTTAAGGCACTTGTTATAAAAATATTAAAATAATAAATATTTGTTGGATACGGGGCGAATTTCCAGTATATTAACCTTTTT
>DARA01000074.1:0-3854 GCA_002503135.1 Methanomicrobiaceae archaeon UBA207
GGCATCATCGGTCCGAATGGCGGTGGGAAGACGACGCTTCTTAAGGTGGTGCTGGGTCTGGTCCGTCCTGATAGGGGGACGGTGACGGTCTTTGGAGGCAGTCCTGGTGAGCACAGGCACCGCATCGGCTATGTCCCGCAGTACCGGACATTCGACTTTGATTATCCTGTCAGTGTCATGGACGTGGTGCTGATGGGGCGACTGGGGTGCACCAGAGGTATGTTCAGGAAATTCTCTCCCAGGGACAGGGCAGTTGCGGAAGACGCTCTCAGGCAGATGGAGATCCTGGACATTGCAGGGAGGCAGATCAGCCAGTTGTCAGGCGGGCAGCAGCAGCGGGTGATTCTTGCCCGGGCACTGGCGATGGAGCCTGAAGTCCTCCTCCTCGATGAGCCGACGAACCACGTGGACGTCCAGGCGCAGACGCATTTCTATGCGATCCTGGAAGACCTGCACAGGAGAATGGCGGTGATCTTTGTCAGCCACGACATCGGAGCTGTCTCGATGTATGTTGACAGGATCGCCTGTTTAAACAGGCGGCTGTTTATGCACGATTCACGGGAGATCACCCCTGAAGTCATTGCAGAACTCTATCAGTGCCCTGTTGATCTCATCGCGCACGGCGTCCCCCACCGTGTCCTGAGGGAGCATGAACCATGATCGAGATGCTCGTCTACCCCTTCTTCAGGAACGCACTCCTTGCCGGAGTGCTTGTCGGCATAGCCTGCGGCATCATAGGGTCATATGTGGTGGTGAAGAAGATCGTCTTCATCAGCGGGGGCGTTTCGCACTCGGCATTTGGCGGGATAGGGCTCGGTTATCTGATGGGTTTTGACCCGATCATCGGGGCTGCAATCTTCTCCGTCTGCTCTGCGCTCGCCATTGGTGTGGTGAGCAGGAGAGGGTGCCAGTCAGAGGATACCGTGATCGGAACGATGTGGGCGACAGGGATGGCGCTGGGGATCATCTTCATCTCTCTCGCTCCCGGTTATGCCCCTGACCTCATCGGCTATCTCTTTGGAAACATCCTCTTTGTCCGGACATCTGATCTCATCCTGATGCTGGTCCTTGACTGCCTGATCGCAGGGGTGGTATACCTGCTCTACAATGAGTTCCTTGCTGTGACATTTGACGAGGAATTTGCCGAGATCGCCGGTCTGCGGGTGGAGTACATCTACTACCTCCTGCTGGTCCTCATCGCACTGACTGTGGTCATGCTGATACAGGTGGTGGGCGTGATCCTGGTCATCGCACTGATGACGATCCCTGCCGCCATATCCCGCTGGTACTGCACAAATCTCAGGGCGATGATGGCTCTCTCCATGCTCCTGGGTATGGTCTTTATCTTTGCAGGCATCTGGCTCTCCCATCTCTGCAATGCACCGTCAGGTGCCACCATAATCCTCGTCAGCGCCGCAGTTTATGCCATCCTCATGGTGTTGCAGATTAGAGATCTGCAACTCCCATTAAATCTTTGATTTAATGCGATTGTCAGAAACCGGAAGATCCGCACTCAGTGCGTTTTGCAATGAGGTAATACCGTCTGTTCTCCGTGATGACGGCACGCCCCTCTGACCCCCGGGGGAGCGTCTCCCTGATGACAATGTTGTGATATGAGGGGTCGCGTACGGTGACCGTGCCCCTGACCCTCTCTTCTGTGACCACAAATGGGATCTCTCTTCCGATCAGCCTGTTGTATGCATCGTCATAGAGCCTGTCTGCATGCTGGTTGAGCTCGCGGGACCGTCTCTTTTTCACATACTCAGGGACGTCTTTCCAGGCGGGGCTCTCTGTCAGGGGGCGCTCTGAATAGCGGGTGATATTTACCTTGGTGGGTCGCGTGCGGTGCAGGATGCCGACAGACTTCTGGAACTCCTCATCATCCTCTCCGGGAAACCCGACGATAAAGTCGGTGGAGAGCCTGATTTCAGGATAGCGCTCTCTGAATGCATCCACGATCCCGGTAAAGTCCTCAGCAGAGTAACCCCGTTTCATCCTTTCGAGGACGGCATCTGATCCTGACTGTACCGGTATGTGGATGAACCTGAAAAATTTCTCATCAGCGAATGCGTCGATGAGGTCGTCCAGGATGCCGATGACGGTTGCCGGATTCATCATCCCGACCCGCACATAGAAGCTTCCAGGTATTTCAGAGATCTCCTGCATCAGATCAGGGAGGCTCTGCCCTATGTCCCTCCCCCATGCAGAGACGTCCTGCCCGGTCAGCTGGATTTCTTTTGCTCCCCTCTCTGTCAGTGCCCGGATGGTGCGGATCACGTCATCCTGCCGGTAACTCTTCAGGGGTCCACGCGCCAGTCTGGTGATGCAGTAACTGCATCTCCCGGGACACCCTCTGGCTACCTGGACGACACCTGTGGCATCGTGTGTGATGGCGCCCGGATAAGGGGAGCGTTCAGCAATCTGGTCCGGATATATTACCTGCGGGGTGCAGACCATGTTTATTGCACCCATCTGGACGAGCGGCATACACCCTGTGACTACCACCTCCTTATCCCTGAAGTGCATCATTCTGCGGATCATCCGGCGTTCCGTTGCACCGACGACGGTGCAGGTATTGATGATGACCACCTCCGCCTCTTCAGGCGGGACGAGCACGCAGTCCTGGTTTGTGAGAATCCTGATCAGTCTCTCTCCATCTGCGTGGTTGTAGGTGCAGCCATAGGATTCAATATGGATTTTTTTGCGTTGCAGACGATCGATGGTGTTCATGGTATGGTTTTCTCTTTCTGGTCTGGTCTCTGCACAGGACCCTGGCATATTATCAGGAGGGGGTGGCGGGAGGAGATTCAGGTCTTGCTGCACCACCCTGAGAGGCAGCACCCGCAGGGACCGAGCACAACGCTTAACCGCTTAAAGTACTATCTGTTAGCAATGATTAAAGTAGGGTTGCTCGGCTGCGGAAATGTGGGGCATATCATCGCAAAACATCTAACCGAGCCACCACCGGTGGATGTCACACTTCGCAGAAGTGTGACTGAATCACCGAAGGTGATGAATGTTGAAATTGCGGCAGTATATGATTCCCTGAACGAGCGATCAGAGGAACTGGCGGCACTATGCGGCGCCAGACCCTATGCGGATTTCGCGTCATTCATACAGCAGGACTATGACCTGGTCGTTGAGGCAGCATCAGTGGGGGCTGTCAGGGCTTATGCAGAGGAAGTCCTCAAAAACGGCAAAGACCTGGTGGTCCTGAGTGTCGGCGCCCTCTCTGAGGAATGGTTCAGGGAGCGGATAACTTCGGTTGCTGAAGAATGCGGCAGAAGGATATATGTGCCGAGCGGCGCCATCATCGGGCTTGACAATCTCAAAATCGGGCAGATCTCAAGGATTGACAAACTCCTGCTCAGGACCACCAAAAGCCCTGAATCCCTTGACATCGAGTGCACGGAAAAGAAGATGGTTTTTCAGGGCAGGGCATATGACTGCATAAAGCAATACCCGAAAAATATCAATGTGGCAGTTGCCATCGGTCTGGCGGCAGGGAGGGAAGCTGATGTCGAGCTCTGGGTGGATCCTGATGTCGGGAGGAATATACACGAAGTCTTTGCCGAAGGTGAGTTCGGGGACGTCTACATCAGGGTGAGGAACGTCCCCAGCCCTGACAACCCTGCCACGAGCCATATGGCTGCACTCTCCATCCTCGCACTCCTGAAAAACCTGAACAATCCTCTGGTCGTGGGAACATGAGCGTAACCGATGAGATAATTGCACTCAAACTGGAAAAGAATGCAGTGGTTCTCGCCCATAATTATCAGAACCCTGAGATCCAGGATATTGCGGATTTCGTGGGCGACAGTCTTGAACTGGCGATACAGGCGAAAGATGCGACC
>DARA01000074.1:4229-9897 GCA_002503135.1 Methanomicrobiaceae archaeon UBA207
ATCCTGAACCCGCAGAAGAGAGTCCTCCTGCCTGTGAAGGATGCGACCTGTCCGCTTGCGCAGCAGCTCACGCCTGAGATGGTTGCTGCCGCAAAGGAGGAGCACCCCGACGCAGCAGTGGTTCTCTACGTGAACAGCACGGCTGCCTGCAAGGCGCTTGCCGATGTCGTCTGCACATCCGCGAATGCCGTTGCCGTGGTGAAGTCGCTGGATGCAGAGGAGATCCTCTTTGGTCCGGATTCCAATCTTGCATACTATGTCAGGTGCCAGGTGCCGGAGAAGACGATCATCCCGCTCCCTGAAGGCGGGCACTGCTATGTACATACTATGTTTACCTCTGACGATGTGGAAAATGCGCGGAAACGCGGTGGACTGATCGTCTGCCACCCCGAGTGCAGACCTGAAATCCAGCATGCGGTGGATCTGATCGCTTCGACCGGGGGGATGGTCAGGCAGGCAGATAAAAGCGAGGTCTGGTCACTGTTTACAGAGTGTGGTATGGCATACCGCATGAAGACGCTCTACCCTGACAAGACGTTTTATTCAAAGGAGGACGCAGTCTGTAAGGACATGAAGAAGATCACCCTCCCTGACCTCCTGCGGTCTCTTGAATGCGGGGAGTATGAGGTCACGCTCCCTGCGGATATTATGGATGATGCGCGGGGAGCGATAGAACGGATGGTAGCCATACTGGCAGAGGAGGACGGTGCATGACCATCATCGATACACTCCTCGGGTACCTTGAGGAAGACGCGCCGTCAGGTGACCTGACATCTGAGGCGATCATACCCGGCGGTGAATGCGTGGCGCGGATAACTGCAAAATGCAGGGGAACCATCGCCGGACTTGATGAGGCAACGGAACTCATGGAGCATCTCGGCATTTCAGTGAAACCGCAGGTGTCGGATGGCGATCAGGTGGAGTCAGGGACTGTTGTGCTCGAGGTATGGGGGGATGCACGGAAGGTGCTCCTTGCCGAGCGGACGGTACTGAATATCATCGGGAGGATGAGCGGCATCGCCACAAAGACCCACTGGGTCATTGAACAGGTGAGGGGTGTGAATCCTGATGTCCGCATCGCATCAACCAGGAAGACCGCCCCTGGCATGCGGGTGCTCGACAAGAAGGCAGTGGTTCTCGGAGGAGGTGAGCCCCACAGGTACAGTCTCAGTGACGGGGTGCTGATCAAGGACAACCATCTCGCACTGGTTCCCATCGACGTGGCGATCAGAAGAGCCAGGGATTTTTCAGGCTATAAGAAAATCGAGGTGGAGGCGGATACGGTTGAAGATGCGGTGAAAGCCGCTAAATGTGGAGCAGATATAATCCTGCTCGACAATATGGCGCCGGATGAGGTCAGGACTGCGCTTGCTGAACTGAGGAGGCGCGGTCTGCGTGATTCAGTCATGGTTGAGGTCTCAGGGAGGATTGCAGAGGAGTCGGTGATGGAGTATGCGGCAACCGGTGTGGACGTGATCAGCATGGGGGCGCTTACACACACTGTCAGGAACTTTGATGTCGGTCTTGAGGTGGTGAAAGGAGGGGGTTCATCCGCCATGTAGCCGGGCGGTCGGTGTCCCATGCAACACTTTCTATCTGCCTGAAAAAGCCGCTGGTTAAGCTGCTGGTTATATGGGCGTATCAAGGACGTTGCTGTTCTCGATGCGCCTGTAGACGCCCTCCACATTGTACTGGTGCGTCTCAATATATTCCAGCACTTCCAGGTGTTTATTGTACTGCTCCACAATGAAGTGGTATCTGGATATGCGGTGGAGGTATGTGGTATAATCCCTGTCATATTCTGCCTGTTCAGTATAATGCCGGGTGGGATCGCTTAACTTCACTTCGAGGGCGCGTATCTCCTCCACCAGGCGGTCCCATTCATCTGCCATGAATATCAGCCTCTCCCTGATCTTCTCACGGCTTTGTGTGATATGGGATACGTAATTGATGTAGGTATAGTGGTGGGTCCCGTTTCCAAGAGGGATGACAACTGCGGTTTTTGTCCTGTATGACGCAGGGCATTCACTGATATATGCCAGAGCCGTGGTCTCGATGAAGACATAGGTGCGGTGGTCTTCTGAGATGTATACAGGGAATGAGGGTGTGGTCCCTGCACTCACCCTGACCCCGGCTGCGGCATGACCTGGTCCGCTCCCAGATGGCGGGAAGAGGAGGAGTGCGACGTCATACCCCTCCCTCTCCATCAGCCCGAGGAGCAGCAGGCTCTTCTCGTCACAGTCGCCGGTGGTGTCATATATCACTTCAACCGGAAACCGCGGGAAGACCGGGGCATCACCGTCGTATGCGATCTGCTGGACAAATATCACCAGCAGTTCGAGATATTCACCTTCATTGAGTATTTCCGTCCTTTTTATGTGCCGCAGTTCCTTCAGCAGGTTCTCATATAATTCGTCCTGTGCCGGGTCATTGATGAATGCAGAGTAGTACCTGATCTGGTAGTCTGTCTCGTTCCAGGCAATCGTCTCCCTCACGCTTTTATCTGCATTTTTTGCGGCGTAATATACCGAAGAATTCACCGGAACTCTGATGGTGTAGTCTTTTGTCTTGAATCTGAACCGGAAGTTGCGTGTGACACCATCCTCTGTTAGAGTGTGCACAGGGATGATCTCAGGGTAATGAGGTGATTCCTGCAGTTCGTCAGCCAGGCTCTCTGCAGAGGTCACGGGACTTTCATCAGTGTTGAGATCTCCGGGTATGGCAGGGCTACCCTGATCACCCTGACCCAGGCAGTTGGAGGCACAGCAGAGGCTGATGACGACAACTGTTATGACCGCCGCTTTCAGGATACTACGGGATGCCGCACCCATTTATCCATCAGTTGCCCCGCATCCTGTTAAATTTATCTCTGATCTCCAGCCCTCTCTCTGCCGCATTGCATGAGGCTGCTCCCTGACCCTGTGTGCAGGGATATCACACCGGGCAGGCTCTTCCGTATGCGGTTCAATTCACTGGTAGGGATGTGGTGATCCTGCTCTCACCAGGAATTATCCCTGTTTTGTTAATGCCTGGTGATTTACGCTGTTTTGCAGCCACTCACCTCTTCCCTCTTTCTCTCTCTGTTTCAGAGCAGTTTTGATCTTCTCCATTAAATCCATATACATAATTTTTGGCGATCCACCCTTACTAATGTAAAAATCAGCACCGTTTTTCAGGGCATCGGCTGCAATACCCACTTCTCCCAGTCCTGAAAACATGATGAAAGGGATATCCGGATCATTGCTTCGGACAGTCTTCAAAAACTCGATCCCATTCATTACCGGCATGTCATAATCAGAGACCACGGCATCATAGGCGCGCGCCTTTAACTGCTCTAGTGCATCAATTGCCAGTCGGGTGGTGTCCACCTCGAATTCACCAGTTCGTTCCAGGAATATCTTTGAAATCTCGAGGATTACGGGTGCATTATGCACAAACAGAACTGAAATCATGATTACCCGCCACCATCCCCATTATTTGCGGAGAATCTCCTCAGTCCTCTGTTTCCTCTTACCCTGGTTGTGCCAGGTTTGGTGACAATGCTCTTGATCTCCGATTTTATCTCTTCCTGACCTGATAACATTACAATCAAACAACAGATCTGGATTGTGCAGATTATATATCTACTGGTCTATAAAAAGCATATCAGGTTAAAATTTTTAATACCATTAAAATTTTTCAGGCGTTTGTAATAATTAGTGAATTATGAGATATTACAACGTGAATGTCACCACATCTACCGGACGGCTGGCGCGGTTGTGGTTACAGTCGATATGGCGACATTACAACGTGAATGCCACCCTATCTTCTACCGGACGTGTATTATCTTCATCGGTGATCGTGGCTGTTTCAGGCTCTCTTCGATTATATATTGCATTTCTCTTTGCCGGCATCCAGCCGGGAGTGCCGGTCTGCCTGGCTGGCGGACTGATTATTTATTCCACATACACTCTTGACCGTGCAATGGGCAGCAGGGAGGACGCGATCAACAGGAGCGAAGTGGCAGCCATAAACAAACCTGTGGTCATCGCTGTCTGCATCCTTTCATTTCTTACCGGAGCATTGCTTTTTGCAGGAGAGAATATCTATTTTGCATCCATCTACCCGTTTATTATCGGATACCTGTACTCTGAAGGGATCACGCTTGGAAAACATCACCTGAAACTGAAGGGTAGTGCCGGAGTCAAGAACATTGTGGTGGGTCTGACATGGGGGGGGACCATTGCGATTGTTGTCAGCAGATGGACAGGGAATATCCTCACGGTTTTTTCGGTGTTCCTGTTTTATGGGATCAAATTATTCATGAATTCTGTACTGTACGACATCAAGGACGTGGAAGGTGACAGAGCAGCCGGAATTTATACGCTGCCCATATGCGTCGGTGAGAAGAGGATGAAAAAAATATTATTGATACTATGTGTTATTCTTCATCTGACAATGTTTTTATGTCTTATGCTCGGGGCAATCATGCCAGAGACGATTATTCTGATCTATAGTTTTCTTGTCGGGATTACCTTCATCTCAGTGTATTCTCCGGCAGTGGATGCAGAGAAATCAGTGTTTAAAAAATATTTCAGGGAAATAATGATTGACGGCGAGTCTGCAGTCGCGCTCTCACTCCGGTCGATCATACACTTTCTATCTTCCGCGAGCGTTCTCTATAGTAATTGAAAAGCCTCTCCGCCCACTGGAGGGCTGACCTGTCAGAACTGATTAAATCTCTTTTGGAGTCAAAAATGCCGTTATTATAATACAGGGAGAGGGAGAAGTAGTGATCAGTTGCAATATATGCCAGTTTGATCTCTCCGTCATATACATACAGGCTTGCATTGTTGAGTGCCAGCCCCTCTGAGACCATATCATAATAATCAGACAGCATCTTGCTGAATACTTTGTCTGTCAAAATCAGTGACACCTCACCTCCCTTTTTTGCCAGCTCCAAAAAGAAAGTGGGATAAATGGGGTGAAAAATTGGTGAAACCCCTTGGAATGTGCTGGACTTTAGAATATTATTCTGGAACTCATGATGGGACTCATAAATCTCCTCATCACCCGATTCAATAATCCTGATATCGCCAAGGTCTCCTATCGTCATAAGAAATTCGGTTGGAATCGCTCCAATGTTATGCTCCTGCCAGAATTTCTCTTCTCTCTCAAAAATCTCTATCGTCTCCATAAATGGAGAGAGGTGCCTGGCAGTCACCTCCCCCATGTCAGTGAGGAAATATTCTTTGTCCCTGCGCCCGATAAGATTTCTGTCCGCGAGTATTTTTATCTGGGGCAGCATTCCGCTTGCGGTGACATGAAGTGTGTCCTTGATCTCATCAAGTGTCTTTGGTCCGGTTCTTAAAAGTAAAAGGAGATTTCGTCTCTTCTCTGATGAGGTGACAACTCCCAGCAGGTCAGTCATGATTATTACAATGTACTATAACGAAAATGGCTAAAAATCTTTCTAATCCCTCTCCTGCAGGAGTGTATGAGGGGGGGTCAGGACCTGAATTCACCGGCACTCACCTCCTGAAGCAGGGAACCGGAAAAAATTATTTTATTATCTCTTCACGTCCCGACAATTCTGCCTATTTCATCAATGTACTGCTGATACAACCCGAGATCTCCGTTGTCGAGGGCTTCCTGCGCCTTCGCATAGACCTCGAGGATCTGGGCGATC
>DARA01000074.1:10270-13050 GCA_002503135.1 Methanomicrobiaceae archaeon UBA207
TCGGTCCCTGTCCCTTCCCCGAAGATGACATCCAGTGCCCTGGGCAGGGTGTCCTGCATCGTCAGGCGGTTTTCGTAGGCGACTATTACCCGTTTCAGCTGGGGCAGTGTTCCCCTCTCTGTTGCCTCAAGGTATAAGGGCTCGACATAGATGATTGAGCCCTCAATGGGGATGATGAGCGTGTTTCCTCTCACCACAGAGGAGCCAGACTGCGACCAGAGGGTGAGGTGCTGGGATATCTCGGTATCCTGATCGATCCTGGCTTCGATCTGCATGGGACCATAGGTCAGCTCCTGTTTCGAGAACTGGTAGACTATCAGCTCGCCATAGTGCGGGGGGTCCGAGCGTGCAGCCAGCCACCCGATCATATTCTCTTTACCCCTTGGTGTAAAGGGCAGCATAAGGATGAACTCCTCTGATGCCTCCCCTGGCAGCTTCATGATGATATAGTACGGCTCCATCTGCTGCCGTGACCCGCGGTAGATCTCATCCGGGATCACCCACACGTCTTCCATGTTGTAGAAGACACGCGGGTCCTCCATGTGATAGGTCGCGTAACGGTTTGCCTGTATCTCGAACAACCCCTGGGGATACCTGATATGTGGGACCAGGCTGGCAGGCATCTCGCTGACGTCCCTGAACACCTCAGGGAACATCTTCTGGTAGGTCTGGACGAGTGGATCGGTGTTGTCCATCACATAATAGGTGACATCCCCGTTGTAGGCGTCGACGACCACCTTCACACTGTTCCTGATATAATTGAACTGCCACCCCCCATTGACGTATCCCACACGGACCGGCTCTGAATACGGGTACATATCCGTGGTGGTGTATGCATCAATGATCCAGAACAACCTGCCATCGGCGATGACGATGTATGGGTCGGGATCATATGAGAGGAATGGTGCGATGGTATTCACCCTGTCACTCACTGACCTGTGCATCAGCAGGCGGCTTTCTGGTTTCAGTGAGCCCGAAACCATGAGCTCGACCGACCCGAATTGTGATGCGTACACAAACTTCCGCAGCCCGTCAGAGAGGGCAACTCCCCCTGCCCCGTCATAGGTGGTGTACATGTTCTGCTCTCCGGCAGGGTAGTCAAACTCTTCTGTGCTCGTTCCTGTCACCACATAGTTCGCAGTCACCTCGCCATAGTAGATCCGCGGCTCCTCCAGGGTGAAGTAATCCCGGGACGGGGGGATGTCCTTGAGATAGAATTCGGGAAGCCCATCGGGAGTGATCACATCGACGGGGTTCATGACCGCCCCGTAGCCATGGGTATAGACCATGTGGGTGTTGATCCATGTCTGCGCCTGCTCTGGCAGGTTCCGGATATTTATCTCCCGTGCAGATATGATGACCTCTTTGTAGTGTCCGTCGATCATGTACCTGTCCACATCGATGTCATTGAAAGTATAATAGGTTCGGAACAGCTGCAACTGCTCGTATGTGCTCTTCAGAGGTCTCCAGTCCCATAAGCGGATGTTTTCCACGGTTCCGCTGTTGGCGCGGATATCTTCCGAGGTGAGGCTGTAATTGACGGGAAATATCTGCGCCTGCGCCTCTTTTATATTGTATGCAGCAAGCGTATTCTGGATATTATTTTCAAGGTACGGCTTCTCCAGGTTGAATTCGTCAGGCTCGACGACGAGACCCTGCATCACACCTCCTGCGATGAGACCGATGATGGCGATGCACATGAATGCGGCGATTCCGTATGTCACGAGCTCCGTACGCCTCATCTTCTCATTCACCAGAAAACCGATGCCCATGATCAGTGCCAGGACACTCAGGATCGTAAGCACCGGAAGGGTCACGTGCACATCGGTATACCCTGCGCCGAAAACCACTCCTGAGGGTGAAAGGAGCAGATTGAATCTGGAAAGCCACAATTTCGCTGCGAGCGTTGTAAAGATGAGAAATAACGGGATGTTAAGGTGGGAGAGGACCTGGTTCAGGAATCTGCCAGGGTCGAATCCCTCCCCGCCTTCTGCCACAATGATTGGGGGTTGGTTCGCCTGGAACCGGAGCCCGAACCCGGGGCTGTGGATGAGGAATGAAATTGCCGAGAGTATGGTGGTAAATATGAACAAAATGAACAGGAAATTGACGATGAGTGAATAAAACGGGAGGGAAAATACATAAAACCCAATATCGGTGCTGAAGAGGGGATCAGTGACAGAGAAGGGTGTCTGGTGTATGTATCTCAGGACGGTTTCCCATGAACCTGCCACCGAGAATGCCGCCCAGAGACTCCCCATGAGCGCGAGTACCACTACAGGAGTAAGGGTCTCTCTGCCTGGTGCGCCTTCCCCTGCGGCAGTCCGGGCTGCATGGACGGCATTCCAGTACGAGAACCCGAAGAAGACCGCAAATGAGATGATCCAGAGTATGAGGGATGTTGTAAGGATTGTCAGAAAAACGGTATCATAACCGATGGTTGTGAACCAGAACCAGTCGCCGAGGAGTCCAGGGAGGGTGGTCAGCACCAGGAATGCCGCGACCATGATGCCAACCACGATATGAGTAAGTCTCAAGTTTTCCACCGTTATTAGTGATGGCGATCATCTGGTAAAAAGGCATTGGCTGCCTGCACATTTGAGTGATAAATCTGCAAAATTATATGTGCTGTCTGTTCTCAGTCTCATGTTTGGGTGCGAGGATCCCGGATTCTCTGCCGCTCACAATGTATATATAGTACAATGTCATCTGGTCGGTGGGTGATGTGTTTAAACATGTCACCTGTGGTGACTCAGTTACAGCACACCGTTTCGTTTCAC
>DARA01000074.1:13402-19236 GCA_002503135.1 Methanomicrobiaceae archaeon UBA207
ACCAGTTCGGAGAACTAGTGTGCAGTCTCCCATATCAAAGATATGAGAGAGCCTCACATCTTTGATGTGGAGCTCCGCACACGGGCTGTGACATACTCAAAAAGCATGATGAGTATGGTATCGCCTGAATGGAGGTGATAATGATGACAGCAATTCTGGAATTTTATAAATGTGAGAAGTGTGGAAATATTGTGATGGTTACCCATACCAGTGACGGAGAACTGATCTGTTGCGGACAACTGATGAGCCTGTTAGAGGAGCAGACTGCAGACCCTGCCACCCAGAAGCATGTGCCTCTGGTCAGGAAAACCGCTACCGGTATTATGGTCACAGTCGGCTCAACTCCCCACCCGATGGAGAAGAGGCATTATATCCAGTGGATATCTGTCAAAAAGGATCGGAGTTTCTATATCCATGCCCTCAGACCCGGCGAGGCGCCTGAAGCAGAGTTCCCGATCAATGATCCTGATGTGAAAGCACTGGAGTTCTGCAATGTTC
The DNA here is from genome assembly GCA_002503135.1 of Methanomicrobiaceae archaeon UBA207. Taxonomy (GTDB): domain Archaea; phylum Halobacteriota; class Methanomicrobia; order Methanomicrobiales; family Methanoculleaceae; genus UBA207. The sequence continues at coordinate 13,901 of DARA01000074.1, forward strand.
ACGGGCTCTGGACAAACAGGAAGTGAGGTTCAGCCACGGGAGGGTGCGGAGAGTCGTTCCCTGGGAGTGTCAGAAAACTATCAGGGAGCAACTTCCCTGATAATCCCAATCAGGCCCCGCGGCTCACCGTTTTCATCAAGGACGAGCCATGCCTGGTTTTCGATGGCGACGACGCTCCCGTCCTTCCTGAGGTACTCCTTCCCGTAGACGTCCGAATACCCCCTCACAAGCACCTGAGCGGTGAATAGCGCCTGCTCGGCGTCGTGCCACTTTGCAGGGGTCAGGTCCTGGTAGGTCATTCCTTTCAATTCGTCGAGCGAATAGCCGACGAGATCCAGGTACTGCCGGTTGGCGTCCATGGTCGTGCCATCGATCGAGTTGACGGCGATCGCCGCGTCGGGCATGGTGGAGAGGCGGGTTACGAGCGCCTCCATCGCCTCCTGGGTGTAGGCGTGATACCCTGTTTCTCCCCCTGACTGGATGCCGAGGCATCCCGGCGTGAGAAGGAGTAGCCCGAGCGGCAGGACGATCCAGAGCGAATGAATACTCTCCAACATATTACAGGAGTCGCCGGGCTCCCTCTTGTAGTTTCCGCCAGCGACCACCCACAAATAAATACGATCGTCACCCAGAAGGGGTTAAGTATGAAAATCTCGCTCTGGTCGGTCTATGTGATCCTCATCATCGCGTTTTCTGCTGTCGATCTCCTCATCTTCCAGGGGGCGCTCACCGCGGGCGTCGTCGCCTCCACCCTGCTTCGCTGGTGCCTGGTGATCGGGGTGGGGGTCTCGGGGGTGATCGCGTTCATCGGTCACTTCTTCAGGGCGGACGAAGTCGCCGGGAAGATCGGCTGGCCCGCCGGAAGCCCGTTCCAGCGGGAGATCGCGTTCGCGAACCTCGGCTACGGAGTCGCCGGTCTGCTCTGCCTGGGATTCGGGCAGCAGTTCCGACTCGCCACGATCGCGATGGTCTCCGTGTTCCTGCTCGGCGCAGGGCTCGGGCATATCCATGAGACAAAAAAGACAGGAAACGTCGCGGAGTACAACACCGGGGCGGTGGTCCTCTATGATCTCCTGATGCCGGTCGTGCTGATCGTGCTGTGGGTGGCGTCCGCTACGCTGCCCCCCTGATGTGCGCCGCGAAAGTAAAAAACCCGTTCGTTTCTAGTGGAGATGCGCCCAATCCGGATCAGTGCAGGGCGGTATTCACCGCCTGCCTGATCGTGCGCCGCCATTCGGGAAGGACCTCGGTCTTGAAAAGAGAGTTAAGAAATTAGAATCTGAGGTCGAATCATTCTTAAAATCAAAAAATAAAAGAAGCCTCAGCCGAGATTTGAACTCGGGACCTGCTGATTACAAGTCAGCCGCTCTGCCAACTAAGCCACTGAGGCGCACCTATTACCTATGTCGTCGTTCATAAAAAATGTGGTGATTGAATGGTGCCAATGCGCTATATATGGCGGTCTCTCTCACCGCCGCCCGCCGTCCAGACCGGCTCCCCGTCGTAACTGATCCTGAGGATGCGGTGGTATGGGATTGGCGTGGTGCCGTGAGGTGATTTTATCTGCATGAAACCCGGGTCAAGGCTCTCGATTGCGGCGCCTCCAGCCACGGACCTGTCCCCCGGCGCCCCGCGGTTGACGTACTCCACTTCTACGCGACTGAAGTCATACTCCAGGTCATGATACAGTCTGAGAAGCAGTTTATGGCTTGTTCTCATGAACACCCTCTGCTGGTCTTCCTTTACAGGATGGTATGATCAGAGGTCAAAGATTAAAGAACATCCGGTCTCCTCCCGACACCGCCCGCCCATTTTTCCTCCCCTTTATCCTTCAATGCGGCTCCAGTCAAATCAAAGAAATTACTGGCGTCATAACAGAAATGGCTGCCACTGCCGCCCCGCACCCTGCGGAGGCACGTCTCATGGTGTATCACAAGTTCATTATGGTTTCAGAACAGACATGTACTGGATGTCTCATCTGACCGTGGATATTGGTGGTCGTCCCGGTATTGACTGCAGGGGATTCTGCGACTACTGCTATTTCAGGCATGTAAAGGACGTCGCCCCTCTCGGGTGCAGGTACTGCCTGCCATTTAAAAAAGGCTGTGATTACTGCAGCAGGGGCGTGAAGGAGCACTACACCGGCTTCAAGAGCCTCAAAACAGTTGCAGATGAGACGCTGGGCAGCCTACAGGTCCTGACAGGGGACGTCACAAGGATCACAGTCAGCGGCGGTGGCGATCCCAGCTGTTACCCTGAATTCCGTGACCTCATGGAATTGCTCGGCAGCATGGAGAGCCCGCTTCACATCGGCTACACGAGCGGCAAAGGATTTGACGACCCGGCTATCGCTGATTTTCTCATCAGCAACGGACTTGCCGAGGTGTCATATACGATCTTCTCATCCGATCCCGCGCTCAGAAGAAGATACATGCATGACCCAACGCCTGAAGCTTCACTTGCGATATTTGAGCGCCTCTCTGCTGAGATCGATGTCTATGCCGCGGGTGTCGTCCTCCCCGGAGTCAATGACGGGGATGATCTGGTGCGGACCTGTGAATGGCTCGATGAGAGGGGTGCAAAGGGGCTGATCCTCATGAGGTTTGCAAATACCAGTGAGCAGGGACTGATCCTCGGTAATGCCCCCATAATGGCGGGTCAGAAGGTGCATACCGTGCAGGAATTCGCTGACCTCGTCACCGGGCTCAATGAACAGTTCTCCATGAAGATCAGCGGCACCCCGCTCTGCGACCCGGAGATCGGTTCGCCTTTTGCCATCCTTCACGAACCAGACCTCCTGAAAAAATTGCCCCTGGTCACTGGCAGGGCAACAGTGGTCACAGGCAGTGTGGCGGCGCCATACATCAGGCGGCTTCTCAGGATGCGGGGTTACCAGGGCGAGGTCGCCGCGGTGGAGAAGGAGATCGCCTGCCTGATCACCATCGATGACCTTAAGGACCTGGAGCTCCCGAATCTCGGGGATGTGGTCATCATCCCGGGAAGGGCGTTTGTGCATGAGGCTGAGGCAGAGAGGGTGCTATCGGCAGACGGCACCGCCCGCATGGTGGTGCGTGGTCCCGAGATGCTCACCGCTGATGCAGAGACGAGCATGGGCATGAAAATGTCCGGGGTGCTCAGGATGGAGATGGAGGGGTTTGCTGCCCTGATCAATATCATCAACCAGAACGGGTGATGACGGCAGGTTTCCTCCTCATCGTGCCCCGCCGCCCCTGATCAAACGCATGATATACCTTCCTGGTTACCGCGTTGTCAGCTGGAAGATCTTTGTCTGTGGAGGATGAGATGTGCTGAGGCTACAGGGTTAATTTAAGTACATCGTCGGTACACTACCCTTTGCAGGTATAAGGTGTTGACGATGAAAAATTTTGAAAACAATTTGCCGGAAAGCAGTATCTGCGAGACTGAGATGGGTCCGCTTGAATATGCTATCATTGGAGAAGGATCACCGGTGCTCTCATTTCATGGAGGACCGGGAGGGTATGACCAACCACTATATCTATTTGATTTTTTTGCAGAAGCAGGATTGTCTCTCATCTCCATCTCACGCCCAGGTTATCTCAGGACTCCGCTCTCTACTGGAAAAACCATAGGTGAACAGGCAGATGCAGCAGCTGCATTGCTTGATAAACTTGGTTACGACAAAGTGGGGGTTGTTGGCGCTTCTGCCGGGGGACCGCCGACATATGAGTTTGCCATACGCCACCCCGGGAAAACCGCCGCCATTGTTGTAATAGACGGTATATGCCGCAAATATAAGATGCCAGACCAGGCAGGAAAGGTCCAGCAGGCACTATTTCTCTCAGACCCTGGTCTCAAATTCGAACTGATGCTTGGAGGTCTCCTCCCTAAAAGTGTTGTCAGGGAAATTCTGAAAACCGAGGGGAGACTTACAAAAGAGGAGTTGAAAGAGCGTGTCAGGCATGTAATGACTGACGATAAGAAGATTGGATATGTTTTCAGCCTGTTCAGGAGCATGTACCCGTACAGCAGGAGAAAAGAAGGGGTATGGAACGATGTTGAACAGTATGGAAAAATAGACCGACTCGATCTTGGGAAGATTACCGCACCCTCACTTATTATCCATGGCATGAAGGATGCAGATGTTGATTTTGGGGACGGTGAATACGCTGCATCAACCATACCCGGCGCTGAGCATCTCTGGATCGAAGACGGCACGCACCTTGCATTCTGGACATCTGATCAGGCATATGAGTGTCAGGAGACTGCGGTTAAATTCCTGAAGAAATATTTGGTGCAGGAAGAACCTGGAAGGTGAATTGTCGGTTTTCTGCTGTGCTGAAATTCGGTATGAATAAGGACTGTATGCCTGGGTTTTCTTGCTGGACTCATATCTGATCCCACTCCCGATTGGCATATATACCACCGCGGTAGTATCTAGTAGTATGTCTGGTGCGTCATCCATCAAAATTTCTGATGAGGTGAAAGACACTCTTAAACACCTCAAAATACACCCGCGAGAGACTTACAACGATGTGATCGGGCGACTGGTACCGCAGGGGCAGGGCGGCAGATCTCCGGGGCATATCCCATTGATGTATGCGAAGATTCACGGGGAAATTCGGGAACTGAAGAATCCGATTGATTTAAGCGTTGAATTTGAAGATGGAGATTACATCATCTACAATAATGATTTTCATCTCCTTGTGATCGCTCCCGACCTGAAGGAGGCGCTGGAGGAGATCAATGATGAGCTTGCCGCGAACTGGGAGGACTACGTGGAGCGGGATGCGAGTGACCTGACGAAAGGCGCTCTGGAATTCCGCGAAAAACTGCGGGGGCTTTTTGATTGAGGCGGTTTGATGGGGACGAGGAAAAATTTTAAAATTGTCAATGTCCTGTCAAAGAAAGGCTTTCAGCCGCAGATGGCAAAGCACATCAAACTGACTTTTCAGTATGAGGGGAAGGATAGCAGGGTGAGAACCTGGGTGAGTCACGGGAAGAAGGAGATCGGCAACAGGCTGCTTGAGATCATGGCTGAACAACTCCACCTCTCCAGGCAGGAGTTTGATGACTTGGTGAACTGTCCGCTTGGTGAACAGGGCTTGGTTAAAATTTATTCTGAAAAAGGGTTGCTCTAATATTTTTTTACCTGACACCGGTGCAGGAGACTGGAGGTCTGTGGCTGTATCTCCCACCGCTCCCGCTGGTTAGTGACCTGTTGATCATGTCGGCTGGCGGGGGTGTTGTGCCCAATCGCATTAAATCAGAAATTTAATGGGAGTTGCAGATTTCTAATCTGCAACATCATACAGTTACGTTTATATATCGCCAAAATACGCCCATATCGCCGAGAT
>DARA01000033.1:0-3817 GCA_002503135.1 Methanomicrobiaceae archaeon UBA207
ATCACGATCCCGGGACTTGCAGAACTTATTGAGGAGCAGACCGGCGGTGTGATTGAAAAAGACCACTTCTATCCGGTGCCATGTGTGATCCCGATATCAGATCTTGTGGAGGCATATACAGGCAAGCCGCAGGTCAGGTTCAGCGCCCACCAGCACTGCGGCGCTGCGACATATGTATTCGTCACTGACGGAGAGATAGTGCCGATCAATGACCTGCTGGATGTGGACGGGTTCTTTGACAGCATCCGCGACCTGGCAGAGAAGTTTGGTGAGGGAGGGGTGATCAACAAGTACAAGACCCTGCTTGACACCATCAGAACCGTTCCAAATACTATGAAGACCGGGAATAGCGGGCTATCCGCAGAACTCTGGACGCTCCTGAAGAAGGCGCTTATTTTCCATAACTTTGATGCACTCAGGGGCTTTCACTGGAATTCACTGTTCATAGGCGCCATGCACTTCATGGACTCCTACAACTATGATACAGCGCGAGTACAGAGATGCTGCATACACTATGCGACACCAGACGGGCGTATCATCCCTTTCTGCACATACAACAGCGGACCTGTATACCGTGAAGAGGTCTGGAGGAAGTTCAGCCGACCACTTGACGACTGAAGGTCAGGGGAATGGGAGATCTGTACCGCTCCCCTTTCTCATTGCGATCTCTGCGATCGCAAGGTCCTGGATGGCAAGCCCTGTCGAATCGAATATTGTAATCGCATCAGGCGATGACCGTCTCTTCTTCCCAAGCACCACCTCACCCAGTGTTCCGGCGAGATCCCCGGACATGAACAGACCCCTGCTGATCGGGACATTGATCTCACCCGAATGCACAGCCTGATCAATGTCATCCACAAACACCTCTGCACGCTTCAGGAGTCCTGCTTCGAGTTCCTGCTTTCCGGGCGCATCGGCACCGATGGCATTGATGTGCGTCCCCTCATGGACCCACTCTGATTTCACAAGCGGGGTTGTCGCAGGCGTGGTCGTCACAAGCACGTCGCAGTCGCATGCCTCTTCTATCGGGACACTCCTGGCTCCAAAGGATGCATTGCATTGCGCAAACGCCTCTGCATTGCGCGGGGTCCGGCTCCAGACACGGATCTCGGTGATCTCAAGGACTTCCGAGATGGCATCGACCTGTGCCTGTGCCTGGCGACCGCTCCCTATTACGCCGAGTATGATTCTCCTGACGGATGAGAGGTGCCTGGCGGCAACGGCGCCGGCAGCGCCGGTCCGCATATCTGTCAGTCCTGTGGCATTGATCACTGCCTCAGGTCTGCCGGTGTCGATGTCAAGGATGACTGTCACCGCCATGACAGTGGGGAGACCGAAGCTCCGGTTATCAGGGTGAACATTCACAATCTTCACACCAGCGATCTTCAGTGCAGGGAGGTATGCGGGCATCGTCCTGAAATCACCCTTCGGCAGGGTGATGTAGACCTTAGGGGGCATCTGCACGGCACCCCTGCCATGCTCAGCAAATGCCGCTTCAACCGCTGTGTTGACCTCTTTAAATGAGATGCTCTCTTCACAGCCGGTATAGTACTTCATGTGCCTACATCATTCTCAAAGGATATATTTTTGATGCAGGCATGATTTTATGCACCTCACTGAGGGAGGGAGCGCTCCACTGCCAGCCGGATGCTTCTCACTCCTGCTTCCTGCGCCTCCTGAAGACCACACGCACAAACCGGGCTGCCAGACCCGGGCGGCGGGGCGGCGGGGCAGTGACCTCTGAGGCTTCCGCTTCCACATCTGTATCTTCAGCTTCCATTTCTTTGGCTTCAATTCCCACCAGTTCCAGGGCAATATGCCTGAATGCCAGTGAAGCAGGCGATGACGGGTATTTCACCACCACCAGCGCACGGTCAGCAGACGAGCGCCTCACATCAGGGTCTTCCGGTATGGTCCCGATCACACCCACACCCAGTATCTCCTCCACCCGGGCGGGAGTGAGTGAGTCGGTCTCAGGGAATGTACGATTGAAGATCGCGCCTCTCACCAGAGTTCCTGTCATATCTGCCAGTATCTTTGCCTTCAGGGTGTCAGCAGCCGAAGAAAGGTCAGGGTTCACGACGAGTATGACCTCATCGGCAAGGGCAAGGGGCACCACGCTGTCCCGGGTGATGCCGGGCGGTGCGTCGATTACCACTATATCAAACCTGTCCGAGAGGTACGTGATTACATCTTTGAGCAGGTCAGGGTCAGCATCCCTGTAGCCCTGCAGTGAGAGGCTGCATGGGATGACCTTTGCCCCGCACGGACCGTCATAGATCGCGTCTGCGGTATGGGCGGTCCCTGCAAGCACGTCATGGAGCGTGACTGCCACTTTTTCAAGACCCAGCATCAGACCGATGTTTGCCGCGCCCAAATCCGCGTCTATGATGCAGGTCTTTTTTCCATAGTGCGCAAGCACTGATCCCAGGTTTACAGCCACGGTCGTCTTGCCGGTGCCGCCTTTTCCGGACGCAATCGTATATACTCGTGCCAATCTCATCACTGCTCCAGCTCAGGACTGTAATTTATAGTCGAAAACCAAACTTAGCATGAAAACGCCACCAGCGTTATTCTGCAAACAGAGCCTGACGTTTCACGTCACGCTCGTTTCCAGGAATGTTTAGTTTTCTCCTTATCGTAATAAATCAGAGATTTAACACGAGCCCAACACCCACTGGGAGTTGGGCTCAGTGCCAAGCGTCTCTTTTTCAAGAAACGTTCGCCACTATAATACTCCTACAAAGAGTGGATAAATGAAGTATAAAGGTCTTGCTTATCGCTCCCATCCCATAAGGTCATCTTTGAGCCAGAGGTCCCCTGCCCTCCTCCAAACGGTTTTTACCGGGATGAGATAAAGATCTAATGTGAGAGACCGGCAGTGTCTGCATCTGCCGGTGTGGGATACATGATCTGGATTGTACCAAAACCAACCGACACACCCTCTGACAACTCCACGGGTGCTGTGATGACCGAGCTGGAGAGACTGGGAGCTGCCTGCGCCATCCTTGACCCAGGGTCCGGGAGAGGGATGGAGCGCCCTGCAGTGGATGATATCATCTGGATCTGCGGCATGGAACAGGACGGGCGCCAGTTTGAGGTGCTCAATGCACTCTCGCAGGAGAACAGGGTCATCAACACACCAGAGTCAATCGCACTCTGCGCAAACAAGGCGAGGACTACAGAGATCCTCAGCAGGCACGGCATCACGACCCCTGAAACCCTCTTCACCACTTCACGGGAGGAAGGGGCTGATTTTATTGAGAGACACGGGAAGGTCGTCTATAAACCACTCTATGGTTATGGAGGCGAGGGTATCCGCCTCATCACCGGCATGGACGAAGCCGGGGCGCCGCCATATTACCTCCAGGAGTACATCCCCAATGACCGTGATTTCAGGGTATTTGTCATAGCAGGTGAAGCCATCGGTGCGATCACCCGGAGATCACAGAGTCTGACACACAACATCCATCAGGGAGGGGCAGGCAAGGCGATTGATATCCCTGACGATATGCGTGAGATCGCGGAAGCGGCTGCCAGCCCGATCGGGACAGATTACTGCGGGGTGGACCTCCTCCGGGACAGGGGCGGCTACACGGTCCTTGAGGTGAATGGCACACCGAACTGGCACTGCATGAGCGCCCCTATACCAAAACTGCTTGCGGCATATCTCATACAGGTAATGCAGGAACCATGAGACCACAGGTGTGACAGGACCTGTAAAACAGGTTCTGAAAACGCAGGTAAAAAAACAGGAGCCAGGCACCATGCCGCGGGCATGCTGACATATCAGGTGATGTACCTGATCTCCTTCAGC
>DARA01000033.1:4179-26145 GCA_002503135.1 Methanomicrobiaceae archaeon UBA207
CTTCAGCGCCTTCTCCGCAAGATCCTTCATACGCGCCGATATCCTGGCAGAACCTGTAAACTCCTCAGCAGCCATGATATCTGCAATCTCAGCCCCAAGGACAAAAATTGCATGTTTGTGTTCGAGCTTGCTCTTATGGATCTGTGAAGGATCGATCTTCAGTGCATAATAGTCTGAAAACTTGAGTTCACGGTTAGACGCCTCAAAATAGTCTTTGATCTCTGACAGCATGGAATGCAGCCGGATCAGTTCATCTTTATGCAAATCCCCTTCACCTCCTTTGATTACAAATGATCCATTTCCCCATAAATAAATTTGGTGAGGGAAGAATGAAACTATGCAATCATTATAAGCTTGACTGAGAGCGGTCGCTTGCTGATTGCCCTGAAGTCCCGCGCCGCCACGAAGCCGATACCCTTGTCTGCCATGAGGTCAAGGACCATCTGATCAATGACCCCGTCAATGACCAGCCCTGCCACATCACCATTCAGGTCACTGAGTATGGGGACGACATCTTCAGGCGCTGACTCCCTGAGCACTGTGAAGTCAGGGGAGAGGAAACGAACCAGGTTCGTGCCTTTTATCCCTGAGATCTGCCCTTTCAGAGTCGCGGGTATGGCTTCTGTGGCTTCTGGTGATCCCTCCGGCGACTGATCTGATGCAGCGTCAGAGGCAGCAGCAGGCGTTTCTGACTGTTTCTCATGAGATAACCCTTCATGAGGGTGATTTACGGCAACATCTACAGGCACCTTGTTTCTCAATGCCTTGGTGATCTCCTTGCGGGTCATCCCCTCCACACTCCTGCCCGGGTGGCAGTAGGCGACAAAATCTATGTCCGCCACCTGGAGAAGTTCACGGAGGATCAGCTCACCTCCCCTGTCACCATCAAGAAACGCCGTTGCCGTCTTCTTTTCACAGAGATCAATGATGATCCCGGGGACACTGGTACCTTCCACAGCAACTGCATTTTTGATGCCGCATTTGAGAAGATTGACTACGTCAGCCCTGCCCTCCACGATGAGGATCGCATCAGAGTCAATGACATTCGGACCTGCCGGGACCTTGCCATCCTCCAGGTACACGAGCTTCTCGACCCTGATCGTCTCCCGCACTTCGTCAAGGAGGTCATAACTCTTGATCGTGCCCTCATCAAAAGACTCCAGGAGAAGCTCTTTGGCACGTTCAGCGATCTTGCGGCGTTTGGTGATCCGGATATCCTCAATACCATCAACATAGACACTGGCGCTGCAGGGACCGACACGGTCGATCATCTCAAGCGATGCCGCAAGAAGGGCAGTCTCTGCCTTGTCGAGAGAGGAGGAGATCTGGATTGTCCCTTTCGTTTCGCCTTTTTTGCTTGAGATCTGGACGTCTATTCTGCCGACCCGCCCCGACCTCTGTAAATCACGGAGATCAAGTTCTTCGCCAAGCAACCCTTCGGTCTGACCAAAAATGGCGCCAACCACATCAGGTTTCTCGACGACCCCCCCTGCCTCCAGTGTAAGATGAATGAGATATTTTGTAGTTTCTGGTGAATACATGTGATATACCCCTATCTAAGAGATGGATGAACCCATGAACCATGCAGTGTGATGTCAGCGTGATCATGGTTATATATATATGTGAATTGTGATCACTTAAAGTGAATCGTGCACCCTGGCAGGCATCGCGGAGTGAGGAGCTGGCTGAAGACTCTGAACCTCCATTCAGTCCCGGTTCTGCCGGATGTACCAGTGCTATGAATACCAGAAACAGGGCATTTACATGAGTGCTCTGATCATCCTGAGAGCATCCTCTCGATCCATGCCATCAATATGCACTTTTTTGGTGGAGGAGGTGGCGCCTGCGACGATGCTGACTGCCGTTTTTGATATGCCAAACACCTCTGCAACAAGGTTCACCACCGCTTTGTTCGCCCTGCCGCCGACTGCCGGTGCAGTGACATGACACCGGATGCTCCCCCGCCATTCATTGAAACCTGCCGGAAAGGCATTCTTCCCTGACCCGGCGGTCACATCAAGGGTGATGATTACCCCATTCCCAGAAGGTGTGAGGGCGGCGGAACAATCGAACATGAGAATCCTCTCTTTGCATTTCAGAAATGTCGCCCGACACTAACAAACATGGATCACCAGAGGCATTGTGCCGTCCTTCACCTGTTTATAACCCTCGTGCCGGGCAGTACCTGTCGCGCATCCGGGTTGTCCCATGGATCATATCCAGACATATGCCAATCGATCACCCGGGGACCTATTGATGCGCTGTATCGGCACGGTTATATATTGCACTCTATTTTATATAACCTCTCCCATGATACCAGTGAGGTCTTCCATGCATGTATTCACCGGCGTCATATACGAGATCCCCTCCCATCACCACCTGGATGGGAAAGACCGCGTCCAGACCGGCAAACGGCGTCCAGCCGCACCGGCTGTGGAGGGAGTCAGGGTCCACGGTGCTGATCTCCCTAGGGTATATCGCAAAATCTGCCCTGTCACCGGGATCAAAACCTGCCCTTGGTATGGCAAGGATGGCTGCCGGCGTATGGGATGTCTTTCTGATGAGAGATGCGAGCGGGACCGTGCCTTTCAGCACCGCTGCGATGAGAAGCGGGAGCATCGTCTCCACCCCCGGGAGCCCTGCAGGCGCTTCACTGAATGCCGTATCCTTCTCTGCACGCGTATGGGGGGCATGATCTGATGCAATTACATCGATCTGATCCCACCGCGTCCAGAGAGACCTGCGCTCATGCTCGTGCCTGAGAGGCGGGTTCACCTTCCCGCAGGCATCATCAGGGGCAAAATGATCGAGTGAGAGCAAGAGGTGGTGCGGGGCGACCTCGACCGAACCGCGGACAGCGTCCACACCATCTGCGGTGCTGATATGACAGAAGTGGAGGTGCGAAGAGTTGCCTGCCAGGCGCTGCACCATTTCTATGGCACGCATCTCCCCCTCCTTCGGGCGTGCGCGGTCATGGGAGGGCAGGTCGGTATCAGGCATATCCAGGACCTTTTCTGCATGGATGGTGGCGAGCCCGCCAATGCGGGCGATCCGGGCGAGGGCGTCTGCGAGGGCGCTCCTGTCGAGCGCCTCCCCGTAACTGGAGGGGGCGACAAATATCTCACCAAATGCCATCGCACCTGCCAGCCACATCCCGTCAAGGTCTGCTCCGGGGGATACGCCTGCATTGACTGCAAAGTGGCAGAGGGAGTGCTTCTGCGCCACAGCCACACGTTCACTGAAGATATCAGGGCTGGTAAGGGGTGGGACGGTATTCGGCTGGTCCACCACGACCGTCACACCGCCTGCAAGTGCGCTCATGGTGCCGCTTCGCCAGTCCTCCTTCTGCGCCTGCTCCCATCCCCGCATATGCACATGCATATCAATACCCCCAGGTATACAGAGGCGCCCGGTGCAGTCTATGCATTCACTGGCACTGAGCGGCGCACCAGCATGGCGCACTCTGCCACCGTCAACAGAGATGTCCGCAACCCTCCCGTCAGGAAGGGTGACGTTTTTCAGGAGAAGGTCCACAGCTCCCGGCACTATTTCACCGTCCAGATACTCTGCCGGCGTTCTAATTTAACTTTGGGTCCATGGATTAGGGAGCCGCATCCTGATGCACCATATCAGCAGACACGCGGCACAGGATCACCCAGCGGCGGTTCGATGAACCGCTCCCCGCCGATCACCGTCTTCATGATGACCCGGCTGCCCTCAATGACGGTGCCGACGATCGCGGCATCGCGCCCGTACTGGTGGCTCCTCAGGGCGTCAAGGATCTCTTCTGCGCACTCTTCAGGGACGCCCATGACCACCTTGCCCTCATTTGCCACCTCGAGGGGGTCGATTCCCAGCATCTGTGAAGCGCTCATGACGCTCTTCCTCATCGGGATCGCTTCCTCATCAATAATAATGCCGACACCACTCTTGCGTGCCAGGTCATTGATCGTATTTGCGAACCCGCCGCGGGTCGGGTCCTTCATCGCATGGATGGTCCCTGCAGACAAGGCCCTCTCCACCAGTGTCCAGAGCGGCGCAACATCTGAGTGGATCTGCCCGCCAAAGTCAAAACCCTCCCTGTGCGCCATGATCGCAATGCCATGGTCCCCGAGGGTGCCGCTGACTATGATGCGGTCTCCGGCTTTGAGACCACTGTCGCGCACCACATGCTCTGCCACACCAATCCCTGCGGTATTGATTGTAATGCCGTCAAGTGCGCCTTTCTCCAGCACCTTTGTGTCGCCGGTGACAAGGTGTGCACCACATTCACCGAGGGCGGCATCCATTGAGGCGACGATCCGCTCGAGGTCGCCAACCTCAAAACCCTCCTCGATCACCATCCCGCAGGAGAGGGCGATGGGACGCCCCCCCATCATTGCAAGGTCATTGATCGTGCCGCATACAGAGATACGCCCGATGTCCCCGCCCGGAAAGAATATCGGACGCACCACATGGCTGTCTGTTGTAAATACGATATTCTTTCCTGCAAGCGGTATCACCGCACCATCATCGAGGGACTCAAGCCCTATACCGCCGGCATTGTTGTGCGTGAATCGCGTGAGGGTCTTCAGGAGCTCCCCCATCACCTCGCCGCCGGCGCCATGCATCAGTGTGACTTTCATTATTCATCAGCCTCTATCTCAATATTGGTTACAACAATCTCACGACCAGCAACAACCTCAGGGAGGTGCCCGCACCCGGGACAGACAAACCGTTCCGATCCCTCATATCCGCATGAACACCTTGTTTTTGTTTTGATGGTCCTGCAGTTCAGCTTAAAACCATTGTAGAGAGAGTCATCCTCAACTATTGCGCCAAAAAGAAATTCCACCTGTTCGGGGTTCACCATTGCGAGGTCCCCGAAATCCACATAAATCGTCTTCACCTGCGTCGCATGGTTCTCCAGGGCTGCACGGCGCGAGGTGGCATATATGTCGTAAGCGATGCTGTACTCGTGCATCACTCCTCCATTGCAGCATACACCTGTCTGAAGATCTCACGGGTTTCGAGCCCCTCTTCCCGGCTCAGTTTCTGGATGGCAAAACCGACATGCACCAGGACAAACTCCCCTACGTTGACATCCACGAGGTCAAGCTTCACTTCCTGCTGCAGGTCGCCATAATCAACGACACCGATATTCCCGTCCTTGATCTCAATGACTTCTGCAGGGACTGCAATGCACATTCTCAGCACCTCTCTTCCGATATATCTACTTGCACCTACTCCCAAAAAAAGGCACCGTAAGGGGGTGATCTGCGGGGAGGGAGGTTTGATGGGTGAGGGGACAGGGTCAGGGCGGTGTCGTGCGGCGGTGGTGGATGCCGGTGGTCTTCACCTCACCCACACCTCACTTCATCTTCAGCAACTCCCCTGTCATTGAGGGTCATGCTCTTCAAAGAGGTGGTCCACGCCAAGCAATGTGTTCAGGTACCTGATTTCATCACTGCTCTGGATTAAAATAATAATTATCAGGGTGATCGGGACAGCAAAGATCATACCAGGCATTCCAAGAAGCCATCCCCAGAAAACAACAGATACGATCACCACCAGTGCCGGAAGCTCAAACCTCCCTGAGGCGAAGCGTGTGAACACCAGATTTTCGACAACTGCGTTCAGCACGCAGACCGCGACGAGGACCCCCACCACCCCCCACGTACCAAACTGGAGCCATGCGAAAAAGAGCGGGGGAATCGCAGCAATGATGAGCCCGATATATGGTATATAGGCCAGGACGAATGTCAGGCACCCCCATAACACTGCTGAATGAACACCCATCGCCCAGAGACAGGCACCAAATGCCAGACCATGCACCAGGTTTGTCTCTGTCCTCACAATAACAAAGTCGACCATGAAGTTACTCATGCGCGACAGATGCTCCATTGTCTTTGATTTTTTCTTGAGTACTTTCTCCATGCGCCCGTACAGGGCAGGTGTTTCAAGGATCATGAAAAAGGTGGTTACGACTATGAAGAAGAGATACATCAGGAGATCGCCCACACTTGAGATAGACGAGAGCAACACATTTGCCAGTGTATTCAGGTTAAGAGAGGATGCTGAGAACGAACCGGTAGTGATACCATAACTGTTCAGAAACATCAATATCTCTGAGACCTTCGCATTAAAATCTGCCTGGTAGAGCGGCAGGTCGTGAATCAGCATTTCAAAAGAGAAGAATACCAGCACCAGCAGCACAAGGACGAGGAGACCTGCGAAGAGGGTAACCAGAAGTGCTGCAGCAAAATTAGACACCCCTCTTTTCCTCAGTAGGTCCATTGCAGGGAGCATAAGCATGGTAAGAATCAGTGAGATCAGGAAGAGATTGACGATGTATGCCGCCATCTGCACTCCGATGACGATGATGATGAAAAGCACGGCTAATATCAGATAGCGAAATACTTCTGACTCCCAAAAGACGCCTTTCATTCACTAATCTCCTGTTATCTTAGATTGATCACTTCCGATATAAATCAGTGGCATGCGTCAGGGCGATGAAGACGGGGAGGTGCGCGGGTGATGCGGAAGTGGCGAGCAGCCCCGTATCAGAGATGCCCTCCCGTCCCCTTGGGCATATGAGTTGATAGAGGTGGCTTCATGACTGATAATGAGGTGAAAAAAGTGCATAACACACGACATACTGTCAGAATGCTGCTATGGGGATTCGAACCCCAGTCGTCGGCGTGAAAGGCCGACATGATTGGCCCCTACACTATAGCAGCCCAGATGATGTGCCATGAAATTTCGCTGTCACTGAATAAATATATTATGGAGGCAGGGGCTGTCAGGAGCACCCCTCATTTATCCGCATAGATGGGTGTGCCTTCTTTCTCAGTAATCGCGCGGAATGCAGCCATAATCTGGCACGTGATCGGTCCGGGTTTTCCTGTACCGATCACACGCCCGTCAATCAGGGTGATCGGTGCCACTTCCGCAGCTGTGCCCGACACCATCACCTCGTCTGCGGTATACAGGTCAAAAAACCCGATATTCTGCTCCTTCACAGTGATCCCAAGAGATGTGGCAATCTCCAGAACCACCATGCGGGTGATGCCGCGGAGATTGTTCAGGGTCTGCGGGGTGATAATAACCCCGTTTTTGATGACAAAGATATTGTCTCCGGAACCTTCAGAGACATAGCCATTGGTATCAAAGAATATCGCCTCATCGCCACCCTTGTAATTCGCCTCGATCTTTGCAAGGATATTATTCAGGTAATTGAGGCTCTTGACATTTGGCGGGAGTGCTTCTGCCGGATTCCTCCTCACAGAGACCGTCACCGATGTCAGACCCTTCTCATAGAGGTCGCCGTACATCGCACCCCATTCA
Source organism: Methanomicrobiaceae archaeon UBA207 (assembly GCA_002503135.1). Taxonomy (GTDB): domain Archaea; phylum Halobacteriota; class Methanomicrobia; order Methanomicrobiales; family Methanoculleaceae; genus UBA207. The sequence goes on from DARA01000033.1 coordinate 11,506, forward strand.
ATCGTGATGCAGATCACAGTCGGCTTCGGGCACTTGCGGGGGTCCAGCCCCATGGTGCCTACGCCCCGTGTGACAATCGGGCGGATGTATGCATCCCTGAGATTATTCCTCCGCAGAGTTTCAAGGATCACCCCGGTAAACTCATCCTTTGTGAGCGGGATCGCCAGGTCAATCGTCTTTGCAGAGTCATAGATGCGGTCGATGTGCTCATCAAGGCGGAAGACCTTCCCGTTATATGCCCTGATACCCTCAAAAACCCCGTCACCATAGAGGAGACCATGATCGAAAACAGAGATTTTTGCCTCCTCCTCAGGGACGTACTCACCATCGAGGTATACAATCATGGTATAGGTGTGGCAGTTAGGGGTTAGTAATTTTTTCGACTTTGTCCTGAGAGGCAGGAGATGTCACCTGCTCTCCCGGCAACACGCGGCAAACCGCTCCAGCATCCCCCTGCACGTCACAGGATGGAGGTGGCTGTAACTGGCAAGTGTGCGGTCCGCCAGCACCCCGTCGCACCTGCCGGCGATCCCTTCGCCACGGGTGAGGCGGTACACATACTCTGCACCAGGAGCGAGGCGGACATCAGTATAATGGAACTCATGCCCCCTGAACCCGAATGCTCCGAATGGGTTCTTTCTGCCGCTCACCCCCTCGACGTACCCGAGCACACGGCGGGACGGCATGCGGCACTCCCCCGGGAATACCCCGCACATCTCATAAGACGAGACCTCGTCACATCCCTGCCAGCCTTTGTTCAGGACAATCCGGTCTGTGAGATAGAGGAGCCCACCGCATTCCGCATAGACAGGTGTGCCGTTTCCTGAGACCTCGCATACCGCCTCACGCATGGGAGCATTCGCCTCAAGGTCTGCGGCAAACATCTCAGGATACCCGCCTCCAAAGATGTAGCCATCCGCCTCAGGCAGCCGGTCATCAAGGGTGCTGAAGCGGATGCACTCTGCACCACAGGCACGGAGAATATCAAACATCTCAGGATAGTAGAAATTGAATGCTTCATCATATGCTACACCGATGCGTATGTCAGGGTCAGGGTGGTCAGCCGTGTCTCCAAACAGGTCCCTGGAATCCATGGGGATGGAGCAGTCACTGGCAGTCTCAAGGAGCAGGTCCATGTCAAGATGCCGCCCGATCACATCCCTGATGAGATCAATACGCTTATGAAAGTCGGTGTGGACCTGCCCCTCACGGTACGGCACGAGCCCGAGATGGCGCATGGTGAGCTTCATCTCATCGGTCCTGGGAACAGCCCCGATTACAGGCACCCCGCAGTAATGCTCGACAGCACGGGTTGCCTTCTCCTGGTGCCTTCTGCTGCCGATGTTATTGAAGATCACACCGCAGATATCGACCTCAGGGTCAAATGCCTGAAACCCCTTCACCAGCGCCGCCGCGCTCCGGGTGATGCTCCGCGCATCCACGACAAGGACCACACCGATGCCAAGGTATTTTGCAATCGATGCAGTGCTGCCGGTATCGCCGATGGCGTCAGCACCCTCAAACAGCCCGCGCACACCCTCAATAAGCGCGATATCCCCCCCCTGGCAGCCATACCCAAACAGGCTCCTGATCTCTCCCGGCTCCATCACAAAACTGTCGAGATTCCTGCATGGTCGTCCTGTCACTGCAGTGAGATATGACGGGTCGATATAGTCCATGCCCACCTTGAATGTCTGGACACTGCGCTCTCTGGAGAGGAGCGCAGCTATGGCAAGCGAGATACTTGTCTTGCCGCTGCCTGACCTGTCACCGGTGAGCATCAGACACTTCATGCCAGGCTCCTGAGCACTGCCCCGAACTCACTCTCAACGATGCTGCGGACACCAAGTGTCTTTGGATGGAGATCGATCTCGACCACCACGTGCCGGTGCCCCGCCTCACGAAGCGGGGCAACCTGCCTGGGTCCGTTGGTGATTGAAAACACCTCTATGCCTGCCAGGTACTCGGGCGGGACGGCGTGAGGGACGCCCACGATGAGAGCGAAATCAGGTGACATCTCACGGATCCTCTCACCAATCTCATCCCCCAGTGCCCCGTATTCATCCAGGGCTCCCAGGATTTCAGGGTCCACGCCTCTCTCCCGCATCCCTGCAAGGATACGGGAGGCGTCCCCCCGCACCTTGGGGAGACCGCGCTGATCAAGGTTTGCGATATATGTGACCTCTGCATCAGGTGCTGCATCATGTAGTGCGATCAGCTCGTCCGCGAACATATATGCGGTCTCCTTCTTCGCATTCATCACAGCAACTCCGGTCCTGCCGCTATTTGCCAGATCAAGGAGGCGCGCGGCAGCAACATGCTTCATGTCGCCGCGGGAGGGTTCGATATAGTCCCGGCATGCCGCACCCCTGAGCCGCTCCACCTCATTCGCGCTGGCAAGGAGGCGCTGCTGGCGGTCAAGTTCATCGCGGGTGATCCAGCCCGCCTCTGCGGCAGACTCGAGTGTTGCAATAACCCCATCGATGTTTTCCCTGTAACCCGCATGGATATCCACGGGGATTGTGGGTGTGGATACGCCCGACTCCTGGATGATCGACTCGATATCCTCCCCAATGATCATCGCAACGCAGGTGCCGACAACCGCCATCCTCTCTGGCGAGAAGTGCTCTTCTGCATACCTCAGCACCCGCTCAAGCTCTGCCTGACCCCCAAAAATAAATTCATTGTCAGCGAGTGAGGTGGTCAGCACCCTCATCCCGTCCTCCTCAAGAAGACGGGCGTGCTTGAATGAACACCCTGACGGTCCGTGCAGGATCGCCACATCCACGCCCAGATCCCTTGCAGTATACAGGGCTGCCACAATGGAACTGGGTCTTGGCTGGACATACTTCATATCTTCACCTCCATGATTTGACAGAGAGCACGATATTCCCTGCCGCCGGCTGCGCCCGCAGCACATCCCGCGCTTCATCCAGTGTGCAGGCATATGCCATCGGAACGGCTTCCGGACCCTGGGAGGCGGTCAGTTTCTCATACTCATCGTATTCCCCTACAAAGACCACCCGGGACGGAGAGACCGCGCTGATCGCCGATGCCACCTCATCCACAGGAAACCCCTCACAGATGGTCCGGGATTCTGCACCGATCACGAGCGTGATTTCATCCTCTCCCGAGAGGTCGCGGGCATAGTGCGCGGCGGCGCATGTCGTCTCCACGCAGGTGCCGCTGTTTGCATTGTCAACTATTAACACGCCGCCTTCCCGGGCAGTGGACATCCGCCCCTCAAGCGCTCTGAACCCTGCCAGCGGCGATGGGTCGATGCCGAGCACGCATGCCACGGCAGTGGCAAGCATGAGCGGCTGCCGGTATCCATCAAGCCCAAGGAGCGGACTGGTGTACGAGCCGGATACACCGTTCCAGTCATACCTGCAGACACACCCCTCGGTTGAGACGATCTCATCCATGGAGATGACAGACCCGGCTTCCAGAGAGATACCGGGAGGTACGACCACGGTACCTGCCCTCCCGAGCGAGGCGCACTTCTCAGCAAGCGCACGCCTCTTTCCGGCGGCGATCGGGTAATCAGCTGCAGACGTCAGCACACCCACATCCCCGGCGCCGGTGACCCCGAGAGAGACTTCCGCAACACACCATCCCCTGTCCGCATATGCCTGCCGCGCCACAGGTATGACCGAAGCAGGGGTTATACTCTTTTTCCAGAGCAGTTCACGTGCCGGGTAGCGCCAGGTGCCGGCAGATGTGTGGAGTATGCCGGTGCCTGGCATGAGAGAGGCGATGGCATGAGCAGTGGTTGTCTTGCCGCGCGCGCCTGTGACCTCTATCATCGGGTGGGGGGCATCCCTGCCGATGAGGCTGGCGACCGCTTCATGGTGGGTGCATACAGGGGCAGTCCCCCCAAGGAGCGGGTGGGAGGGGTCCAGATGCACCGGCGCGACGATGAGATCATAACTGCGTGCAAGCGCGGTCTCCACAGGCACACCCAGAGCGCCGCGGTAGACGTCCACCTCATCCACGCGATCGCCGGCGGCACGCATCGCACTGGCAATCTCCCTGCCCCCGTGTATCGTATCGAGCACCAGCACATCCATGGCAGGGTTACAGCAGTTCATCGAACGCTTTACGCGCATTCTTCAGCATCAGTTCGGCGAGCAGGGGGTCGCTGCCGATAGGGTCCGCATAGACGAGGGGGACAGTCTTTCCATTCAGCTGGAACGTACCCCGCCTCTCACCCTCTCCGAGACCAAGGATCGCCGGGATGTCCCTGTTGGTGTGAATGCCCTTTGCAAGAAATAGGGGAACGACCACCAGCACGTCGATATCCTCCTTCCTGAACTCCTCGAGCTTCTCCTCAACACGGGGTTCGTTGATGCTCATAAAACCAGACTTTACAATAAATTCATCAGATTTTTCCCTGATATGCTCAGCTGTCGTCTCGATCAGGGCTTTATTGTGGGGCAGCTTGCTCCCGTGACCAACGAGTAACATTCCTTTCTTTGACATGTATTAAGATGTACTACCATACCTGCTAATAATCATTACCGATTCCTTTTTTGATCGCCGCACCAATCAGCATATAATGAATAGTTTTGAGCGGGATATCGCACAGTGCTTCAACAGGTTCTTTGCAGCCAAGGGAGTACATGGATTTGCATACCGCCTTAAACAGAGCCGGTTTGCAGCCCAGTATATTGATGTGCTGGCAGATTCGCTGGACCCCAGATATTATCTTGCCATTGAATGCAAATCGATCGCAGGGAAGAAACTCTACTTTTCACAGCATTTCCATATCAATAAAGATGATCTCCATCAGATCGAAGTGATCAGCGAATTCCTCAGGAAGACCGGGAGACAGGGGTACATTGCTGTCGAGTTCAGGTTTGGCAGCGGCAGGACAAAAGAGGCGTACCTGATGTCATGGCAGGACCTGACCGCATTTTACCAGAAGGGTCCCGGCATCACACTCGAAGAGTTCAGGGAGTGCATCACCCTGAAAAAAGTCCCTGAAGGGTATCACCTCGATGAGATCAACCCAAAATAATTTTCCCATATACGTTGAAGGTATATGGAATCATGATAGACGATTATGAGCGTTTTGAATTGATCATCAATGATCAGGTGGTAAAAACGCCGGTTGCAATAGCATCCATGGCAGGTGTGGTGGATGCAGCCTATGTGCTTGAGCGGGCGGACCACATAGGCGCCGCATTTATAGGCGGATATTCAATAGACCAGGCAACACTCGATGCCAGCAGAATGCTGGCTGAGGAGGGGAGGACCGAATTTTTGTATGATGATCCCCTGGAAGAACTCGTCCACCAGAGAGACCTCTTCAGAGACTCGGGTGTGGTGACAGGGATGAACCTGCGCGGAAGCACGCCTGAGGCATACCATGATGCTGCAGAGGCGCTCGGTGACGGCATAGTATACGAGATCGATGCCCACTGCCGCCAGACTCCGATCATCAATACAGGATGCGGTGAATATCTGCTGAAACATCTCTCACGGCTTGAAGAGATGATAAAGGCGCTTAAGTCGGCGGATGTCACCATCTCAGTCAAGATCCGCGCCGGGGTCTCCGGGGATGACAGGCTGCTGGCACGCAGGATCTGGGAAGCAGGCGCCGATATCCTGCATATCGATCTCATGGACGACGGGTATCAGAAGATACGCCAGATCCGCAATATCTGCCCGATTACGCTCATTGCAAACAATTCCATCAACACCTATAACCGCATGATGGAGATGTTCTCGCATGGCGCGGATATGGTCTCGGTCGCCAGACGATCAGATATCCGCACGCTCTCGGGTCTGGATGCCGCGATATCCAGATACGCAGATGAGGCAGGATGGTACAATGCGCCAAAGCAGCTCTGCCGCGGCGGCGATATCAGGGCACTCACGTTCTGCTGCATGCCGGTGAAGTCCTGCCCCCTCCTGCCTGCGCTGGATAAGATTGGGATGTCAAAAGAGGACTTCCAGATACTGAAGCTGGAAGCCGTGAAGAACACCCCCCTCTCTGAAGGTAGAACCACCTGTTTCGGAAGCCTGGCATGGTGCTGCAAGATCAGTGTACCATGCATGTTCAGAAATATGACACTGGAGGCAGCAGGCATATCAGGGAAGGATTACATGAGATACAAACATCGCCTCGCAGACACAATCATGGACAGGATCTTCAATGAATCACCAGAAGATGTCACGGTCTGAGCTGGCTCAGATGGCAATGATGCTTGAGGTATGTGCGTACCCCAAACCAGGCAATGTAGACCGGTGCCACGACTATCCGGATACACGCCTTGAGCACTTTCTGGCATCAGCAATACTTGTGCGACCGGTCTTTGAGCGTGCTGAACGGCGTGACGGAAAAGTAGGGGAACTGATCAGGGAGGCAGTGGAGCACACCACCCGGCATTCCGGAGGCAACACGCATTTTGGAGCATATATACTCCTGATACCACTCATCATGGGAGGAGACATCAGGGGTGCGATGGAAGTCGTGTCGCAGACGGATACCAGTGACGCGGTTGAGTTCTACCATGCATTCTCCCTGACCAGTGTCAGGATGCTCAGGAGCGATGAACTTGATGTGAATGATCCCATGACGATCGGGAGACTGAAGGAGAGGGGGATGACACTCCTGGACGTAATGCGCCATTCCGCACCGAACGACCTCGTCGCACGCGAGTGGACATCCGGATTTGCACTCACTCGGCGTGCGGCAGACCTCCTGCACAGTTCAGGCACAGGTCGTGACGCCATAGTCAGGATGTTTATGACCCTCCTTGCAACCGAGACTGACACATTCATCGTCAAGAAGCACGGGTCTGCTGTGGCAGAGGAGGTCCGGCGGCGGGCAGAGGAGGTGCTGGAGAGAAACCTGGACGCAGGTGACCTTGATGAGTGGTGTATAGAGAGGGAGATCAACCCGGGCTCCATCGCAGATATCGCCATCGCCGCCATCTACGTCGCCCAGGGGGAGGGATGGGTATGGGACTCATAAAGGATGGAATCACCGAGGTAATTGCCACAACCCGCTACAATGCCGCCCCCATGGGGATCATCAGCCGGGACGGACGACTCAGGATGGTCCTCTTTCACGGAAGCCATACCGAAAAGAATGTTGTGAATGAGGGCTGGATCGTCGCCAACTTTATTTTTGACCCGGTGGTCTATGTCAGGACCGCATTTGATGACCTGCCTGAGAGCGACTTCGTGGAGACTGAAGTGGACGGGATGACCATGCACAGGCTGGCGGGTGCGGAAGCCTGGGCGGCATTCAGGACAGAGATCCAAAAAAATACCAGTGAAGCACTCATCATCGACCTTGTGCCGCTCCATGAAGAGATCATCAGCCTCACACTCCACTCCCTGAACCGGGGGTTCAACAGCATCGTGGAGGCGACGGTGCATGCGACCCGGTACCTCAGGGAGCCTGACCCTGCACTCCGCCGCCTGATCGTACACCACACAGGGCTCGTGAGGAAGTGCGGCGGGCAGAGGGAGCAGGAAGCCCTCGAACTGCTGGAGCAGTATATAGAGATATAAGGAGGATATGATGCCCGTGGCTGCGGGTGTGCGATGCGGTATGCGCTGAAGAAGACTGCCGCCCTGCATCCGGCGATCATATCTACTATAAATATTGAAGAGTAATCTCCTGTATGGACGTCTCAAACCGGCAGGTTGCCGGGCGGCTCACATTCATGGGACAGCTCCTGGAGATTGCGGGTGCGGACCCATTCAAGATAAGGGCATACTACCGGGCTGCGAGGCAGGTGGAGCGCCTTGAGACACCGGTATCAGGGATGAGCAGGGATGAACTCGTCAGAATAAACGGGATCGGGAAGAACCTCGCAGAAAAAATTTCCGGGATCACCGGCACAGGGACGTTTCATGAGCTTGAGGAACTGAGGGATAGCATCCCGTCCACGCTGATCGAACTCCTCGCCATCGAAGGCGTCGGACCGAAGACCGTGCACAAACTCTGGAAAAAACTCGACGTCATGTCTGTTGAAGACCTGGAAAAAGCCGCGCAGGAGCATCGCATCCAGGCGCTGCAGGGTTTTGGCAGGAAGAAAGAGGATCTGATCCTGAGATCGGTGGCGATGCACCACAGGCAGAGCGGCAGGATGACGCGCATTGAAGCGGAAGAGATCATCAGGGCTGTGCTGAGGGTCATACCGGAAGGAAAAGCGACAGTGGCAGGGAGTTTCCGCAGGGGCGTGAGCACCATCGGTGATATTGACATCGTGACCACAGCACCCCTCCCAGGTCTCAACCCGCTCCTGAGAGGGGTTGCTGACGCGATGATGAGTGAAGGCAGCCGCAGGACATCCTGCCGCATTCATGGGCGGCGGGTGGATATCCGTTTCGCCGCTCCCGAGTACTTCGGCTCGATGCTCCTCTACCTCACAGGCTCAAAAGAGTTCAATATAAGACTCCGCGAGGTGGCGATCTCAAAAGGCTGCCGCCTGAATGAGTACGGGATCGAAGAACGGTCAGGCAGTGGTCGCAGGCACACATTCAAAGACGAAGAAGAGATATTTGAGTTCCTGGGAATGGAGTATATACCACCTGAACTGAGAGAAGCCAGAGGGGAGATCCAGCATTCACTCGACCATGACCTGCCGGTGCTGGTAGAGGCAGGGGATATCAGGGGTGACCTCCACGTACACAGCACCTGGAGCGACGGAAGAGACACCCTCAGGGAGATCGCCAAATCCGGCGAAGAACACGGGTATGAATACATCCTCATCTCAGACCATTCATCATCACTCGGTATCGCGCACGGGCTTGATGAAAAGAGAATCGAGATGCAGATGCATGAGATAGAAGTCATCAACCGCGAAAGCGGGTGCCAGGTCATCGCAGGGATCGAGGTGGACATCGCCGCCGACGGCTCGCCCACCCTCCCAGACAAAATCCTCGCTGACCTCGACATCGTCATTGCATCAGTCCATTCGGGCTTCAGGCAGGAGAAAGATATCATGACAAGGCGCATCATCACGGCGATCGAGAATAAACACGTGGACATCATCGGACACCCCACAGGTCGCCTGCTCGGCAGGAGACTGCCCTATGACCTTGACATGCCGCGGGTAATCAGGGCGGCGGCAGAACATGGCACCGCCCTCGAAATCAATGCATTCCCATACAGGCTTGACCTTGATGACAACCACATCATCCAGGCACGTGAACAGGGCGTGCCGCTCTCGATCGGTACAGATGCACACCAGAGAGATGACCTGCATTTCATCAGATATGGTGTCATGCTTGCCCGCCGCGGGTGGTGCACCCCGGGAGATCTCCTGAATACCAGAACACTCTCATCACTGCTGGAGTGGTGCACGTGATCTACAGACTGTATGAGAGAATGCTGAGGAAGGGTCTCACCACGCTTCCTGAACATCTCTGTTTCATGATCACAGAGCAGGATGTGGCGGCAGCCCCTGGAAAACTCTGCGAGGTGATCGGGTGGTGCAGTGACCTGGGCATAGAGAGGGTGATCGTTCATATCAGCACAGAAGATCCCGCACATCTCGGGCAGCACCTCCCGGCGATAATGAAGATCGCAGATACCGCCCGCCTGAACCTCCACTATGGAGACAGGGTTGAGGTGCATGGGAAAGGCATGGACGTCACCGTTGCTGTCGGCAAGGGCGGCAGGGAGGAGATCACCGGGTGCATCAGAAAGATGGGAGAGGCAGGAGTCCGCCCTGAAGACGTTACAGAGGATCTCATCGAGTCATACCTGACATTCAAGTACGAACCAGACCTGGTGATAAAAACCGGCAGTGACCACCTGACAGATTTCCTCATCTGGCAGTCGGTCTACTCTGAATTCTTCTTTCTGGACATAAACTGGGTGCTGTTGAGAAAAGTGGACTTTCTAAGGGCATTGAGGGATTTCCAATCGAGAGTGCGGAGATTCGGGGCATAGTAGCTGGTGGCTGCCTGAGTGGGGTGCGAGGGCATCCGGCATTCTGCCGCCCTCTGCGTCACTGCCGGTGACGATAACAAAAATATGTCCTGATACAAATCCATAAAATCATTGAAAATAATAAAAGATCATGGATCCTTACCTCAGAGAGGATTATCTTGAGGCGATCCTCAATGCCAGAGATGAGCACGGGCGTCAGCCGGTATTCGCTGATCTGGCAGCCGCCATGGACGTTGACACGGCTGCCATAAAGAAGGTGTTAGAGGAACTGGTGCGTGAAGGTTACTGTAACCTGGAGTCAGGCGACAGCGTCAGCCTCACACCGGAAGGAGAGGATCTGGCGGCACGGGTAAGGCGGAAACACCAGGTTCTTGAATGTTTTTTCACAGAGATGCTGGGTATGGACGTTGACTCCGCCTCACAGGAAGCCTGCACACTGGAGCATGAAATATCAGATGAGACGATCGGCAGGCTCTCTTCATATCTCACCCGGCGTCCTGGAGAGGGAGGTGCCGGGCGCCGCAGGGGGATGGGGAGAGGGTGCAGTGGAATCGCCGCTGCAATACCATCAGTTCTCGATTTTGAGGAGGGCGCCCAGGTAAAGGTGATGATGATCCAGAGACCGGGGCGCAACCAGAGGCTCGCCGACCTCGGCATCGTGCCTGGCGAAGACCTCACGATACAGAGAAAACTCCGCAACAACTCGGTTGTCGTCCATGTGAAAGGGTGCGATATCGCCCTCAGCCCTGAAATCGCGCTCTCAATCCTGGTGGAGAGGTCGCAATGAGGTATGCGCTGATCGGCAACCCGAGTGTCGGCAAATCACTGATCTTCAACCAGCTCACAGGACTCGGCGTTGAGGTCAGCAACTATCCAGGGACCACGGTTGAACTCCATCAGGGAAATGTCTGCTTCAAGCGCGACCTGATCGAGGTCGTTGACCTCCCTGGCATATACTCCCTTGAGGGCGATTCTGAAGAGGAGAGACTTGTGCGCCGGTTTCTTGAAGAACACGGCGCCGATGCGATCATAGCCGTAGTCGATGCCACCAGACTTGAACGGAACCTCTACCTCCTCCTTCAGGTTGCCGAATACGGTCTCCCGATGATCGTCGTCGTGAACATGATCGATGAGGCAGAGGCAGAGGGTCTGAAGATCGATGTTGCGCACCTGAAAGAGGTGCTCGGTGTGGAGGCCCTCCCCACTGCTGCAGCCATGGGCAAAAATATCGATCAGATCATACCACTGGCAGATGCAGCATCCACCCGGGAGCCAGTGGAGATCCCGTATGACCAGCATATTGAGGCAGCGATCAGGAGCCTGAGCAAGATGTTTGGTGTGGGGAGGAGAGTGTCCCTGAACGCCCTCGTCGGTATCGGCAGTGACCCTGATCTCATCGAATCGGCGAAAACAATCGCCGAAGAGATTGAAGACAGGCACCGCATGAGCATCAACCAGATCATAGCGGCAAACCGCCATAACTTCGCCCGTCAGCTCAGTAATGCAACCCTGCATGAACGTGAGATGCCGCACCGCATTGATCCTGACAACCTGCTCACACGGACATTCCCTGGCATCCCGATCCTGGTTGCCATCCTCACAGGCATGCTCCTGGTCGTCTTCACAGCCGGGGCATTCCTTGAGGAGATGATCGTTGGTATGATCCAGGTCTATGCACTCGAACCATTCCTCAGCCTTGGTCTCCCCCTGTTTCCGGAGGTGATCGGCAAAGCGGTGATAATCGCCCTGCAGGCAGGGCTCGGGATCGCATTTCCGTACATCTTCATATTCTACATACTCCTCTCAATCCTTGAAGACACCGGCTACCTGACACGGGCGGCATTCCTTGCAGATAATGCCATGCACCGCATCGGGATGCATGGCGGCGGGATCATACCACTCATCCTGGCATTCGGGTGCAATGTCCCGGCAATTATGGGGACCAGGCTGCTCAGCAGCAGGCGCGAACGGATCATCGCGGCATTTCTGGTTACAATGATCCCGTGTTCGGCACGTACTGTCATCATATCAGGCATCGTGGCAAAATTCGTCGGGATACCTGCGGCATTCAGCATCTACATAATCGTCTTCATCCTCATCATCCTGACAGGACTCCTCCTCTCCCGCATCACGCCAGGGGAGCGATATGGTATGATCATGGAGATGGCTCCGCTGCGCCGCCCGAAACCCCGCCTCATCCTGACAAAATCCTGGCTGAAACTGAGGGAATTTCTCTTCATCGCCATGCCACTGCTGCTTGCAGGGAGCGTGATCCTCGGCATACTGGAATTCGCAGGAGTCACTGCCGCGTTTCAGGAGATCATCACACCGGCGTCACAGGCGATCCTGGGTATACCAGGATATGCCGCAACTGCACTGCTATTCGGCATACTCAGGAAAGAGATGGCATTTGAGACGCTTGCAATCCTCTCGGGCTCTGCGGATCTGGCGTCAGTCATGACACCGCACCAGCTATATATCTTTGCGCTCGTGACAGTCCTCTTTGTCCCGTGCCTCTCGACAATCGCGGTTCTTGCACGTGAGCATAGCTACAGACTGGCATTTCTGGTTTCAGGTTACACAGTAAGCCTTGGGATCGCGATCGGATCAATTATAAATTATGTATTGAAATAATCAGGATAACCCGGATGTACACTTACAAAACAAGCATCATACCCATTGACGACGAACTGGGCGGACTGCGCGCCACGACAAATGTCCTCGTATTAGCCCCGTCGATCTCACATGCGAAAGAGATCGCATATATGCTTGCAAAACCAGAGGAAGGCGAATGGACCGTCGTTATCTCAACTGATGAACGTACTGCAGAAGTATTTGATGCATTCAAACGGCTTGGTGTCCCAAAAAGCAGGGTAGGCATCATAGACGCCATAACAAAAACATCTGTCTCGAATATTGAAGATTCAGCCAGGATCAAATTTGTAGCCAGTCCGGTGGACCTCACAGGTGCCGGGATTAAATTTTCAACGATGGTCGAGGAGATGTGGAAGATCACCATAGCCATGGAGAACCCCGGACCGCTCCCGCCGCCTGTCAGACTCTGCGTACTGTCTCTCTCAACTCTGCTCATGTACAACCCTCTGGAGACCATATACAGATTTCTGCATGTCATAACCGCACAGATGGAAAAACTTGAGGGTCTGGGGGTTTATGTACTATCCAGCGGCTCATTTGATGAGAAAACTATTTCCACCCTAAAGCAGCTGATGGACATCATCATTGAAATCAAGTCGATGGATGACGGGGTCTCGATCCAGCACTATATCAGGATTATGGGCATCCCTGGCAAATTCAACAGGTGGATGAGATATACGCTGGTTGATGACAGACTGGAGATTGTGATGTGATTCCCGGACATCTGCCGGGATGCCCTGACAGGGAGCCGGCTGGAGAATTCCAGTACCAGGGATAATACATTGGAGAGGTGTGTGCAGGATGTTGTTCTTCATTGGTCTCGGGCTCTATGACGAGCAGGACCTTTCAGTAAAAGGGCTTGAGCAGATCAGGCGTGCCGACCACATTTTTCTTGAATCCTACACGTCATGCCTCACCGGCACGTCCATCAGGAAGATGGAGCACCTCTTTGGGAGAGAGATACAGGTACTCAACAGGGAGGACGTAGAGCAGCACCCTGAGACGTTCCTAGCACTTGCGAAGGATGAAGATGTGGCATTCCTCACAGGAGGGGACCCCATGGTCTCGACCACCCACACAGACCTCCGCATCCGGGCAGCCGCCATGGGCGTTCAGAGCCGCATCATCCATGGTGCATCCATTGCAAGCGCGGTCTGCGGGCTCACCGGTCTGCAGAACTACAGGTTCGGAAAATCCTGCTCCATACCATATCCTGAAAAGGGGTGGTTCCCGACCGCTCCGTTTGAAGTGATTGCATACAACCTTGACGCGAATCTCCACACACTCGTCTATCTCGATATCAGGGAGGACCGCCATATGACCATCCCTGAAGCGATCACGCTCATCGGAGAGATGGCAGAGAAAACTGGAGGAGAACCACCGGATTTGTATGTGGGCGTCGCAAGGGCAGGTTCGGCAGAGCCTGGCGTGGCTGCCGGGAGCAGCCGGAGCCTGAAAGAATTTGATTTTGGTCCGCCGCTACACATCCTCGTGGTTCCTGCAGACCTGCATATCATGGAAAGGGAGTACCTGGAGACGTTTGCCGGCTTATGAAGATCACTGAATACGGCATGCACCTCAGGAATCTGCTTTCCAGGTCAGGGTCCATGATCCCTGACTATGGCGCACTGGACAGGGCAGCCGGCGAGATCCTCAGTATGGCATATGCCTACCACAGCGACGGTTCAGGGTTTTTATCCGGGGGCGATGACGTCAATGCCATTGCAAGCTATGCATATGGCAGGGGATGGCTGGATGCGGGCGTCAGGGTCGGCGTGATCGCCGGTGGAGAGGAGACTGAGGTATCCATGGAGAAGATCACCGAACCGGTGCCGGAGATGCTGTCAGATCATCTCATGGAGAAGACCCTGAGATACCAGCAGATGCTCAATGATGCGCTTGAAGCCCTCGCATACGCCCCTGCAGAGGGGAGCCTCCTATCTGACTGCGCTGATGCCGTGTATTCCACTGCACGATCACAGGCTGAAAAAGGATCCCACTGCCTGAGTGAGATGGATCACGTCAATGCCCTTGTATGCTTCAGTTATGGGCACGGGTGGCTGGAT
>DARA01000051.1 GCA_002503135.1 Methanomicrobiaceae archaeon UBA207
GATGCAGGTCAGGGACCTCCCCGCCTATGATGCGATCGTCATTGGATCGCCGGTCTATTTCGGGACATGCGCCGGACCTGTGAAAAATTTCATAGACGAGACGGTACAGATACGCGGGAAACTTGAGGGCAGACTGGGCGCCGCCTTCACCACCAGCGGGGCGCGGACCGGCGGGAAGGAGACGACCATATTCTCGATCCTCCAGGCGATGCTGATCCATGGGATGGTGGTCATCGGCGACCCCATGGAGACCGGGGGGCATTACGGCATCGCCGCAGACGGCGGTGTGAACCCTGAGATCCTCGAAGATGCGACAAAATACGGGCGCCGTATTGCGAGGGTGGCAGAGCAGCTCACACGGTGATATGCCCGGGATGCAGCGCCGCTACATCCATGTATACTGTTTTTCCTGATCCGGGGGTGCTGATCTGAGTGGGGCTGCCGTCTACCGATCCCGGTCTGCGAAGACCAGTTCAATCTCATCCCGTGCCTGATATGCGGTGCAGTCCAGTGTGATGGGCGTGACCGAGACATTTCCCTTCCTGACTGCATGGACGTCTGTCGCCTCTTCTGCATCTTCATAGAGAGCCCCGTCAATCCAGTAGTAGGGTCGCCCGCGTGGATCAAAGCGCTTCTCCACACAGGTGTGGAAGAGCTTTTCAGCGAGCCTCGTAACCTCATAACCGCCCCTCACGCGGGACGGGATATTCACATTGATCACATCAGTGTTCTCAGGGTAGCCTCTGCTGAGGAGTTTCTCACAGATATCCCGGACGACCACTTTTGCCTCATCAAAACTGTGCCCTGAAAACTGGGGGTCATCGAATTTGTCTCCCTGGTCCTCGACCTGGAGGGAGAATGCAACACCAGGGTAACCATGATTGGAGGCTTCAAGCGCTGCTCCGACTGTTCCTGAGGTCATGATCGATTCAAATGAGAGGTTCTCCCCGATATTTATCCCGCTCACGACCAGCGCAGGTGCGAGTTTCAGTGCAAATAGTGCGATGATCACCGCATCAGTGGGCTTTCCGGCGACTGCAAACGCCTGCTTGCCCCTGACAGTGATCTCGGTTGCCCGTATCGGCTCAAAGATGGAGATCGACCTCCCGACCGCACTCTGCTGGGATGCAGGCGCTACAACCCTCACATCAGCGATAGGGGAGAGAGCGTCATAGGCAGCCCACAAGCCCACGGAGTTTACCCCGTCGTCATTGGTAAGGAGTATCATCGGTCTGGTCATTACAACACCATTGTTATGCACCAAACTATATCAACGATCGTCAGGGTAAAGTGATCATATAGGGATCTAATATAGAAGAGGAATATAAGAGGATGAGAGCGCTTCTTGCAGAATATACAATATTCAATGATCCTGCCCTTGCATCGGAAGGGGCTGCGATGCTTTCGGTGCTATCGCAGAGCTTTGAATGCTGCGGCTATGAAGTCGTCACACCCGACGGCAGGGACTTCGGCGAGGAGATCGCCGGTCTTGCCCCTGAATGCGATGTGGGGCTGGTAATTGCACCAGATGCCCTCATGCCGCCATTCATCAGCAGGATCGAACGCCTTACGCACAATATCGGATGCGACAGCATGGCTGCCGCAGTATGCGCAAACAAGCTCCTGACAGCAGAGATACTCGCCGCGAACGGGATCAGTGTCCCACAGAGAGCGGACTCCGGGCGCAGGGTGATGAAACCGGTCTCAGGCTGCGGGTCACAGGGCGTGAGACTCTCAGAGGGACCGGCAGGCGAAGGGGAGTTCGGACAGGAGTACATCAGGGGCGAACACCTGAGCGTGAGCCTGGTGGGCAGCCGGATGATCGGGAATGCATGCACCTACTACACAGGGAAGCCCCCGCTGGTCCTTGCAATCAACAGGCAGCAGATGGAGGTCGGTCAGGACGGGGAGTTCCATTACCTTGGCGGGGAGACGCCGGTGACACACCCCATGCAGGAGGAGATCTCTGCTGCCGCAGTGAAGGCGATGACGGTGCTGGGGTGTCAGGGATGTGTCGGTGTCGACATGGTCGTGGCTGACAGGGCGTATGTGGTCGATGTCAACCCCCGCCCCACAACAAGCATCGTCGGCATCGCCGCATGCATGGAGGAGGAGATCGCGGATATACTTGTACAGGCATCGAAAGGCGGAGGACCTGATGAGGTCCATCTCAGGGGGCGCGTGAGATTCGACAAGGACGGGAACGTGACACGGATATGATCGGTATTGACGTGGGTGGAGCAAACCTCAAGGTGGTGGATGAGGAGAGTGTACACATCCACTACTGTCCGCTCTGGAAAGGTGCGCCTCTTGCAGACCTGCTCACTCCGTATCAGGGAGGTGCGGCAGCAGTCGTCATGAGCGGGGAGCTCGCCGACTCCTTTTCATGCAAGATGGACGGGATATGCCACATAGTCGATGCAATAAAATCGGTCTTCAGGGCACCCCTCTTTTATGGCACTGACGGGCGTTTCCACACCTCTGCAGTCCCGCAACTCGCCGCAGCAAACTGGCTCGCATCTGCGGACTGGCTCAGGGAGAGGTATCCGGAGGCGGTCTTCCTGGACATCGGCAGCACCACCACAGACATCATCCCACTCCCACTGTACAATGAGATGAAGGGGATGACCGACCTCAGGCGTCTGCAGGGGGGCTACCTGATCTACACCGGCATGCTGAGGACGAATCTCGCGGCGCACATCCGCTCTGTTGAGATCGACGGTATCAGGACACCGGTAAGCACCGAGTACTTCGCAGCAAGCGCCGACGCCCATCTCGTGCTCGGGCATATCAGGGATGCAGACTATACCTGCCCGGCGCCGGATTGGGGGGGGGCTACCTACCAGGCATCGCTCCGCAGACTTGCCAGGGTAGTCTGCGCTGATCCCGATGAGATCGGAGAGAGAGGTGCGATCAGGATTGCAGAGCGGTTCTGGGAGGTCCAGAGAGAGATCATCAGTAAGGCGGTGCAGCAGGTCATGGGGGAAAGCGGTGCAGATATGCTCCTCACCTGCGGCATCGGCTCAGCACTGTTTGCACGGGAACTCAATGGCAGAGACCTGCGGGAGGAGATGGGGGAGGCGTCTGATGCACTACCCGCATATGCGGTACGGGAGGTGGCGCTACGAAGCGCCTGACGATGACAGCCGCACTCCTCGCAGGTTCACTCGGCATTACGGCGATCCTGCTGCTCCTGGGGTTTCCGTTCTTCTTCATCTTCCTCTTCATCCCCATGATCCCGCTGATGCGGAGGAGCCGCCCTGTAAAACGGTGTCCGCTATGCGGGTGGGAAACGTCTGGCACTGAGCGATTCTGCCCCTGTGACGGAACCCTCCTCTCCCCCGGTGATCGACAAAACTGAAATATTCAGGATTGAGATCGGCATATGAATGCCGAATATCTCCACATAGGGGATGTTGCCAAAATTCCTGTGTGCATAGTTTCTGATCGTTCCCCTGTCGACCGCCAGCCCGATCTCCTTGAGGAACCGTTCAGCGCGATTGAATGGCATGGTGGCGGCGAGACAGACGCAGAGGTCGACGACAGGTGAGCCGATGCGGGTGCCGGGATAGAATGGTGCATCTGCATAGCACACCTTCCCGCAGTCCCTGCAGCAAAACCGTTTGACATGCACATGGATCTCCCGTTTTTTGCCATCTTCGATGATGCAGGCAAAGGCTCTCTTCCTGACATCATAACCTGCCACGCCACCGCCACAGTACCGGCACTTCCCAGGACTGCCAAAGACCGCTCCGTCCATTTCAGCCAGGGCTGAGCGCACCAGCTCCCTGAGCATCCTCGGGATCAGGAATCTTCTTCTCATATCTGCGCCCTCTTTTCTTACCGCCGGGAAATTATCAGATGAGTGGTTTTCATCTGACAGATATCAATCATTAATGCATACCTGTTTTCCATGGGTCACTTCATCCACCCACCAGTATTCATCAATTTTCAGGCATTAATCATTATAGTTAAATAAGACGGTGAATGATTTTTTGTTTGTCCGAGGTTTTAACCATGGAATTAAATTATGTTCAGACGACGTGCCCGTACTGTGGTACGGGATGTACGTTCAACCTCGTGGTAAAAGACGGGAAGGTGGTTGGCACTGCACCATACCAGCGTTCACCTGTCAATGAAGGCAAGGTCTGCCAGAAGGGGACCTATGCACACGAGTTCGTGAACAGTGAAGACCGTCTCACCAAACCACTCATCAAGAAAGATGGGAAGTTTGTTGAGTCGACGTGGGATGAGGCATATGCTCTCATCGCACAGAAGTTCAAGTCGTACAAACCTGATGAAATTGCAGTGCTTTCGTCAGCACGTGCCTCAAACGAGGAGAACTACCTGCTAATGAAGCTGGCACGCGGTGTGTTCAAGACCAAGCACATTGACCACTGCGCCCGGCTCTGCCACTCATCAACGGTTGCAGGACTGGCGGCATCATTCGGCTCAGGTGCGATGACAAACTCCATCGGCGACATAGCCGAGTCAAAGTGCGTATTTGTCATCGGCAGCAACACATTTGAGCAGCATCCGCTCATCGGGCGGAAGATCATGCAGGCAAAGAAGAACGGGGCAAAAGTCATCGTCTTTGACCCGCGATTCACGCCCACTGCAAAGCAGGCTGACCTCTACGGTGCCTTCTATTCAGGGGCGGATGTTGCCATCTTAAACTGCCTGATGGGAGAGATCATCCGGAACGGCTGGGAAGACAAGGAATGGGTCACTACCCGTGCGAAGGGCTACGAAGAACTCAAAGCGATGGTGCTCAAGGATACCTACCTCCCAGAGAATGTCGAGAAGATCTCTGGTATTCCCGCAGCCGACCTCAAGAAAGCCGCAGAGTGGATCGGTACCGCTGAGTCGGCTACACTGCTCTACTCGATGGGTATCACCCAGCACACCGTCGGTGTGGACAATGTGAAGTCCACTGCAAA
>DARA01000009.1 GCA_002503135.1 Methanomicrobiaceae archaeon UBA207
TATGTATGACCTGACCTGGTCTTCTGACATGGCATTAGGATACCACCAACAGCAGCCTCCGGACGATGTATGTGAGATGGTGAGGGGTCAGACGAAGAAACAAATGCAAAGACCCACGATGAAGTGGATCTTCTTCGTGTTTCGAGGGGTACGAAAATTATCATTCCTGAGAGGAGACTTGCGGGAGATGGGTTCATCTTTGCGTTCAAAAATTCCCTCACAAAAGAGAAGCCCGCCTCTTACAACTCCTCCCTGAACCATGCACACCCGATAATTATATGCGCATATATGCACACATACATACGTATGGCAGGTATAACATCCATCCGGATAAGCACGGATATGAGGGATCAGCTCTCAGCGTTAAAGACGCATCCGAAGGAATCCTATGAGGAGGTAATCAGCCGTCTGGTTGAATGTGCTGTTGATGACGAACCCCTGAGCGATGCAACAATAAAGGCGATCGAAGAATCCTTGGCAGATATAAAAGCCGGCAGGGTCCGTTCCCTGGAAGAGGTTGCAGAAGAACTGGGTCTTTGTGAATGACTTATCTGGTAAAAGTTACAGCCCGTGCGAAAAAAGACCTTGCCCGATTGCCAAAAAATATCGCAAAAAACATTTATGAAGAGTTAAAAGTCCTTGCCGGTGAAGAGAACCCGAAAAAATACGTGAAAAGATTACATGGAACTGAAGAACCGCCGTTTTATTCTCTTCGTTTGGGTGATTACCGGGTTATTCTGAATATTGTGGATAATGTGATGGTAATTCATGTAATTGAAGTGGGGCACCGCAGTAAAATTTACAGGAAGTATTGATGACGCCTCAGCGTCAGGCACTGTTTGCTGAAAATGTGAGCCTCATTTTCATGTTAAATTGGAAAAATTCAGTATCCAATAACATTGATCATGCGTTTTCTCACTTCATAGATATCCTGTTTATCGAGGGTGAACCGATGATCGGTAAAATATTCCCTGTTTATTGTATAGATCTGCTCGCATTTCACCAGTGTATTATTTGTTAATTCAGGATATTTTTTCGGAGTGATGAGATAATGAGACTGAATGCGCGGGCGATTGTATGTTTCATCCCATAACTGTGGCTGGACTGATGTCATTGGAACGCAGATAATTGTTTTATGATTGTAATTTTCGAGTTTCCTCTTATTCATGATCACCGCAATATAATGGGGGTCTTTCATGGTGTTTCTTGATACTCCGGTGTGTTTTGTCAAATTAAGAAAAAAGACGTCCCCATCTCTAAGAATCTGATCCTCCATTAGTTTGCCCTTTCCATTGTTTCAAACTGAAGGGAAAGCATTTCGTCCGGAACAGTATCTTCACTGGCTGATTCCGAAAGTTCTCTGAGTTCTTTCGCGCTTTTTACTGCGTGAAGATAATAGAAGAATGATTCAAGCTCGTCGTATTCATAGTCATCAAGCCGGAGTCTATCTTTGGTGATGATATCGCGATGTTGAGCATCCTTCCAGAGACGGAAGTTGTGGGTTAAATCGCTGACCAGAGTCGCATTGTGCCTTTTAAGTGTTTCAATTACGACATCGAACAGTTTGATATCATCTTCAGAAAACAAGGAAATGTCAGACTTTTTCCGTGGAGTGTAATGGTAGATACACCGTTCCGGATCGAACTGTTCCTGAGTTACCTTCAGGTACGCATTTGAATTGTCTGTATAGGAATAACCTATATCCGGCACCGGACCATTCGGAAGGCGGATGTATTCATCTTCAAGAAGTGTGTCGCCGGTCTGGTTGAATTTGAATAAATCGACAAAAAAAACAAATTTCATCAGTTTGGTTCTGCCAATCCGGGGATATTTCTCAATAGCATAGATCAGGGCATTCAGTTGTTTTTCGGTCTTCATTTTCCACTACCTCATGATGCAAATGAAAAAATACCAAGACTTCCAGTACCCATGATTCTACTCAGTAGTTTTATACTATTTCTATCAGAAATACTTTATCCCTGCGGTGTGGGCATACTTCAGCCTGGTGTCCGGTCCTGCTCAGGGAAATACATCCGGGATTGAACCGGGAGAACGTCACTCCGCCTTATGGCTCCTTATCGCGTTTCATGCTTTCACCTCTTCCCGCACATTCGCAGGGTGCAGTTAGGAGAGGGTTCAGGTTCCTGAAGGATGCATCGTTCCGGGTCGCTGAAATCTTCCTGAAGAAGACTTCACGCATTCAGGCACCGGCGATGATTATGCTGCTCTGTCTGTTTACCTGATCAATGACGCAGCACAGGTCTTAATCACTTGGAGGCGCATACTCTGGGGAGATGGCAGAGAGGGGGATGACGCCGGATGAAGACGGGCGGTGGAGACGCAATATCCATACAGGGGACCTGGTGAAGATCGTGCGGAAAAAAGACCAGGGAAGCGGGATGTGCACCGGGGGCAGGGTGCAGGAGATCCTTACCAACTCCGCATATCACCCCCATGGCATCAAGGTGAGGCTTGCCGACGGGAGTGTCGGGAGGGTGCAGGAGATCGTGGATGAAAAACAGGGCGATGTTCCCTCACACGGGTAGGACCGCAGGATCACATCTCTTCAGACGCGTTCAGTTCAGGAGATGTGGTATTGAACGTGGCAATTCCTGTCTTCTAAAGATGGATACCACCAACCGCCACTCACACCTGCCCGGTATAGATACCGGATCCCACGAACCATTCGCCGTCCACCGGTGCGACGTAGCAGAGCTTCAGCCCGGCAGCCCCGGTATCCGGATTGAGGTACTGCACGTACACAAATCCTCCGCCGTCCTGCGCGGCGGAGATCTCCCATCTGAGAATTTTTACCCCGTAGGTGTCAGAGAAATCCAGCCGGTTCGAACCGATTAATTCGGGCTGGAACGGGAGTGCCAGCGTGGTCCCGTTGTAGCCGTAGGCAAAGATATACCGGCTGCCATCCGCAAATTCACCGCCGGGATCATTGAAGTCGGCAAGCGCCTGTGCTGCGCCGTGCGCCTGTGCATACTCACGGGCATGCCTCACCCGTTCGACGAGCTCGTCCCGTTCCGTGTCATTGAACCCGGCAGGGAGCTCGGGCAGATAGATCCCTGACCCGACGAACCATTCGTCGTCGACCGGTATGACGTATGAGAGCTTGAACTCCTCCCTGTAGTCGTTTCCAGGGTTCGGGTAGATGTAGTAGAGTGAGCCGCCGCCTTCCCCGGCGACCTCGATCAGCCCGTCAATGAATTTGACCCCATTGGAATCAGTAATCCCGGTCCGGACGGTTCCGAGCAGACCCTGCTGGTAGGGGAGCGCGATGACAGTCCCGTCCATCTCATACGCGAAGACGTAGAGTTCTCCGTCGATAAATGCTCCGTCCGGGTCATTGAACGCCTCCAATGCGGCTTCCTTCCCGTATTCCCTTGCATATGCGGCGGCATCCTCGACAAACCCGGTGAGATTCGCATAACGGGCATCGGTCGTCCCAGCCGCGGGCGTTGCCATCCCTGTGGGTGTCCCGCCGTCTTCGTTACCGGTGCGGGTGACCACCACCCGCCACTCGGCACCGTCGATTCCGGCGGTGTCCCAGACTGCTGCCTTGGTGACGTTCCTGTTCCAGTCCCTGTCCCAGAAGGTGTAAACGCCGGATCCCGACGGCTCATTCACGATCCTGGCAAATATCTCCTGCAGGGCGGGATCTGCATAGGCAGGGTCGGAAAAGAGGTTTTTACCGATCTCCTCTTCCGTGGTGTCGTAGATCACGGTTCCGTCCGTCTGCGTCACCCAGACATCATACGCCGTCCCGTCGGTCACCGGTCGGATCTGCCTGCCGAGGAAGGCATCGGGGGCGTAGGTAATGTCGGTATAGCCGAGGTACTCCCCGGATGGGGAGAAGACCGGGTAGCTCTGCGAGATCCCGGTGAACCCTTCCGCCATCAGGAAGACGCCGCTGACGATCGGCACCTGGTCCGCGTTCGCCTTCTGGACCTGCGGCTGCCAGCTCAGGTTCATCCCAACGATCTCAGCGTAGTTTTCGGGCACCGCAGTCATGACGATCCCCTCCCTGGAGATGACGAGCGAAGAGAGCGCCCAGGGGTGCTGCAGGAGGTTTTCAATCAGGATCTCCTCTACTTCCTCACCCGCGAGACCTGCCGTGGACAGGGCATGGGAGTTGTCCCTGATCCCTGCCCTCAGATCGTCAAGTCCAGCGTTGATGGACACGGTGAGCGAGGCGGCGACCTCCTCCATTTGGGCGATCTGCGTATCGCCTTCCTGTCCGGTGCATCCCGCCATCGCGGCGGACGCCACCAGGATCAGGACACAACACAGAATGAGACAGCTCTTCATAGAAGTCATGTTGCCGGTGCGCCACTATGAATGTTGTCAAACGGTGCTATGCAGCATGTCACCAGGAATATGTTAGTCCAGATGGTACATTGGGGCAAATTGCCAGGATTGATATCTGGACAGAGAAAAAACACTAGCTGATTTATGACCGGACAGGATGAGATCAGCTCTTTTGGCATTACCTGGGGCAACCCGATAACCCTGATGGGTTGGGATGAGGGGGTGTGATATTCAATGCGGCACTTTATTGGACGAAATTCCATAATATGTGGGTTTTTTCATTTCTCCTCTTTGGCGGCTGTTTTGCCTCAATCTGGTTCGGGGAATCATTCTGGCTTAACCTTACTGTAATTATCGGTATTTTCGGGCTGGTCACTGGTGCCATCATCTGCCGGAATTCCGGGGATCCGAATCTCCCATCGTGGAGGGTAAATCCCTTTCTCTTCTCCCTGGTCATGTCTGGTTTCTACTTCCTGGCAAAGTACACCTCCCTCTTCTTCCACGAGTGGTCCCACTCCACCGTCGCCTACATGCTCGGGATCCTCAAGGGACCGCTGGATATCAATTATGGTCATGGCTGGACCTTCGCGGGCATCTCGGAATTTGATGACTGGAGCGTCTACCCGGATCTGATCGCACAGGGCAGGGGGATTGATGTCGCCATGATCTCCATCGCCGGGCCGATGATGAACGTTCTCCTCGCTGTCATCTCACTGGCTCTCCTCACCAGGGAGCGGGTGCGAAGCTCACTCCTGCTCTTCTCCCTCCTCTTCTGGGTTGCCCTCCACAACGTGGCGCAGGTCTGGGCCTATATTCCCCAGAGGTCGGTAATGTACCAAGGCGGAGATTTCTTCTTCTTTGACTGGGCGCTCAATATATCTCCCTGGGTAGTTACTGTGCCGGGAACCCTTCTCATTATTGTGGGGTTTGCCATGGTATTCGTATATGTATTCCCGACCCTTATCGCCGACCTCAGGCCGGCCCTCCCCGGGCTCGTCGGTCTCTTTGTCCTGGGCTGGTTCACGTCGTTCATCTATTACGGGCTGACCCCGCTCATATTCACACTGGAATCGCTGACCAGCCCTAGGATCTGGTTCGGGGTGCTGGACATCGCTCTCGGAATTGTCATGGCCTGGCTTTTCGTTCGCGAGCTGAAAAAGAGACACGCAGGAAATCCCTGGTTAAAACCACTGGAAGAAAAGTGATGATGAGGTTTCATCTGCCATCCTCATAAAAGAGGTAACAGAAGCCCGCCTCTTATAACCAGCACCGCAGAGCCGTGCACACCCGATAATTATTATTCCTGAGAAGAGACATGCGGGAGATGGGATGAAGTGCGGGTATTCTAAGTTCCACCGGTGCCTGGAGATGCTGGACACGGTGCGGCTGGTGGATGTGACTCATGTGCAGGGGAAGGGCGGGAAGAAGGTGGTGACGCTGCGGTATGATGTGGAGAGAGTGGCGGAGGTGTGTGAGGGGTGAAGGGGGTTTCTTCACCACGCCTCCCAGAAGACGCCAGCAAGATCGCCCATGTCGGAATTGATCGCCATGATGTCCTCAATGCTGGTCACGCGGACGTTGTTTAGATAAATTGCAAACGCCACTTCGTGACCTGACTGTGTCGTCATATACCCGGCGAGTCCCTTTGCGGTGAGGAAGATGCCAAAAGCGTCCCCCTGGATGGAGGTGCCGGTCTTTGCCTGGATTTTGCCCACCGCCGGGTTGTCGGGTCCGGCAGCCTTGGCGAGCGAACCATCGACACCGAGGATCGGCAATGCATCCCGGTAGACCTGGTAGTCGCCGGTACCCGCCATGTAACGGAGGAGGGTGACCGCGGCTTCAGGGCTGACGCGGTTGCCGCTGCTCCCCTCCCCGTCAATGAGGGAGAGGGTGGCGGGATCGATCCCGATGCCCTCCATGAACGAGCCTTCGATCATGAGCCCCTCCTCGATGGTCTTCTCCCCCTCGTGCGCCGCCATGATGCCGAGCAGGGTGTTGGCATGGAGGTTCTGGCTCACCTTGAGGATGTGCCTGACATTCTCGGAGAACGGCGGGGATACAAGCTCGGCGACTTTCGTCGCTTCCGTATAGCCGTCTGGTAGGTACCCTGCAGGGTTCGCACCCGTCGGTGAGGCGTCGACCGCGATACCGTTTCGCTCCAGCGCCTCGACAAACAGCCCGCGCGCCCAGGCGGAGGAATCGGGCACCGTCCAGGTCCGGAGCAGTGGCGCCCGTCCCGCCGGGATCGAGCCGGTCACTGTAATGGTGCCGTCCTCCTCACTGATCGTGATCGCGTCTTCTGTCCTGCCGGTTACCACTTCGGAGACGACGTTGTAGAGGGTCGTGTTCGGTCGCATTGCAACCGACGCCGGGGTCCCCTCCTCTGGTCCCGGGGTGATCAGGAGATCGATGAGGTTCTCGTTGACCAGCACCGGAGTGATGGGGTCCGGGTCGGCGAGGGTCTCTGGCTGGAAGAGCCGGTCGTCGATGATCACATCTGAGACGCGGGTGATCCCCGCAACCGCCACCTGCGCCGCGAGGTCGTCGATGCCGGCGAGGGGATCGGTGTTTGTAAGCGTCGCGTCGGGCAGGACGTTCGCGTCGCCGTGGTCCGAGTCGGTCCATGCGATCGTGTCGTCGGGGAGCGTCCTCCCCCCCATCGTCAGGTCGCCGGATGCGACGAGGACGAGAGTGTCACCGACGAGATAGACAGGCGTCCTGAACCGGTAGTCAGGACCGAGCAGCTCCATCGCCGCGGCAGTGGTGAAGAGCTTGACCGTCGAGCCGGGGGTAAAGCACATATCCTGGTTCTTCGATGCAAGGTGCTCGCCGGTTGAGAGGTCCACCACCTCCCACCCCCAGGTGGCGTGGGCATAGAGGGGCTTTTCCGTGATCGCGGCAACTCCGGAGGGTGTCGATGGCGATGCCGTGCAGCCGGCGATGGCGGCGGATGCGATGACGAGAGCGAGAATCGCGATATAATACAACCCGTGTCTCATGCGAGAAACTATGGCTGACGCATAAATAATACCCTCGGAATGTATGGTGGGGAAGGTGATCACGCTGCGGTACGAGCCGGAGAGGGTGGGGGAGGTCTGTGAGGGGTGAAGGTGAAAACAGGTTATTTGTAAATTTTATCGTGATGAATCAAAGTCAAGCAATCGTATGGATTTTTCAGATTCTATAATCTCATATATCAGGACAAAGGATTTTTTGATATGAACTCTCCTGATTCCTTTCAGGTCATGCTTTAAAGGCTTGAAATGATATGGATTATCTTGAATCTCACGAACCTTTTTTGAGATTACTTTAAGAATCTCTTTATCTCCTTTCTTCAGCTTCTCCAGTTTTGCGTCAAGTGTTTCGGAGATATACAGATTATATAATAAAAAACCTCAGAAGTATCATCCGGAGATGTCAATGTTTGTCAAAATCCGCAACCTGTCTGAACTTTTCTTTTCTTATCTTCTCAATTTTTTCGATATATTCCTCTCTTAATGCGAACTCTTCTTCAAGCTGGAACTTCATGAAATTCTCAATCTGTTTGCTCATGTTGAGGCCGAGGCGTTTACACTCGGTGGAGTATTTTTCATAGACATAATCTGAGATGCTGAAGCTTTTGACACTCATATTATTTCACTGATTTATTTAATTTTAATTAAAGTTATTTAATCTTATTTATGATTTCAATTCTTAAAAATCCTTCACTGAAATCTCTAAATCCATTTTTATAGATAATTTAGCAGATGAAATGACCGAATAAAATGACTTAATCTCTGATTATATGTGAGATCTCTCAGCGCTTCCCGGTATCGAGCGCTCTCCTGAGCTTTGCAAGGAGGGGCAGGCTCTGCTCATCTGTCCATTCGTCAAAATATTTTATCCACTCCCTGGTGAGCCTGCTCTCCTCCTGCTGCTCCCTGAGGATGCGTTCAAGGGTTTCTGTTTTGTCATGCAGGTGCTGGAGTGTCTCACTGGTCCGCGCCTGCTCCTCCTCCAGAGCGCGTTTCAGGCGCTCGATCTGCAGGTGCTGCGTCGCGCACATCTCCTGCATCGTCTTAATCGCGGCAGACATCTCGCCCAGAAGGTGCCGGTCAGGCTGTGGTGCATGAGCTGCATGGGTTTCATGAGCCACATCCTCACCGCCACCCGCATCATTTCCCCCTGCACTCCTCTGCGCACCAGTGGCTGCCTCCTCCGGCTCTCCCCCGGCACCTCCCCCTGCCAGGTCCATGACCATCTCTATAGCCCCGCCGGTGTAGATCCTGACTCTGCCGATCTCTCTGCAGGTGAAGCGGTCTTCATGCTCCCTGAGGATCTTCCTGACCGTCTTTTCAGGCACGCCCGTAATCCGGGAGATGTCAGCGGTCTTCACTTCATAGTCTGCCATCCTGCCACCATTCAAAAAAGGTCGTCAGAAAGGCATCCCGTCCAGGGATGCCCTCGTCTCCGGGTGCTGTGGTTACTCTACCTGAGGTTATCTTCCCCAGAGCCAGCCAAAGAGTCCCTTGTTCCCCTTCTCCTGCTGCGCAAGCGTCTGCAGTCTGACCTGCTCCTGGCTGAGCGCATGGATCTGCTCTTCAATGATCTCCTTCACACCCGCGTTGCAGACGCATTCATTCATCAGCTGGTTCAGTTCAGTGATCCGCACCTGGTTCTGCTCCACCTGCTGAAGGATCTCGTCTGCCGCCTCTGTATCCCCGCCTGCGAAGAACGTTACAAAGACATTCCGTGTCCTGATGCGCTCTTCGGAATTAATGGTTGCCTGTACTGAATTATTGAATCCCCGGGCAATCTGCGAGACCTGCGGACCGATGCCGCCTGTCATGTTCTCAGCCGCAAGGAGTGTATGGACGGCAACCCTGACCGTGTTCTGGTTCTGCAGCACCTCCTGCATGGCAGACCCGGTATTCGCAGCTACCTGGGTCATATTCGTCTGTTCTGCCTGGATCATCGCCCTCAGCTCGGTGGCATTCTGCGCCTGGACCTTGACGGTGGTCTGGGCGGGAACATTCCCGGTGGCTACCCCAAGTTCTAAGGCAGTGGTTGTCGATCCCGTTGCTTCCTGTATCGTAGGTTGCGCTATTGTGTACTGCCCTGGAGATGCGTTTGTCTCTGCGTCCGCCTTCATCCCGCTCGCGTTCATCTTATATGCCCCTGTGGCACTCACACCACCCCCGTTGGCTGCACTGGCTGCAGGTACGATGACCAGCATGCATATCAGCGCCGCAACAAAGATACGTCTCATTTTCTCATCTCCTGACTCTGATAATTCATCTTGTGTCTCAGGCGATATATATATACCGTACCATCACGCTCCCGCTCCATTCCCGTGGCATATCTCCTCATCCGCCCCCGTATCATTCGATCAGGATGAGCCCCACCGAGCGGATGCGACCATGAATGATCTTGCCGTACTCCATATCCCTGCAGGGTATCGTCGAGAGTAGCCACCCGGCATTTTTTGCAGTGGCAAAGACGTCGATACCTGCCGCCTCCATGCTGGGTCGTACCAGGTCCATATGCCTGCATAGTCTCCGGGTGCTCTCATCGACCGGTCCCGCCCCCTCCTCGGCGACGCACTCGTCACAGAATATGCATGGATATGCGCCGAATCCAAAGGCTTTGTAGAACCCGTCATAAAACGCCGTCTTCTCTATGAAATGCACCGTGCCATTCACCCAGATGATCAGGTCGCGATAAAAGGAGTGGAAATCCTCGGGGATCTCATCCGGCGTCACCGTCTCATGCCCCGGGACCCCGTCAAACCGCAGGAGCACCGCCGTCTCATACTCCCTGATCATTCTCTCTGTAGCTTCAGGCATCGGGGCGTACGGGGGGCAGGACAGGTGCTTCGCATAGCCCTTGCACCCGTACCTGCACTTGAACCTCACCCATTCCGCAACAACGATCTCACTGGTGCGGATCCGTTTTGCAATGGCGCCCTTCTCTCCTGCGAGTGAGCAGAGTCTCTCAATCTCTTCATCCAGATCTTCCTTCATCGCCGCCACCTCCCTAGATGAGGTTAGGGGCAGGCAGAGGCATAAGAATTTGGGTCAGGGCGGCATCCCGGAGATCCCTGGCAGGGCACCCTGAAAGAGTCACCCGGTATGATCGTCTCTCCCGTACCCGCCCCTGGTCTCGATGATCTCCCGGACGATCTTTTTTGAGCTGCAAAAATCGCCCGTATATGGACCGATACGCACAATATCAATATCCATGCCCCTCTCACGGAGTGCCCTCTGCAACTCGCTCTCATCAAAGTGCTGGTTGAATCCCAGGGTGATCACCGCAGGTCGGATCTCTTCGATTGGTCTGAACATATCCTCCAGGTCCCCAAGGTGCGCGTGATCTACCGGTTTCAGGGCGCTCACCATCGCCAGCCGCTGCCCCTCGGGTATGACCGGTCTGGGCTTGTGCTTCACATTCACATCCCTGGCGATTATGACATGGAGTTCATCACCCAGTTTTCCCGACTCCTCAAGATAGTATATGTGCCCCGGGTGGAGGATGTCAAATGTCCCTGTAGCGACTATGCGCCTCATCCGATCACCCCGAGGTCGCAGGGGGTCCCGTTCACGAGGAAGCACCCCCACCTCCTCTCACTGTACGGGGGTCCGACTATGATGTGGTACCTGCCGACGCGGGAAAAAAACCTGAGGTCTGCATCTGACGGTGAGAGGACCCCGTTCGGGTGGCTGTGCACGCTACCGGCGATGTGGGTGTCGAGCGGCATCATATCCAGGAACAGGCTCGCATAATTTTCCCCGCTGGTGGTGCCGGGAAGCAGGCAGACATCCTGAATAACGCCCCCCTCCTCCCTGAGGATGCCCGCAAACTCGACCGGCGTCCCGGCATCATCGCGTGTGTGCTCCCCGAGATAGAGGAGACCATCGAGGAGCTCCCTGCTGATCCCGCGAATCTTCATCTTTTTTATGTTGGCGGGAGGAGAAATTAATCATTGCATCGGGGTGACCACGGGGCATACATTAAAAGTGTCCGTCCTGCTCGAAGCTCCTGCCGAAGCGGATGGCAAGTCCTGCCTTGTACAGCTCCTTGCCCAGGTATCCCGCATGGTCCAGCCGCGACACGCACCCCTCGTCGATGAGGGTATAGAGGATCTCATCCCATCTCCTGCCGCGGATCGCCCTCCCGCGGTGGACGGCGACGATCTCGTCACCCTCGATCCCGATTCTGATGCATCCCAGGGGGTCATATTCGATCTCATCCGGCACCTGGTGCGCACTCATGCTCTCATTACAAACGAGCGGAGGCTCACGCCGCCGTCTCTTCTCCTTGAGCACCAGGAGGTCGATCCCGAGATCCTTCGGGTACGGGCGGTCATGCATCAGAGCCATCATCCCGGTCGCCCTCCGCATCTCTGCAACGGAGCCCTGGGTCTTGTCACTGTGCTCGCTGGTGAAGATCACGGATGCATGGCATTCATGTGCAATGCCGCACAGGAGTGCATTCACGCCTGTGGAGTCTGCATCAATGAGTTCTGTAACATTCCCTGCACCAAAGAACACCGGGTAGCCCAGGTCGCCGAAAGACCGCAGCGATGACGTCAGACCAGACCCAACCGGCTGGAGCAGGGGGTCGGCGATGATGCATGTAATCCCTGCAGCCTCTGCCGCCCCGATATTCTCTTCAAGGCTGGCGCCCCGCGGCACCACGACTGCGGCGGCACCGGCGTCAGCGACCAGCCCGCCGATAGCCGGGATATTGCCTTCATGGAGGCTGAGGACGAGGTCCGCCCGACCCAGAGCCGCCCTGATGAGGGCAGGCTCCTGCGTATCGACAGCCAGCGGGGCATCGACATCCTCCAGGTCCCTGAAACACCGGCTGACATCCTCCGGCTTTGCATCAAAACCAAAACCAAGGTCGACAATGTCTGCCCCTTTTGCCAGGAATCCTGTTACATCTGAGAGGATGTCGTCCCGTTTGTGGGCATCCATGATCTCTGCCAGCACCTTTATGCGAGACCTGCCGCCGATCTTCACCCCCCTGATGATAAAATCTGAGTCAGCCCCGGATTCCATCGCCTCCAGGGTCTTCATCGCCTCCTCCCTGCGGCGGGCTGCCAGGAAGTCGTCTGCAGGCACTGTCCTTGAGAGCTGCACCTCGCCCAAGAGCGAGAGTATCATGCCCAGGTCAGCCGCATGCCGGGGTCCCCTGTAGATCGGGACGCCCGTCTCTGCCTCCACCTCATCGAATGCGGCGGTGCACATCCCTGAGACGATCACCATCCCGTATCTGCCCTCCCCGATGAGCCGCCGCAGGTGGTCGGGCGTCACAAATGATGCGATCTCGCCCGTGACCACCACGTCGGCGTCATAGCCTTTCGCCGCGTTCCGCACCATCTTCTCAGTCGCTGCCCCTGTCGGCAGGAGGATGCTCATACGCTTCCATTATTATCTCAGAGAGAAAAAATGATCTGATCTCATGTTGCGCTGTGACCTCCATATACATTCAAATTATTCTCGTGACGGTGAAAGCACCATTGCGGAGATAATCAGGCGTGCTGAAATGGCTGGTCTGGATGCGGTGGCGATCACGGATCATGACACAGTTGAAGGGGCGCTCCATGCAATGGAGTATGATACCCCCCTCACAGTCATCCAAGGCATTGAGATCTCCACAAGACAGGGGCATCTCATAGCACTGGGCGTAACCGCGCCCATACCTGCCGGGCGTGACTTCTTTGACACGGTCGCAGCTGCCAGATCAA
The DNA here is from genome assembly GCA_002503135.1 of Methanomicrobiaceae archaeon UBA207. GTDB lineage: Archaea > Halobacteriota > Methanomicrobia > Methanomicrobiales > Methanoculleaceae > UBA207. The sequence goes on from DARA01000009.1 coordinate 13,049, forward strand.
TGGGCGCCCTGCTGGTCCTCCCCCACCCCTACCATATGTGGAGGCATGGCGTGGGCATCAGGCTGAGCTCAGGCATTGAGGCAGTGGACGCCGTCGAGGTCTTCAACAGCCGTTACATCATCGGTTCGGCGAACAGAAAAGCGGCAAAGATCGCACGGCGTTTTGGCAAACCCGCTCTTGGCGGCAGTGATGCCCACGTCGCCCGTTTTGTCGGGTACGGCTATACCCTCATCGATGCCGAACCTGACGCCTCATCCATCATTGAGGCGATCAGGCAGGGGCGGACGATGGCAGGCGGACACATGACCCCGCTCAGGACCTATACGAGGCAGTCGGTGAAGGGCGCTGTGAGGAAGATCAAGAGACGGGTCCTGAGATGAAACTGGCATTTCAGTTCTCTTATCCGGGCGGACGGTTCCATGGGTCCCAGATGCAGCCGGCACTGAGGACCGTGGAAGGCGAGTTCATCGTGGCGTGCAGGGCTCTGGACCTTTTCAGTGACTGGCGCACGGCAGGTTTTGCACTCTCAGGCAGGACAGACCGCGGTGTGCATGCCCGCCGCCAGGTCTGCGCATTCATGACCGGTCACCCTGACCGTGCCGTCTCAGCCCTGAACCTGCGTCTGCCTGCCGACATCTGGTGTACCGGGTATGCCAGGGTGGATGAGGCATTTCATCCCCGCTACGACGCACTGAGCCGCACCTACCGCTACTATTTCCTCCAGACACCACTCGATGCAGCGGTGATGGACAGGGGTGCGCGCCACTATGTCGGCACACATGATTTCAGCCTCTTCTCCAGGGGGAGTGAACGGAGCCCTGTCCGCACAGTCCTTCGCACCGCCGTCTTTGAGGATGATGGATTCCTGGTTTTTGAAGTGACTGCAGAGAGTTTTCTCTGGAATATGGTGAGGCGGATGGCGGCGGCACTCATGCTGGTGGGTGCCGGCACATGGGATGATGCCTGCATCGCAGAGTGTCTGGACGGGTCAGGGAAGAGGGAGGGTCTCCCGTCAGCGCCTCCTGAAGGTCTGATACTCTGGGACATTGAGTATGATATTGAGTTTATGCCTATGCCAGTGGATGAACGGAGCCACATCTACTGCAGGGACCTGCGCAGGCACCACGCGCTTCTGGAAAGGGTGCTTGGTGTCATCGGTTAGACTGGTCTGGCATTGATCTCTTCAGGCATGAGCATATTGATGATAAACTGCGGCACCTGTTTTTCTGTCTGCACTATCAGGTAAAAGTCAAGCAGGTCACCGACGAGACCGCGGTATTCGGCATCTATTCTGTAATTGGTGTCCACGATACTGATACCAAAGATCTTTGCCACGACACGCCGCGATGTGATCGTCTCAGTCTCACCCACCAGCATCTTCCGGTTTTCATCCGCGACTTTCAGGAAGACCTCATTTCCGTCAGTGAGGGCGATGAGTGTCGTGCCTGCGACCTCGATCTTCTCCCCGTCAGGGAAGAGCACATCATAGGTCGTGGTGTATGGGTAGTTCATCCCTGTGGCAGGGAGAGTGGCATCAATACTGAAGGTATACGCCCCTGCAGCGGCGATGATGAGTATCAGCGCCAGCACTATCCCGATCTTGACTTTAATATTTCCGGTCTTGACTGTTGTATCTCCGGTCTCTCCCATCTCTCCACCTCAATACCGGATTCATGATGCATCCATATATAATACTATTGCTGGTGGGGATGGTGTTCCGGGAAGGTGCATGTATGGTCGAAAACCATACTTTGCTATGTAA
>DARA01000043.1 GCA_002503135.1 Methanomicrobiaceae archaeon UBA207
CAAATACCGCCAGAACCGGCACGTGAACAAGGGAGAGCGTCAGCACGGGAGATCTCCCCCCATGAAAGACAGTTTTACGGGAAGCCCTGTCATATCACAACAGCCCCCATCAGCTGATTGACGATGCTGATCGCCATTTCCAGAGGGAACATGGGCGTTTTTGGTATGATGCCGAGGAGGAGCGAGGCGATCGCCGTCACTACCAGCGGCGCCCTGATAAAGATATTTATGCGGTGCACATCCTCTTCATCCTCCCTGTCAGGCTCCCTGAAGAACGCATTGTATATGGGTGGCAGGAAATAAGCGAGGTTCAGGAGTGCACTTGTCAGGAGCACTACCAGGAATATGGGCTGATGCGCCTCGAGGGTTCCCATGCCGAGGTACCATTTTGATACAAAACCCGCAGTTGGAGGGAATCCGCACATGCCCAGTGCGGCGATGGTGAAAGCAAGCATCGTAAACGGCATCCTCCTCCCTATGCCATACATATCACTCAGGTTCCTCTTGCCGGTCTGGACAAATATGGCACCTGCACAGAAGAAGAGGGTAATCTTCATGAATGCCTGGTTTGCGATATGAACGATACCTCCTGTGATTGAATCGGGGGTCAGCAGTGCCAAGCCGAGTACGATGTATGACAACTGGCTCACAGTGGAATATGCCAGCCGCAACTTCAGATTGTCCTGCGAGAGTGCGAACAGGGATGCCAGTATGATCGTGATGGACGCCACCGTGGCGAGAGGGAGACTCACGCCCAGCTCCCTGAGGAGATCGATGCCAAAGATATAGAACATCACCCGTACGATGCCAAAGATACCTGCCTTCACCACCGCAACCGCGTGCAGGAGGGCGCTCACAGGTGTGGGCGCCACCATCGCACTCGGCAGCCAGCCATGGAGCGGCATGATGGCAGCCTTTGTGCCGAAGCCGATGATGAAGATGATAAACAATGCCCTGAGCACATCAGGACCTGCGCTGCCAGCGAGTATGCCGGAGCTTGAGAACTGAAGGGTGCCTGTGAGGGAGTAGGTAATCACCATGCCAAATAGTATGAAGACGCCCGCAGTCACCAGATATATCAGATACTTCCTGCCGGCAGCCAGTGCCTCAGGCGTTTCCTCATGAATTACCAGGGGGTAGGTGGCGAGCGTCAGGAGTTCATAGAATATGAAGAGAGTCAGAAGGTTGTCGGCAAATGCGATCCCGACGGTCGTGGTTATGCAGATCGCAAAGAATGTGTAGTACCTTGTCTGTGCATGCTCATGCAGCAGGCGCATGTAGCCGATGGAGTAGAGTGACGTCATGATCCAGAGAAATGCAGAGAGAAGCGCAAAGTACATGGAGAAGGTATCCACCCTGAGCGTGAACCCCACACCCGGCAGAAGTTCAAGAAAACTGAATACATACTGCCCGCCTGCGGCTATGTGCGGGTACATCGAGATGATGACGAGGCACTTTGCCACAGATGCAAAAAGAGTCCAGAATTCCCTGATATTGCGGTGCTTTCTCCCTGTAAGAGGGATCAACACAGCAGCTGAGAGAGAGAGGAGGATAGCGATGAGAGGGGTCAGCGAATAGACCGGCTCCATCAGCCACCACCCCTGGCATCACAAGCCTGCTGCGGGACGCGGGGGAGAGGCGGGGAGACCCGGGTATGCCCGGATATAACTACCCCGCACGGGACAACCAGGGAAAACACGGATACAAATTTGCACAAAGACATTTTTACCCTCATTAAATCCATTTCTTCAGATATGCCAACATTCCGGAAGAGATGTGACATGCTTGATAATCTCCTCTGATGCCTACACCCCGAGCAGGAGCTGGGCTGCAGGTCTCAGCACAGCCAAAGGCACCTCCACACATACACCCAGGAGAACGCATCCGATCGCCATGATCACCATTGGGACCAGCATCGATAGCGGGGCTTCGTTTCTCTTCAGTTCGTCACACGGATGTCCGAAATATGCGGTATTCACCACCCTCAGGAAGTAGATCGCGTTCAGCAGACTGCTCACCAGCAGGACAACCGCAAATATCCACGTCCCTGACATAATCGCCGCATGGGCGATGAAAAATTTACTCATGAAGCCGCACGTAGGGGGGATGCCCACCATCGAAAATGCCGCCAGTGTGAATGCCCCCATGGTGATGGGCATCCTCTTTGAAAGACCCCCAAAGTCCCTGATATTGTATATCCCTGTCATGGAGATGATGGCACCTACAGCCATGAAGAGGCATGCCTTCGTGAATGAGTGGTTGAGCATATGCAGCATACCCCCCTCAAGACCGAGGGGCGTGGCGATGCCGATGCCAAGGAAGACATACCCGATATTAGCTGCAGATGAGTATGCCAGCATTCTCCTTATATCCTGCTGGGATATCGCAATGATGGAGCATATGATGATCGCTGCCGATGCCAGCCAGGTGAGCAGCGTGGTGACAGGGATCACTTCTGTGATAAATGGCGGGCGGAAGACGCAGAACAATAAACGGATGAGTGCCAGTGCACCGACCTTGATCACCAGCGTGGAGAGGACAGGGACGGTGGCAGGCGCACCGGCATATGCGTCAGGCATCCAGATATGGAGAGGAAAAAGCCCACCTTTTATACTGAAACCGACAACGCAGAGCGAGAGCCCGGCAAGGATGGCTCCTGAGATATATATCGGCACCAGCCTTACTACCATATCCGCCATATTCAGTGTGCCTGTGTTGATGTAGAGATGCCCGATGCCGAGCAGCATCAGACTGGAGCCGATGGCACCAATAAACAGGTACTTGTAGGCGCCAAGAACCCCCTTGCCATCTCCGGCGATCCCCACCAGGGCATAGGAGCTTATCGCTATCACCTCAAAGCAGACAAAGAGGTTGAAGAGATCACCTGTGCAGGAGGCACCAAGCAGCCCGCCTGTAAGCAGGAGAAACAGGGTATAATAGTAAACTCTCCGCCTTTCCCCCAGTGTCCGGAGGATGAAGTCTTTGGAGAATATGGCATCCATGAGCGTGACAAAGGATATGATCACGCAGAGGTATGCGGCAAGATAGTCCACAACCAGCTCGATGCCCCATGGCGGCGGGAGACCTCCCATATAATAATGGATGGGACCATGCTCCATCACCTGCAGGATGAGAAGATATGAGAAGATGACATTCAGAGACAGGGCTGCCAGTGCGACCGGAACACACGAACCTTTCCATTTATAGCCGAACACCGGCGTCAGATAAGCCGCAAGGAGGGGGAGCAGAATTACGATTACCGGCAGGTGGGAGGCGAGGTCTGTCATAGCATCTCAGCCAGTTTATCTGCATCCAGTGTGCCGTAGTGTTCATATACCCTGATCGCGAGCGCGAGAGCAAGTGCAGTCGTGGCAAGCGCCACCACAATCGCAGTGAGTATCAGCACAGAGGGAAGGGGATTGATATACACCACGCCCTCTGCCCCGTGCCCGGCACCATGCGCGATGATGGGCGAGACACCACCCTCAACATCACCCATGGAGATGTAAAAGAGAAATGTTGCGGTATCGATGATGTTCAGCCCGATAAATTTCTTGATCAGGTTCTTCTTCGCAAGCATGGCATACAACCCGATCATGACGAGCAGGACAGAGGTCCAGTAATTGTAATGCGTCAGCAGAAAGCCGGGATCAGGTATGATCATCACTGCCTCCTGTCATTGAGAGGATCATCCCGGTCACCATCCCCAGCACCGTGATGCCGATACCTATCTCAACGGCGGATATGAGGACTGCAGAGACATCCGCAGGAGCCAGTGACGGAAGCGGGACCACTCCGTACTGGAGAAAATATCCGCCACTGAGTATGCACGCGATGCCGATGACCACATAGTTTATCGGACCGAAACTTCCGGTAATGAGCCTGAAAGTCAGAGGCACCCGCCTCTTCAACTCATCCATGTTGAAAGCGAGTGACATGAGGATGAAACCTGCAGCAATGATCACGCCCGCCTGAAACCCGCCGCCAGGACTTGCATGACCATGCAGGAGGACGTAGAGCCCAAAGAGCAGGATGAAGGGCACCATCAGCCGTGCCACGGTTCTTACGATGAGATCCTTGAAGATATCCTCTGCTTTCATCTCAGTCCCTCCCCATCACAAAAAGGGCCATTACTGCCGTCCCGGCTGTGAATATCACTGTGACCTCACCAAAGGTATCATATCCCCGGTAGTACACGACGATGGCAGTGACGATGTTGTTTACACCTGTCTCTTCCTGTGCATTCTCCAGGTAATAGGGCGCCACATGGGTATATCCCGGCGAAGTGGAACTGCCGAATGCGGGCATGCCCATTACAGCGAGGGCAAGGGTTGCACCGATGATGAAGACCACCAGGAGATGTATCAGTTTCACTCCTCCTCCCTCCTTGACGTCCTGCGAATCGCGATGATAAAGAGGAGGGTGGTGGCGCCGGCACCTACAGCCGCTTCGGTCAGACCGACATCAGGCGCATTCAGCTGTGTGTAGAGGATCGCCATGATGAATGAATAGACAGACAGGATTATCACCGCGGCGAGGAGGTCCCTGCTGAACACTGCCGCGATGGCTGTCGCCACCAGAAGAATCAACAAGGCGATATTAAGCAGCCAGATCATCGTCCACCTCCGCACAGAGATCCCTGTATTCATCGGGTTCCGTGTTTTCGCAGGGTATGACGCCGGAGAGGTATGCACCTTTTGCCAGTGCATGCGCCCCTGTCGGGTTTGCAATCAGCAGGAAACCTGCAATGATCAGGATCTTCAGAGATGTGAATGTCATACCCTCATACATCATCACTCCAAGGAGGATCAGCGACTGCCCGAGTGTATCACATTTGGTTGTCGCATGAAGCCTCGTATATACATCAGGAAGTCTGTTGAGACCAATAGAACCTGCAATAAAGAAGAAAGAACCCAGCATGAGGAGAATGACTGATATAAGCGTTATGATGGAGATCATACGAAAACCCTCCCGGTTGCCAGATACCGCGCCGCAGCCAGTGTCACCAGAAAACTCAGCATCGCATATGTCAGGGCGATATCAACAAACATCGGCTGATCGAGGATCACTGCAATGAGGACGTGTATGATGATTGTGCAGGTGGCAATCACATTGACGGCAACTATCCTGTCAGGCAGGGTGGGTCCTATAATGGTCCGGTAGAGGGAGAGTACCGCGGCACCTACGAGGAGCAGTGCTGTGACCGTGAACTCAATCACGCATCGTCACCCCCAAAAACTGCCCCTACCCTGAGGTGCATCTCACCTGCCAGGAGCTCCTCTCCGTGATGCTGCGTCAGACAGTGGACATAATATGATCTCTCTGAACCGATGTCGAGTGTGAGCGTCCCGGGTGTCAGGGTGATTGAATTTGCCAGGAGTGTGAGTGGGACATCCCCGCTAAGACCGGGATCAAATTTTATGATGCAGGGGGATATCGGCAGCTTTGGATCGAGTATGATCTTTACCACATCAATATTTGCGCGGACAATCTGGCATAGCAGCCAGAAGAGGTATGGTACAAACCGGAAGACCCGGGTGATGGTTGCAGACACATACCCTCTGCCGGTGCGCTGCATCAGCAGGTCGGAAAAAAAGTATGCCACGAGGAGAGCTGAGAGGATTCCCAGTGAGAGATGAACCACATCCAGAATTCCGGAGAGGACTACCCAGTAGAGATAGAGCGCCACAAAAGTGAGGGAGACGGCAACCAGATCTTTCTTCCGCTTCACTGGCAGCCCCACAATTTTACTCACCCCACCTATTCATATACTTGCCTCAGACGCTGAACAGAGGTATGCCAGAGGCATGCAGCCATATTAGAGCACTATCTGGACATTATACTGAAATATATAAAAGACTTTCCATTTTATGATGAGGGGGTGGCTCAGTCGCATTCTGAAGCGATGATATGTCCATCTAAAACAACGCCAATTGGGGTTTTAATTCCCCGAATCCCGGCTTCCGGATCAGCCTGTTCGGGGATGGGTTATTGAAAACGGGTTGTTCTTTCTTATTTAGGTAAACCCGCCGTTAAACGCCGGTTTTTACCGACCGCCATATCGTCGTTTTAAGCCCCTCTAAAATGTCACGCCTGAGGCGGCGTGACTAAATCACCGGTAGGTGATGAGTCTCAGAGGATGTTTAGTATGGCAGGTGCAGAAAAAGTCGATGTACGGGCATCTGTGTGAGTCGAGATCTCGGAGATATGAGCGTATTTTTATTGTTTATAACCGTTTCTGTATTATATAGTATGTCGCCAGCCGACAGGATTAACTGGTCAGCGACCGGCGGGTATTGTGCGCTCAGGAACCCGGGAGGGTTCCGGTGGGGAGCATGAACTTGTTTCATGCTGCCCCAGATCGGAGATCTGAGGTTGTTGCAGATTAGAAATCTGCAACTGACAGCACTAACTCGCAAGAGTTTGTGCCGCGACGAGCGGCAGACCTGATATTCCTGGTGGCGTCTGCACCCACACCCGGACACAGCCGCGAGCATGCCCGGGTGGTTGGAAAATGACAAGGCATTGCATCAATCTTTTATCCAGAGTCCCGGGAAATATATAGTCAAAAACCAAACTTCCAGGAATGTTTGGTTTTCTCAATATAGTGCCCAACATCTCTTTTTCAAATTAAACGGCAGTAAACGCTTAATCACGTTTACCATTAATCCAAAAAGAAACGTTCGCCACTATAAAACTGAAATGCCGTGGGAAAGCCGGAAGTATTCATTCTTCTTCGAGAAACAGCCTGATAATATCCACCACCTTCTCCGGATACTGGAAGATCAGCCCGTGCCCCCCTCCATTCAGGATGACCGGGCGTGCGTCCGGTATCTGTGAAACCAGGATTGAGCCGTTTGAGGGCGGTGTTACAATGTCCATGTCTCCTGCGATGACAAGGACGGGGGCCGTTATCTGATGAAGCCTGAAGAAAGTCCCCTCCCATGATGACATGGCATCAAACTGGTCTTTTACCGCCTCCTGATTTGAAGGCTCACCGAAATCAGGGAACCAGCTCATCGGGTCGGGGTGTTCTTTCCGCCATTTTTCAGGAAGCAGCAGTCTTCCCGCCCGCATGATATACTCCTCCGTAGTGGGCGGTGTGGAAGCCATCTCCTCAAGAACCCATTGTTCGGGAGGGATCGCCTCCATGCCCCCGCAATGGGTGTTGATCAGCACCAGGCGGTCCGCCAGCTCCGGATGCCGTATGGCAAACTCCTGTGCGATCATGCCGCCCATCGAATACCCCACAATCGTCACCTGCCCTTCTGCAATCCCCGCAACCAGTTCATAAAGGTCTTCGGCTGCAACAGGTATCGTAAACGGACTATCTGTATTCGCTTCCCCTGCGACCCCGCGAAGGTTGAATCTCACCACCATGAACCAGCATGCGAGCATGGAGATCATATGCGAGGGCCATTCTTCCATGGTCATCCCGTAGCCGTGGACGAAAACAATTACAGGCCCTTCCCCGCAGATGATGTACTGCAGCAGGCTGCCCTCCCTTGTTCTGAAAACACCGGTCCTTTCCATGGCAGTAATTTCGTGTTGAGCAGGATATGGATTGCTGTCTTTATTAACAGCCAACGGCATAACCGGGAAAAATCGATATCTGTTGGACCAGATTACAATTATGAAACTCATCGGCACTGCACTGCCCGTGCATGCCCGCAGAGCGGTGAATGAAACAAACATACACTCCTTTCAAGTCCCATTCGTGAAGAGAAATTTTAACCCCCACGCCATCCACCTGACGGCACAATGATCTCAAAGCATGCGCCTTTCCCCTCTTCACCGGTCTCCCTGATCGACATCCCGGTGATCGCAAGAATCTCCTGTACCAGGAAGAGACCGTAACCGGTATTTCTCCGAAGCCCTGCCTGAATATCCGTTCCTTCATCTCCGCAGGGATGCCGACGCCATTGTCTTCGACGGCGATGACCATCGTCCCGTCCTCCTCGCGGCAGGTGACACTGATCTCTGTCACGTGCTCACCGTGCCTGACGGCATTGTCGAAGAGGTTGAAGAAGACCTTCTCCAGCATCGGGTCGGTGAAGACTTCCAGCGCACCGGTATCGGTGCTGACATTGACGTTGTGGTCAGCACAGCCAGATGCCGCCCGTTGCGCCACATCACCCACACGCTCCCATTGGGAGGGGTCTACACCAAGACGCTCGTAGTCGCGGGTGAATGTGATCTGCCTCTCAATGGCAGAGGTCGCTTCCGCGATCCTGTCAATGTAGTTTCGCATCTCAGGGTCGTCAGGCAGCACCTCGCCGAGGAAGTCGGTGTAACCCGCCAGAGCAGTGACCTGGTTGAGGATATCGTGGCGCGTGACGCCGGAGAGGAGCTGGAGTTTTTTGTTTGCCATCTCCAGCGCACGCTCAGCCGCCTTGCGGTCGGTGATATCGCGGATCGACTCGATCGCCCCCACCACCCTGCCACTGTTGTCATACAGGGAGGAGGCGGTGCCCATCGGGACCACCCTCTTCCCGAGGGGGCGGGGCAGCGCGGTATCTGCGATGAGGACGTTTCCCTCTCTCCGGATGTGAGAATATTCTTTTCGCATCAACTCATCCTCGCCAGCAAAGACGAGATCAATCATTATCGGTCTCCTCTCACCATAGAACGGTACCGCATACTCATAATCTCCTTTCCCGATCATGTCTTCGGCTTTGACCCCTGTCATCACTTCCATTGCCCTGTTCCATGCGATCACCCGCCCGTCGCTGTCGATGACCAAGGTGGCATCAGGCAGGAACTCAAGGATATCCAGCATTTTCCGGTGAGCTGCCGCAAGTTCCTCCTCGACTTTTTTCAGGTCAGTGATATCC
>DARA01000026.1 GCA_002503135.1 Methanomicrobiaceae archaeon UBA207
GAGACATGCGAAAGATGGGTTTATAATGAATAATCATAAATTCACTTCACATAAATATCTTTATAATCCCCAGTACTTGTCTAATTTCCTCACCAGACAGCAGAGTGATCTGGTCAGCGAGCGGCAGACCTGACATTCCTGGTGGCGTCTGTTGCACACACCCGGACACAGCCGTCATGGAGCGAATGCATGAGAGCGGTAGCTATCTGAAAAATACATGAAAACTCAGCACAAGTCAGGAATGGAAGAATACAGTCGAAAACCAGACCTCTGGGAAGGTTTGGTTTTCTCCATATAGTGTCAGACGTTTGCCACTATAAAATCAAGTATGCTCCGAGAAGGAGGCGGTAATTGATGGCGCCTCCTAAGAAAGGGTGTTGATAGTAATCCTCTTAGATATTATCAACATTATATCCTTTTTTCGCCAGCAGTTCCTTCACTTTTTCACGGTGGTTGCCCTGCAGCTCGATGGCGCTCCCTTTTACGGTCCCGCCACATGCCAGTTTTCCTTTCAGGAACTTTGTCAGGTCAGCGAGATCAATGTCTGCCGGGTCGAGACCGTCAATCACGGTGACTTCCTTCCCATATCTCCGTCTATTGATTTTGACACTGATCCGCTGTTGCTCTTTTGCTACTTCCTCACAAATACACAGTTCTTTTGGCAGTCCACATTTTGGACACATCCCACCATTCATTAGATCTATCTTCAAGTTCTCGTTATATATTTCTTGGCATCGTCATTCTGCCGCGCGGCAGATTTTGCAGCCATGGGTGAGGACCTGGTTCTCTCTGCTATTGTACCGGTACACGGCAATGCCCTTGCACCCGAGAGCTCTTGCCAGTCTAAAGACTTCACACATGTCATCGATGGTGCTGTCCTCCCGCATATTGACTGTTTTTGAGACGGCGTTGTCGACGTGCCTCTGGATCGCCGCCTGCATGCGCACATGCTGCCCGGGCGAGATCTCACAGGCGGTCTTCAGGAGGTCTCTGAGGTCTTCAGGGAGGGGCAGGTCCTGGACACTGCCCGTCTTTTTGATATGATCCATGACATCCACGCCTCCCGTATGCTGCGGCAGCAGGTTCCTGACGAATTCATTGACACACCGAACCGGTCTCCCGCTGATCATCCTGATGTATGCGAGTGAGAAGAGGGGTTCAATGCCGCTGCTGGTATTGGCGATGATGTGAAGCGAACCTGTGGGGGCGATGCTTGTCACGGTGGCATTCCTCATCTCTTCGGTGAAGATGCTCTCCCCGATCGCCGGGAACGAGCCATTCCATTCGCCGAGTTCATGGGACTTCTTCGCCGCCTCCTGCTGGATAAACTCCATTGTCTGGTCTGCAAATTCAAGAGCCTCTCTGGATTCATATGGGATGCCGAGCTGGATGAGCGCTTCCGCCAGACCCATCACCCCAAGCCCGATCTTCCGCGTCTTCAGTGTCGCCTCTCTGATCTCAGGGATTGGGAAGTGGTTCACATCAATGATCCTGTCCAGAAAACATGTGGAAATCCTGATGACTTTGCGCAGCCTGTCACGGTCCAGGTCATCCCTGTGGATGAATTGTGCGAGGTTGATGCTCCCGAGGTTGCAGCTCTCATATGGGAGGAGCGGCACCTCCCCGCATGGATTGGTGCTCTCGATGCATCCAAGCCCTGGAACAGTGTTTTTCAGGTTTATCTCATCAAGAAAGAGCATGCCAGGGTCGCCTCCCGCCCATGCGGCAGAGGCGGTCAGGTGCCAGAGTTCGTGCGGGTCGATGGTGCCCCACACCTCTCCGTTTCTGGGGTTTACCAGTTTGTAGGGTTTATCCTGCTCAAGGCACTGGAAATATCCGGCATTAAAACCCACAGAAATATTGAAGTTTCTCAGCCTGCCATCGAGTTTGCTGGTGATAAATTCCCTGATGTCAGGGTGCGAACCTGCAAGGATTCCCATGTTTGCGCCCCTGCGTCGCCCCCCCTGTTTTACTGCCTCGGTTGCCTCGTCAAAGACCCGCATGAATGAAACCGGACCACTGGCGACACCCGCAATATCATTGACGAGGTCACCCTTTGGGCGGAGGTGGCTGAAGGAGAAGCCGGTCCCGCCCCCTGTCTTGTGTATGGCAGCCATGTGCGATATGGCGGTGAATATGTTCTCCAGGGAGTCCCTGATTGGCAGGACAAAACAGGCAGAGAGCTGACCCCCGGGGGTTCCTGCATTCATCAGGGTCGGTGAATTGGGGAGAAAAAGGAGGTTCTTCATGATGTAGAGAAAATCCGCCTCTCTCTCCCCGCCCACTGCATGAGCCACACGCCTGAAGAGGTCGCCGGTCTCCTCCCCCCTGAGGAGGTAACGTTCGGCAAGCAGGCGACTGGCAGTTTCTGAAACCTGCATATTATCCAACAGTTGATACCGTCACCTTTTATTTAAATATCATGCATACTTTTCATCTGAATGTCCCTGATGGTGCTTGGTACAGCTTCCCATGTAGGCAAGAGTGTGACTGTGGCGGCAATCTGCCGTGCGTTGATGAAGCGCGGCATCTCTGTTGCTCCCTTCAAGTCCCAGAATATGAGCCTGAACTCTTTTGTCACCAGAGACGGGAGTGAGATCGGGATCGCCCAGGCGATGCAGGCATGTGCGGCAGGGATCGATCCGGTTGCTGATATGAACCCGATCCTGCTGAAGCCGAAGGGGGACATGGTCTCGCAGGTCGTCCTGCATGGGCGCCCCTACAAGGATGTGCAGGTAGGCGAGTATTACCAGGAGACCGGGACCCTGCTTCATGAGGCGCTGGGCGCGTTTGAGCGCCTTAGAAAGACCTATGGGCACGTGGTGGTAGAGGGCGCCGGTGGTGCGGCTGAACTGAACCTATATGACCGGGATATCGCCAACATCCGCCTTGCCCGTGAGCTGAAGCTCCCGATAATCCTGGTGGCTGATATCGAGAGGGGCGGTGTTTTTGCCCAGGTCTATGGGACGATCAGGCTGCTGCCGGAAGATATCCGCCCACTTGTCGCAGGCATCATCATCAATAAGTTCAGGGGCGACCCGGCTCTATTTGAGCCGGGTGTAAAGAAGATCGAGGAGATCACCGGTGTTCCCGTGCTTGGTGTCATCCCTTATGCCGAGATACCCATACCCAGTGAAGACTCGCTCTCAATTGATGACAAGAGGGCATATGCTCCGGGAATCAGAATCGCCGTGCTCCGCCTCCCGCGCATCTCAAATTTCACTGATTTTGAGGTCCTGGAGCGCCACCTGCCTCTCGATTATGTGCCTCCGGGTGCGCCGCTCTCCGGCTATGACTGCATCATCATACCAGGCACAAAGAATTCAGTGGATGATCTCAGGGTGCTGGTGGAGAGCGGGACAAAAGATGAACTCCTCTCTGCCAGGGAGCGGCGTGTCCCGATCATCGGCATCTGCGGGGGTTACCAGATGCTGGGGAAGGTGCTGATCGATGAGGGTGGAGAGTCATCCGGCGGGGATGGTGGCAATCATGAGGGCATCGGGCTGCTGGATACAGTGACGCGCTTCAGCGGCTATCACAAGACGACCACCCAGGTGCACCGGCTGGCGCGTGATGTCCCGCCGATCCTCTCTGCCATGGGTGAAGTGACCGGGTACGAGATCCATATGGGTGATACTGTGCGGGGGTCCTGTGCAGAGGCATTTGAAGGAGAGGGGGCGGTATCTGATGACGGGCTGGTATTCGGCACTTACATGCACGGACTTTTCCAGAACCGGTCTGCGGTCAGCGCTCTTCTGGCATATCTCTACACGAGAAAAGGGGAGGAGTATATGACGACCGGATGTCCTGAATCTTCCCCTGACCCGCATATGGAGGACGATGCTGGGCGTTACCGGGTGTCAGGAGCATATGACGACCTTGCACGCCATTTTGAAGAGCATGTGGACATGGACCTCATCCTCTCTTTCTTCAGTGACTGAAACATGCACTGCCACATGAGATGTCAGGACGAATCAGGAAGACATATCTGGTGGTGCCCATATACTGAGCTCGCACAATACTCTTCTGGTGCAGTGCGGCGCCAGTTGAGGTAGGAGGAATGCCGATGGTGACGAGATGTTCATTCAGCACCGATCCTGAGCTGGTGGAGGCGATCGATCTCTATGCAAAGGAACGGTCAATGGAGAGAAATGAGGCCATCCTCACTCTGATCGAGACAGGACTCGCCAGTTCCAACAATGGTGGAAGTGCGGCTCCCAGGCAGAGACGTTCATTTGAGGAGATCCACACGATCAGAAGGGAGATCGATGGGATAAAGTCTGTCCTGACCGAACTCCATGGTCAGATACGTCTGCTCCACCATACCATCGAGACTGACTGGAAGTCAGAGGCGCAGGGCGTGCCGTTTCAGACCCCGCACCGGGGTCTCTGGGAATTCTGGAAGAAGTAGGCAGGGGTCTGCATGGGATATGCAGGTCTGCATGGCGGTCTTTTTTGGGCATGTCAGGTGATGACATTCATCATGCTCCTGAACCCCTCCTCCCGGGTGTCGTCGCATCTCACCGCTTCCACCAGTTTCAGATCAACTTTGTCTGTTGCCCGCTGAAGCGTGCAGAAGGCGCGTGCAGGGGAGGCGATCCAGTGCCCTGCTGCATAAAACTCTACTGAGTGGACGCAGAATCTGCATCTCACAACCGGTTCGCGTTTTTCCGGGGTGCACTGCACGCCGCCGCCGGCAACCCGGAGCACCCGCAACTCTCTCTTACTCATAGATATCTGCCAGGTAGCCCTCTCTCTCCAGCGCCTCTGCTGCCGCCCTCCTCCATGCGGCATCGTCATCTGCGGCTATCTCAGAGGTCACTCTCTCCCAGACCTCTTTCAGGCGTGGGTCATTCGTTGAAATGCTCGCTCTCCCTTTGACTTTTCCGATCTCTTTCCCTGACTGGTCAAAGACCCGCATGGTGCAGCATATGAATCTCTGGCAAAACTCCGGGCGTGTCTGGTAGATGGCGCAGAGATGACTGCCGACATCTGACTTCAGCAGAAACGGGCACGCTTCCGGATTTTCACGCCTGGCGCAACTCTCTGCGAACCTGTCACGGAACCTCCTCTCTATGGTGGCAAAAAAGATCTCATTTCCAATCCCGTGCCTGCATACGTAGCTGCCGCCACTCATCTGCCTCTCAATGGAGATGTACTTCCCCATGCTCTGGCAGCATTTTCCACAGAGTGTGCATTTAAACTGCATCCTTCCGGTTAATTATCGCGTCCAGGGATTATGTAGGTGCTGGTGGTTGCAGGTGCTGGTCGTCAGGGCTGGTGCATGGGTTCATTGTATCCGGTTTTCAGCAGGGTTATTATCGATTGGGAGCCCATTACCATTTATGAAGGTGTGCATTATGTGCGGTGGGGAGGGGACCCGGCTCCGCCCACTCACATTCGAGCGTCCAAAGCCGTGCATCCCCATCGTCAACACCCCGTCGATCGGGCACCTTGTATCACATCTCTCGAACCTGGGTTTCACTGATGTGATCGTCACGCTGGGGTATATGGGGATCGCCATCGAGGACGCGCTTGGCGACGGCTCACTCTTTGGCGTCGACATCACATATGTGCGTGAAAAGCAGAAACTCGGCACTGCGGGCAGTGTGAAAAATGCAGAGCGCTACCTGGACGGGCAGCCGTTCCTCGTGGTCGGCGGCGACCATGTGGCGGATCTGAATCTCCTTGAATTTTACAGGGAGCACATCGCCGGGGATGCGATAACGACGATCGGTCTCATCAGCATCGATGACCCCTGTGAATATGGTATTGCAGAGATCGATGTGGATAACAATATACAGCGTTTCAGGGAAAAACCCGCCCCTGGTGAGATATTCAGCAACCTCGCGAGCACTGGCATGTACGTCTGCGACCCCGCAGTCTTTGATCATATTCCTGCCGGTAAGAAATTTGATTTTGCCAGGGATCTCTTTCCTGAACTGATGGAAGGGGGGAAAACCCTGAAGGGCTGGCTTGCCAGGGGCAACTGGACCGATGTGGGCAGCCCCAGGTCACTCCGCCAGGCTGAGCGGTGGAAGCTGCAGGAACTCTCGCATACCAGTATCATCGGGGATCTCAGTATGAAGGGTGCGCACATAACCGGTCCGGTCCGGCTGGGGGGTTCCCTGACTCTTGGCATGAATTCCCGCCTGGTCGGTCCGGTGGCGATCGGCGGCTCCACAATAATCGAAGATAATGTCCTGATCGGACCCTACACGAGCATCGGCGAGGGCTGCGTCATACACTCGAGCACCAGGATCTTCTCATCATCCATATATGACTGGGTGGTGGTCGGCAGGGAGAGCACCATCTCAGGCAGCATCATCGATAACGGCGTGGTCATCGGTGCCGGGTGCAGCATAGAAAATGACACGGTGATAGGTCCGCGCAGTCGTCTGGGTGAGCGCGTGATCATCCACTCGGGTACGCGGGTATGGCCGGAGTCAGTCATTCCGGCTGGCACTGTGGTAAAAGAGCATGTGCTGAATGAAAAGTATGATCTGGGGTATGAAGGCTCTTAAGTGTGCCTGACAAGCCGGTGGGTGAGGGCGACCAGCGGATGGCGGGCATAGTCCATCACGCAGATGTCATCCAGTTTTTTCAGCTTGAGGGTGCGGGCGGTGCGCTCCATCCCCAGTTCAATGTCTTTGTCGAGCTCGATGATATAGGCATCAAGGTTTGTGATCTCGAGCCGTTTTGCCGCAACCGCTCTGTGGTGTCCGTCAATGAGGATATATTTGCCTGGTCTTCTCACTACAATGATTGGTTCTGCAAGCCCTTTCTTTATCTCATATATCCTCCCCTCCAGTTCATCCTGATATATCTTTGACTGTGTCGGCAGGAGTTCATCCACCGGCACGGTGCCCCGTATCAGTTTTGGGTCGACATTGTAGAGTTTTTTCAGGGTGTCCATAAAATTGAATACTTTTTCCGGCGAGACGTGCTCGATCTGGGACCTGATGACGTCAGAGTTCGAGATGATCCCAAGGAGGGTGTTGTCTTCATCAACGACGGGCAGCTTCTGTATGCCTGAACGGAAGATGACCCGTGCGGCATCATTGATGCTCATATCAGGGTCGGCAACGATCAGGTGGCGCGACATGATCTTTTCGAGGGGGGTATCCGGGTGTACAAAGAGCAGGTCCCTGGCTGCGATATAGCCCACGACTTTTTTATCGCCAAGTACAGGAAATCCGTCATGCTGGGTTTTCCTGATTGTATTGATGACATCTTTGGCGGTACCATGGACATCAACGCTGATGACATCATATGTCATGTAGTCGCGAACTTTCTTTTTGTCCATTATGCATACATTGCCATTACCGCCACATCAATTAATCGGTAATGGAGGATAAAAAAGTGAGGAAATTATGTTACAGGGATTTCTTTCACTTTTTCGGGAGCGACCTTTCTCAGGCGGATTTCGAGGACACCGTTTTTGAATGTTGCAGTGGCGCCTTCCTCGCTCACATCCGCAGGCAGGGTGACGATGCGGGACATCGTGCCATATACCCTCTCCTTCATGAAATACCCCTCTTCCTCTTCCTCTTTCTCCTCTGCCCGTTTACTTGAGATCTCCAGTGTTCTTGGGTCAGGGATGCGGACGCTGATGCTCTCGCGATCGATTCCGGGCAGGTCTGCCACAACGATGACCTCTTCGTCGTGCTCCCTGACATCGACACGGAAGCTGCCCCTGATGGCAGGGATCACCCGTCTCCTGATCTCAGGCGCAGGAAGCAGTCCGCTGACCTCCATGCCCTGCATCACGGAATTGAACATATCCTCCATCTCGGTCACCATCTTCTCAATGTCGTACCACCTTCTCCTTCTCCATGCCATATCTCATCCCTCCTGTTGATCTGTATGCCCTGGCGTCTATGGTGCCACCGGGCATAACCTTATGTTATTCATTTTAGTATATAATGGTTTTGGGGTGCGTCGGTGTGGTACAGCGGATAGACTCATACTTCAAAAAGCCTTTTAACACTTGCACAATATACTGCCATCAATGCCAGAAGCGAAAATTGGCACCAACATAAAGGACATAATGACCAGGGACGTCGTGACGGTTAAGGAAGACGCTACCCTCCTGGATGTGTTGAAGTTGTTCATGGAACACCACTATCATAGTTATCCGGTCGTTACACCTGATGGGGAGTTGGTGGGGGCGGTCAGCGAGGATATAGTCTTACAGTGTCTCCTGATTGGGAGTGTGCCATCAGCGATGTTTAGTCGGCTCGTAGGCTCACTTACCGGGTTTTTAGGGGAGGGTACCAAAGGAATTATGGATCGTCATCCAATAACGATATCTCCGGATACCAACCTGGAGGAGGCTGCCGCTCTGATGGTAAAACATTCAGCCAACCATATTTGTGTGGTGGAGAATAAAAACCTCGTTGGCATCCTCTCCAAGAGGGACATCATCAATGAAATTTATAAGAGAAGACACATGGTGTAATAGGAATGCATATACTTCTTCAAATCCTCCTGCTCTTATTACTGGCAAAAGTGTTCGGCGAATTCTTCGAGCGGGTGGGCTTTCCAAGTATTTTAGGTGAAATCTCGGCTGGATTCTTTCTGGTTTTGTCCTCTTATTGAATCCGGATGACGTGGTTTTGAAATTCCTGGCAGGATTTGGTGCGATTTTCCTCTTGTTCACGGCAGGATACAAAGAGACAAATATACGTGAGTTACAGGCTACGCTCAAGCAGTCATTTTTGCCAGCCACATTAGGTGTTATAGTCCCTTTCGGTCTTGGTTTTCTGCTGTGCAAGATATTCAATTTTCCGTTCTTAGAATGCCTCTTCGTGGGGGTTGTCTTGATGCCAACAAACATTGGTGTGACCGTCCGGACACTGATAGACTTTGATTATCTGTCGACCAAGGTTGGCTCGATCAGATTAAATGCATCCATATTAGATGATATCGCGTGTCTCTTCATGCTGGCGGTGGTCATGCAAATGGCGGTATATCATGAAATATCAGCTAGACCGCTTTTGACCATGGGTGGTAAATTACTGGTTTTTCTGATCATAATAATAATCCTGGGTAGGATGCTACCCACATTTTTTGGATACATACAAAAAATGCATGTGGAAGAGTCGATTTTTGCTGGCGTGATCATGGTGGCATTGTTATCAGCTTATCTGGCAGAATATTTTGGTCTGCACGCGATAATCGGTGCATTCATCGGCGGACTGCTCCTATCCACCATTCCGATCGCAAAGATCCAGGATGTGAAAGACAAGGTCAGCGGCTTTTCCTATGGCATATTCGTCCCGATATTTTTTGCTTTCATCGGTTTATCCGTTGATCTGGGTGCACTAAGCACTGTGGGATTATTCGCCGCCCTTCTCATAATCTTTGCATTAGCAGGAAAGGTGATCGGTGGCTTCATAGGATCGAGGCTCGTTGGTCTCGATTCCTATGACAGCCTCATCTATGGTGTGGGTGGCATGCCGAGGGCTGGCGTTGAATTGGTCGTCATCGCCATAGGTAAAGATATGGGAATTATCGGACCAGAGGTATTTTCAGCGGTCATATTGATGGTTGCAGTATCGATCATAGTCACTCCAATCGCTTTGAAATACACCATTATAGTCAAAAACCAAACTTCTAGGAATGTTTAGTTTTTCTCAATATAGTTTACAACTATAATTTTCAAATTAAACGATGGTAAACACACCAGTTCCCTGAACTGGTGTTCGAACACCGTTTGAAACGAAACGGTGTGAAACGAAAGTTTTCAAAAAAAAACTTTCTCGAACAACTTTCCAGAGGAAAGGTGTGAACCGCTTAATCGCGTTTACTATTAGCCCCATCCCAGAAGGCATGAGGCTCATGACGATTCAAAGAATTATCCTGAGTCCAAAAAGAAACGTTCGCCACTATAACTTAAAAAAGAGGGAATCCTAATCCCAAATCTTCCGGTTCCCAGCCCAGGTAAAGTCACGGATGATGATATATGCCGTTTCCGGGGGTATGGTATCAACTTCAGTGCATATGGTGTCTATATGCTCTGGTGGCGTTACATCAACAGCCATTCACTTCAATTACATCAGCTCCAACAATTGCCAAATCCACACCCCCGCATATAGTATTGCATCGCAGAATCAATGACAGGCGTTGTGGGTAAAAGCCGTGGCAATTATAGCAATTGCGGCGGCAGAGTTGCGGTGTGTCATGATCACATCTCCATCGCGCACTCGTTTCACTCCTATATCTCCAGATTAATTGAGCACGTTCTGTTGCGATGGCGTGACTTGAAATAGTGAAAAGGGTTCTGTTGCGATGGCGTGACTCTGGATGATTACAATCGGGAATGAATGTTCATTCCCCATCCCTGTCCAGATCGATCACCTCGTCGGTAAATGCCGTCAGTTGTCCCATCAAAATTGGATCAAGCCCCTTTTCGACGGCAAGAAACACCCCTCTGATGTCAAGCAGTCTCAGTTTGCTTGAGACAAAATGGATAAACTTCGACATATTGGCAGATGATATATAAATGAGCATTGTATTCACGGAATCAATAAAAATAAACGTATTGCCGTCATTCTCCTTAAGCATCTCCGTGATGGCGATAGTTATATCTGTCAGATCTCCCGGATTGTTTACGAACTTCACCTGATCAACACCCTCGGGCACCCTGCCCAGGGCATACTTCGTTATTACATCAATGAATTTTATTTTCGATAGATCAATGCCGTTTTTTACATACAATTCCATGAGATACTGTGCCGGCTGGTTGCTGGTGAGGAGGATCAGATCAAATCCCTGTTCTTCGATCTCTTTGATCAGCGCGATATTGTTCTCCTTAAGCCTGCTGGCTGAAGAGAGAGCCAGGTATATCATCTTATCTGCGTCATGCAGGTCCATGGTACTCATCCCACTCCCCGTTATCTTGACAGGAATTTCCTGAACTCATCCGGGATCTCCTTCCGATGCTCTGCAATGGCGCGATCAAGTTCGCGTAAGTTGTCCACAACCTTGTCCGTGTTTTTGATCTGTATTTTTATCTGCGTTTTGATATGTTCGGGAGATGTATCTCCCTCCCCGATCTGGCTAAGGATATCAGCCATGCTGTCCCTGATCAGTTCGGCTGGATTCTTTATCCTGAGAGACGCTTCGGTGATGTAGGCGAGAAGTTCGTTCTCAGCCTCTTTCAGGTCTCTGATGTCAACAAAGTTTTCAACAAAATACTCATGTTCATCCACGACCATCCTCGTAACCGACTTGAGCACTGGCACTTCCTCACCGCGGCTGTTTATGACGATGCGCTCTGAACTATCGATGTTCTGACCAAGATCACTGATGGGACACTTCCCAACTTCAGCCGGGCAGATGAATTTATGACAGACGTTCCCTTTCATCTGCTCTTCCGGATACCCGATGATCTCAGCAGCTGCACGATTGACATTTACAATGATATGCGTGTCTGCATCAACGACAACAATCCCTGCCTGAATATTGTTCCATACTGTTCTGAACCAGAGGTCTGAGACCCTGAGTTCGTTCTCAGCCTTTTTCAGAGCGGTGATGTCCATGAGGGATACGATGCTCTTTGCCGTTTCCGGGATCATGGCTACGGTCAGATATGCATCAACCCGCCTGTCACCCTTCCCCATGAAGGAAGACTCGTAATTTGTTGGGGCAGTTAGATCTCCGCTCCTGCGCATCCGGTTGTATTCCTCCATTTTTTCCAGGTCTTCAGGTGCCACAAATTCGGTCCACTTCCTTTTTCCCACCACTTCAACATTGGAATATCCTGAGATCTTCTCCATCTCATCATTGGCACTGATGATGAAGCCATCCTCGTCAATGACTAACGTCGCCGTCCCTGTCGATTCAAACAATGTCCTGTATTCGAGGGCTTCCGTTTTCAGCTGATATGCGAGGTAGGATACCACCGCCGCTATACCGATGAACACGACAACTCTCACCACCGCAGAGGTGAGAATATTCCCGTCCTGATATCCCATCAGGACAAGGATAACAAAGTAAATGATCCCCAATCCAAATGCAAACGGCACTCCTCTCCTGGGATATAAGTAGGCAGCGGCGATGATAGGGATGTAAAACAGGTGCGGAAATACAGTAGTGATTCCCACCGACAGACAATAGATCTCAAGAAGAACTGGAATAACAGTAATTGCTGCGAGTATGTAAACCTGGTATCTCATGAGCGATTTGTTCAGGGAGTCTGATGCAAATGTCATCAGGAAGTATTCATGGGAAGCCTGTATTTAGATATTTCTCTGGTTGATACACCATGCCGAACAGATAAAAGATGAAATACAGCAGGGGTAAGACCGCCGATCCCCTGATGCGGTCTGATATAGTTGTAGTAGACCTGCATCCCTGCAACACATCCCTGAATCCGGTGTGAA
>DARA01000049.1 GCA_002503135.1 Methanomicrobiaceae archaeon UBA207
TCCATGAGGAGGTGCCTGAGATCAAAGGCGTTGTCAGGAGCAGCGAGGCAGTGCCCGGTCTCTCTGATATCGACAAAGACAACCTGCCGGACACATATGACCTCCTCGCCGGGTGTGACGTACGTGCAAATGTCTTCTACAGCCAGACAAAACCACTCATCATCTATAAACAGCAGTCACTGCTCCATATCGAATTCCCAAGAGGTTATGACCCCAAAATTATATCTGTGGGAAGCATGATCAGGAAGCGCCAGCCAGAGATCTTTGTCGACGCCTGCTCAGGCGCCGGCACCCTCGGTCTCCTCGGCGCCCTCATGGGGGTGCCCCATGTGATCATGAATGACATCTGGTATGCAGCGGCATTCTAGAGCGCCTGCAATATCAGGGTAAACCAGGAGCACCTCGGCATCGACGACGTGATCATGCATGCAGACTATGACGGCATGAAGGCGCGTCCGGTGGTCGAAGAGCCGGTGAAAATTGCAGAATCCACGGGCAGCCAGGTGATCGAGGTCTACCAGGGCAACTGCATGCACCTCCACACGGTTATCCCGCACGACATTGACCTTGCGGTCATCGACCTCTTTGAGAAGAGAGACCCTGCACAGACCTCTGGCATGATCAGGGAATGGAAGAAGCACGTCAACGGAGATGTATTTATTCCCTGACATCCATTAATTACAATGGGGACTAGTCCGGGTGGTTAGGCGTCACCTGTAACCCGAAACCGCCGATATGCGGGGGGCGAAGTCTGAGGAAGGCTCCGGCGACCTGCCGGACCCGGTGCGTCCTGACTGGGAAACCTCGTCCCATGAGGTCAGCGGACAGGGATCAATGCTCCGGAGGGAGCAGCGACCTGTTGCCGCGGAGACCGGTTCAGGCCCGGAAGGGAGCAGACTTTACCGTGGACGTCTGGCGCCCATGGGGTTGCGGGGCGGAGAAGGGATTCACCAGGGAAAGCAGGCACGTGGTGTCGACCGATGACGTGTCCCCAAACATCATATTTCTATGGCAAAAGTAACAATTATCGGGGCTACCGGCAGGATCGGCTCTTTTACGGCGCACACCATATCTGAGATTCCATATGTCCACAAGATCCTACTCTTCGGACGTGCAGGGCGTGAAACCCACCTGGACGGCGTCATGCGCGACCTCTCGGACTCCTTCGCAGCCAGGGGCAGGGATATCAGGCTCATCTGCAGCACCAATCCCAGGGACATGCGGGGTTCAGATGTCATCATCTGCGCATCAGGCGTCCCCAGAAAGCCCGGACAGGACAGGATGGACCTTGCAGCCGAAAATGCAAAGATCGTTGCCAGGTATGCACGCATCGCGGGTGAGGTTGCACCACGTGCGATCTTCTTTGTCATCACGAACCCGGTCGATGTCATGACCGCGGTTGCGCTCAGGTATTCAGGGATGGAGCCGAGACAGGTATTTGGTCTCGGAACACACCTCGACTCAATGCGCCTGAAATCACTCATCGCACACTTCTTTGGGGTGCATGTAAGTGAGGTGCATACCCGCATCATAGGTGAGCACGGCGAGGGCATGGTGCCACTCTGGTCAGCGACCACCATCGGAGGGATTGATATCAGCAATCTGCCTGCATTCTCGGAGCTGCCTGCTGAAAAGATGGTCAGGATCACAAAGACGAGTGGCGAGAACATCATAAAAAACAAAGGTGCAACCGTCTATGGTCCTGGAGAGGCGATTGCGACGATAATCAGAACCATCCTTGGAAATGAGTACCGCATCCTGACAGTCTCCAGCTATATCAGGAGTGAGGTGCACGACATAGGGGACGTATGCATCGGTGTCCCGGCGCTGATCAACCGCAAGGGGGCGTTTCCAGTCCATATACGCATCAGGGAGGATGAAGTCGCCGCATTTCAGAAGTCTGTCGAGAAGATCAGGAGAATTACCGAAGACGTCTTCAAAAAACTCGAAAAAGATGAAACTTCCTGAAATATCAGGGCAGTATACCGCCTGCCCGGCACAATCTATGTGAGCGTGAGCTCAGCAATTTGCACACTTGCCACACCATCGATCGCCCTGAACGCCTCTTCGACCCTGTCAGGCGCCCCTTCTTCATCAGGCACCACAACAAGGACCCAGATGGCACTCAGACCGAATCCGATCGGCTCTTCCCGGATATCCTTCGTCCCTGGAACTGCATCCATGATTGCAGCCCTGACCACCCCGAGATCGACTTCCGGCGACTCTGGCATCATCTTCAGAATGATTGCAACATTTCCCATAATTATGGTCCCCTGAAACCGCACTGCGGGCAGATATATGGGACGCTCTGCTTCCTGCACCGGTTGCACCGTCTGATCTCGTGCCCGCACTTGGGGCACGGAAATCTGGTGGCGCCCGCCTCTGCCAGCGGTGCATTGCATGACGTGCATTGAACAAATTTCATGAATAAACTCCCTTAGAGATTTCTTACAATATCTCCTTCACATTAATTAAAATCTTGTGTCAATCACGGTGGAGGGGACAGGCTGCCGGTTCAGGAATCTCCGGACGCGATGGGGGGCTCTCCCATTGATCAGCACAGTCCTCACACCGTGACCGAGCACGTACCTGATGAGGCAGGGGTCCACGGCATCGGTGGTGCAGGGCGCGCTCACCCGGGACAGCAGGGCGCCGTCACGAGAGATGCCATCCACCGACTTCACCAGCACGAGGTCAAGATCAAGGAGATGCGCCACCCAGGCGGCGATAGTGTCTGATGTAACATCCCAGGTATGCAGAAGGGCATCGTGCCGGCGCATCGCACAATATGGCAGCAGGACCGTCGTCTCCTGTGGGCGGCGGAGGCGTGTTGATGCAGGAAGTCCGTGGTCTGCGATATACCACCCGTACTGGTCCATCGCGGCGATCGCGCTCCAGTGTGCGGCGTCATCAGAAACGGGCAGACCCCGCACCGCATCAGCAAACCTGCCGCCGCCGGGCACCACCAGCACCGGACGGGGGCTCTCCCTGAGGGTCTCCGCCAGCTCAGGCACGCAGCCTTCCAGGCTGCCGCCGATCTTCATCACAACCGGACCCTCAGCGCCACGCATGATAAACCGCCAGATTATATAGCCTGAATGGACATAACCTCTCCGCATGCGCGGGTGCATCATCATCCTGCTTATATGCTCCATGATCCTGCCCTCTGCTGCCTTCCAGATCACTGAATTCTGCCCTGACCCGTACCTCTACAATGACCCGGATGAATACCTGGTGCTTGAAGGCGCAGGGAGCCTGGACGGCATCATGATCACAGATGGTGAAGGGAGTTTCAGGTTCCCGGAGGAGGCAGAGATCACAGCGGACCGCATCACAATTGCAAGACGCGCCAGCGATTTCATGAGAAGCCATGGGTTCATGCCTGACTATGAGATCTATGACACATCTGGGGACGTCCCCGACGTCATCCGGACCGGAACATTCAGGCTGGCAAATACAAAGGACGAACTGGTGCTCTGCCGGGATGGCGTCACCATACAGAGTATCGCATGGCCTGATGCCCTGAGCACCCGCGAGGGGCAGATACACTTCCTGCAGGACGGGGTCTGGGACCCCCGCCCCCTCTTCATCGGGCAGTCAAGGTTTATGCCTGAGACTTTTGATGGCGTGACAGTCACGGTATTTGTATCGCCTGACTCGGCGGCTGAGGTCTTTGACCGCGCCGTGGCGGATGCAGACAGTGAACTTCTCATAAATGTCTATGAATTCACAGATCAGGCACTGGCATCCTGCATCATAGACGCAAAAACGCGGGGAGCTGCAGTGACCGTCCTTGTTGAAGGGGGACCGGTGGGAGGGATACAGCCTGAAGAGAGGTATGTCTGCACGATGATGAATGCCGCAGGGATTCCTGTCTATCAGATGAAAGACGCCGGCGACGCGCATGCAAAATACAGGTTCAACCATGCAAAATACATGGTCGTCGATGACAGCGGAGTCCTCATCACCAGTGAGAACTTCAAAACGACAGGCATCCCTCCGCGCGGCACACAGGGCAACCGGGGATGGGGAGTGTATGTGCATGACACCGGATGTGCGGCATACTTCAGGGAGGTGTTTGCCTGGGACAGCAGCGGGGGTGATGTGATCCCGCTTGAGGGTCAGGCTTCCACACCACTGACACCGGATGCCGCACCCTACACAGAGGAGTTTCCGCCTGCCACATTCACGGGGGCACGGGTAACGCCTGTGCTCGCACCAGATACCACCTCACTCATCATTGCAATGCTTGAAAGCGCGGGTGAGAGCATTGAGGTTGAGCAGGCGTACATAAAGAACACATCAGGCGGGAGCCTCAACCCGTTTCTTGAAGCAGCCGTAGATGCCTCACGGCGGGGCGTATCAGTGAGGGTGCTGCTCGACTCGTCATGGTTCAATACCTGCGCAGAGAACGACAATGACGAGATGGTGGAGGTCATAAATGCCATCGCCGCGAGAGAGGGGCTCCCGCTTGTGGCGAAGTGCGCTGATCTCGAGGCAAACAACCTGGTGAAGCTGCACAACAAAGGGGTGATCATTGACGGCAGAAGCGTCCTGATCAGCAGTATCAACTGGAATACGAATTCACCTGCATTCAACCGCGAAGCAGGGGTCATCATCGAACATCAAGGAGTTGCCGCCTACTATGCCGCCGTCTTTGAGGATGACTGGAACGCCGGCGGTGCTGCCGGATCACCGGCAAAAGAGGAGGGTGGGATCGACCAGCTCAAAATCGCCGCGGGCATGGTTGTGGTAGGGGTGCTGGCAGGGCTCTACTTCCACAGGCATCTCAGGTAATGGCATTACTTATGCGCACACCTGCAGAGATCGCAGATGGTTATGGCGCCGTCACCGGTTGCAAGGGCAGCCACCCACCGCTCAATGACCACATCCATATCCGCAGAACGTTCGATCGCCTTCCAGCCCCGCTTTTTGTTCATATACTGTGATGTCGCAGCCCTGCTGATGCCAAGCAGTTTCGAGACATCACTCTGGCAGATGCCCCTGTCATGGACCAGCCGGTATACCACCTCTGCCCTCATGCAGGGCAGGAGGTCACGTACAACCGAGTCACAGACTTTGATGTTGCAGAGCGAGCGCCTCATGCGGAGTGATCACATCCATATTTTTATACTCATAGATGACCTGGCGTGCGTCCCTGAAATTGAACTTTTCAATGATCAGGTCATTATCCTTCAGTTTTTTCAGGGCATAGCGGACGGTCCGCGGAGCGAGCTTGCTCTGACCGACCAGCTCCTTGTGTGTCATGCACCCGCCCTGCTCAAGTATGGAGAGGATCCTCTTTGAGGACGGGGGGAGGTTGCTGCCTATCATTAATCTAGGTGTTAACACCGTTAACATATGAACCTGCCGAAGACGGCAGCTGGGACAGACCTATGACCACTCCCGCCAATCACATAGTATGCCTGAACACGAAGAGCGCGTCGCACTCATCCTCATGGCAGGCGTCCTCATCGCAGTGCTTGGCGCACACATGCTCCTCGGTTACATCGGCAAACCAGGATTCGCCTCACCATATTCGGATACATCAAAAGAGGGCGATCTTGTAGTGCTTCAGGGGCAGGTGGACGTGGTGCGCAGCACAAACAGTGGCGGTCACCTGATCATGGAGGTGGGAGGAGTCACTGTCTTTGTACCAGGTGCCATCGCCGGTGAGATCAGGGTCAATACCGGCGACCAGGTCACCGTCTATGGGATCATCCAGACCTACCAGGGTGAAAAAGAGATCGTGATCAGTTCTCCGGAGGATATCACGGTAAACCCGTGAATCACTCCTTTGAGGTATCAAAGATATCGGCGTTGCTGTCCTTCCCGAATTTGAGACGATTGAACCTGCTTTTTTCCTTTGGCTTCCCTGTTTTGCCGGTTTTTTCCTTCTCAGGGGTCTCATTCTCTTCGTCTCTCTCCTCAGCTCTCCTGCGCCCTTCAACCCCGGCACCGCCGTCGAGGTCACCATCAAGGATCTTCTCCCGAGGCATGGAATAGGATTCAGCACTACCTGTATTAATTATGATCTCCCTGTGGTGCAGAAAGAGAGGGATCATGGGGGTTGCCCGCCGACCGGCGCACCTGCTCAGGGCAACATTCCAGACTGGAAAGCCCATACCGGCATCTCAGGCGTAAACCCGAGCGCCCATGTGACGAGCGTGAAGAGGAGCACCGTCCACAATGCCACACCAATGAAATTCAGCACCCAGCCTGACCTGATCATATCTTGTATGCTGATATAACCCGACCCATAGACGATGGCATTTGGCGGTGT
This sequence comes from Methanomicrobiaceae archaeon UBA207, assembly GCA_002503135.1. GTDB lineage: Archaea > Halobacteriota > Methanomicrobia > Methanomicrobiales > Methanoculleaceae > UBA207. The sequence goes on from DARA01000049.1 coordinate 6,284, forward strand.
CGCAACCGGGAGCATGAATGCAAATGAACTGCAGATCGCTACTGTGAGCATGAGGAGATACGGGTGCAGCCCCATACAGACCGATGCCGCAGCCATGATCGGGATCATCACTGATGCCATTGCCGTATTTGATGTCACCTCTGTCATCAGGGAGATGACGACCCCCACAACAAGCACCGTCACCATGATCGGAAGCCAGTGGATGACGGTGATCTGCCCGGCGATCACCTGCGCGAGACCGCTTTTGAGGAAAGCTACAGAGATGCAGATGCCGCCGCCAAAGAGGATCAGGATCCCCCATGGGATCTTCTTTGCATACTCCCAGGTCATGACACAGGTGCCGCCATCCGCATCAACAGGTATGAGGAAGAGGATGAGTGCCCCGGATATGGCAATTGTGGAGTCATGAATGCCGGGAATGAACATATCAATCCCTGGCAGGACAAAATCGCCGATATGTTTGGTGCTGGCAAAGATCCATGCCAGTGCAGTGAGAGTGAAGACCAGCAGCGTCCATCTCTCGCCATCGCTCATGCCGCCGAGGTCTGCCAGTCCCTTATCAATGATCTCCTTCCCCCCGGAAATCTCACGCGGCATGTGCCGGAATGCCCCATAGGTGAGCCAGAACCAGCTCACAGGGAGGAAGAGCGCGGCAAGCGGGACGCCAAATTTCATCCATGTGAAGAAATCGATCGGCGGCGCCGCCGGGAAGAGTATCCCCATCTGGGCGATGAATAACCCATTGGGAGGTGTGCCGATGATCGTTGCGATCCCGCCGATTGTGGCGGCGTGTGCGATCGATATGATGAGGCACTCAGAGAAGTTCCGGTGCTCTTCACTCATCTCATCGAGTGACATCCCGGTGTCGGGCAGGACCGTGGAGATGATCGCGATCGCGATCGGCACCATCATCATCGCCGTGGCAGTGTTTGAGATCCACATCGAGAGGAATGCGGTGGCGACCATGAAGCCAAAGACCAGCCTACGTGGAGCGGTCCCGACGACGCGTATGATATTAAGCGCAATCCGCCGGTGAAGCCCCCACCTCTGCATCGACATCGCAATGATGAACCCCCCCATAAAGAGAAAGATGATCTTGTCTGCATAGGGTGCTGCGGCTTCCGCAGGCGAGAGCACACCAAGGACAGGGAAGAGTGCCAGAGGCAGAAGCGCGGTTGCCGGGATCGGGATCGCCTCTGTGACCCACCAGATGATCATGAGCAGGGTGACCGCCGCCACATATTTTGCATTGAGCGGGAGGATGCCAGGGTCCATGGGTGCGAGGATCACTGCAAGAAAAACGAGCGCACCCAGAATTCTTCCCAGGTGCCTTTTCATTCCATCTGCTCCTCCTTTCATTCCCTCTCCTCTCATTTCCTCTGTATTTGATGCTGATCGGTTTTTATCATTGCCCTGCCCCGCCGCCAGCCCCCTGGGTGTTTATGGGGGTGGTGACCGGGTCTGCACAACCCTTGCCAGCCAGATCGACATCACCGGCAGCGCAATTACAAGAGCCCAGCCGATCAGGTTTGCCCAGCCCGGGTAGCCGCCATAGGGTTCGACCACAGCCCCGTATATGCCCAGTATGAATGCGATGACCAGGACCACAGGGATGAGATACCTGATCGAGAACTCCCACCACTTCCCGACCCTTATATTTGAGCAGTCATTTATGAACCGTCGCATCAGCCGCAGGTCATAGAAGTAAGCGACCGCTGCCGCCTCAAGAATCCCGACCAGCACGAGCAGGATGACGCTCAGGTAGTGGTCTGCGATATCGAGCCAGTAGTATCCCGCAGGTGTGGTGAATAGAAGACCTGCCGCAAAACCTGCCAGACATACGATGGTCGTGACGACCCACCGCGGTTTCCTGAACTGCTCGATGAGCGGGACGGTTGTGGCTTCAATGGTCGAAAATGCGGAATCTATGCCCAGTGTGATGAACATGACAAAGAAGAGGATGCCAAACAGATGCGGGGCGAAAGGCAGGACCTGGATCGCCGCAGGATACGCCACAAAGGCGAGCTCGATCCCGCCCTTCACCACCTCGGGGACCGGCACCCCTGCCTCGTGGGCGAGGTAACCCAGGGTGGAGAAGACGGCGATGCCTGCCGCAAATGAGGTGAGGGTGTTTGCGATCGCGATGATGAACGCATTCTCTGCGATGTCGCTCCCCTCTGGCAGGAAACTGGCATAGGTGATCATCACACCCCAGCCGAGAGAGAGTGTGAAGAAGATCTGACCATATGCGGCAAGCCAGACATCCGGAGAAGTGAGGACCGAGAAATCAGGGGTGAGATAGTAGGCGATGCCGTCCATGGCACCCGGCAGGGTGAGACCCCTGAGAACAAACACGGCAATCAGCAGCCAGGGAAGGGTGACAGTCACCCAGACCATCTTCTCGACACTCCTCACTCCCCTGATGATCGCCGCAAAGATCCATGCCCATACGAGAACCAGCCCACCCACGATCATCATATCCGGGTTGCCAAGAGGTGAGAGGTGCCCGGTGGTCTGCAAAAACCCGTCGAAGAAAAACACTTCGGTATTCCCGGCATATGCCAGGCTGGCAGAGAATATGGTGTAGTCTGCCGCCCATGCCAGGATTACCGTGTAATATATCATAGTCGCGAAACCGACCATGACCACAAGCCATCCGATCCATTCAAACCTGGCGCCGAGCAGTTTTCTGAATGCGAGGGGTGCACCCGCCTTTGTCCTGTAACCCAGTGAAAACTCAAGTATCAGGAGCGGGATTCCGGCTGTGAAGAGGGCGATGAGATAGGGTATGAAAAATGCCCCGCCGCCATGGGTGTAGCAGAGGTACGGGAACCGCCATACATTGCCGATCCCGATCGCAGCACCGATCGATGCAAGGATGAAACCCCTCCGTGATCTCCAGAACTCAGTCCGCACCACAGCTATCAGAGAGATGTCACGCCAATGGAATAATACTTACCCGGTGGAGGTCAGTGAGTGATTTGACCCCTGCCTCAGGCGAGTGGGGAGCGAAGCGCCACTGGCAGGTCCTCTTTCCTCGTCACCAGTGCCGCAGATTCCTCAAGCATGAGATTCACGTGCTCATGGTGTCCCGCAGACCTGAAATCCGTGCGCAGGGCGATAACCTGCTTCCCAAGTGCGTATGCATATCCCATCTCCCATGAGGTGCCGGAATCGGAGTCGGCACCGTCCACCACGGCAACGACGATATCAGCATCCATGAGCACCCGGAGGTGGAGGTCAAAGATCTGCCTCTGCTCCCCCCTGTCGCGGGTGCGGCTGGTGTCGCCGACCTCCTGCGGGAGATAGACGTCAAACAGGTGGGAGGTGAGGAGGTCATGGAGCACCAGGTTGTAATTCTGCTCTGCCTCAGAGAAGAGCGGGGCGGCGAGGTAGACGCGGTAAGCGGCAAACTCCCTCACATCGAATGCCGCATGCTCTGGAAAACGGGCGATGAATGCACCCCGCCCGGCTTCCTTTTCACTGGTGCGGTATGTCGTCCTCACCCCGCAGCATGGCGAGGAGTCGACGCCTATGATACAGAGCGGCGGACCGCGCTTCCGGATGAGTGCGCGGAGATCCTCTTCAAGGTCATCAAGGAGTGCGGAAAAAGCCGGCGTGTCCAGACTTTCTTCAAAAGTCGTCGGCTGCCGCTCCTTTCCGGAATACAGCGTCTCGGGGCAGGGGAGGGTGACGATCTCTATCCCGAACCTCTCACACCGCCCGACCGCCCGGCTGAAGACCTCAAGGTCATCGTCTGTGGTGATCCCGGCTGCACGGCACGAGGGATCAGTGATGCAGGGTGACATCAGGACGTACATTGATAGTTACTGGGCTCTGAAAACAGATAGATGATTCCTCTCTATGCATACCGCGACAATACCTGTGATCCAAGGAAGTGCACGGTGAAAAAGCTGGAGAGAGCCGGGCTCGTAAAAATTCTCCATAAAGTGTCTCAGATCCCGCGTTCAACCCTCCTCCTCGACCCGACTGCCGCACAGGCGCTCTCGCCCGCAGACCGCGGAGCCCCGTCAGTCACTGCACTGGACTGCTCCTGGGAGGTGCTTGATACCGGCGCTGTCAGGACATGGAGGAGGAGGCGGGCGCTGCCGTACCTTGTGGCGGCGAATCCGGTGAATTTCGGGCGCCCTTTCAGGCTCACCTCGGTCGAGGCATGCGCCGCCGCCCTCTGGATACTCGGTGAGGCAGAGCAGGCGCGTGAGATACTCATGCGTTTTGGGTGGGGTATCAGGTTTCTGGAGGTGAATGAGGAGCCGCTCAGGCTCTATGCGGCTGCAAAAGACAGCAGCGAGGTGGTGGAGATACAGGCAGGCTACCTGTAGCCGGGGTGTGGGCGGCAGGCGCTTCACCCGCGCTCACCTCTGCCCCTATCGGATACGCTCTGCCGCATCTCTCAGCACACATTTCCCACACCCTGCCACTTCCTCACAGCCCCTTCATCAGGTTTCTCTTATGGAAGAGGTGTGCCGCGAAGAGGAAACCACAGGTGAAAACCAGGAGCATGATCAGGTCAACCGCCAGGTGATGAACAGGGGCTCCGCCCATCGCCCACTGAAAGAGATCCACGAGATATGTGAGTGGGGAGAGATATGACAACACCCTCCCTGCCCCATGAAGTTCCTGCAATGGGATGAAGACGCCACTGATAAAGATGAGAGGAAACCGGATCAGGGAAGAGAGCATCATGATCTGAGAGGGCTGGGGGGTGGCAGGGGAGGACATGAACACCCCCAGTGCTGCAAAGCAGATGGCGCCGAGGAGCGTCGCAACCACCAGCAACCCGATGCCTGTAATGTCAATATCCAGGAAGAGAGCGCCGGTGATCAGGGTGATCAGGGTGATGATCATCCCATATATTGAGCCTGCCAGCATATCCCCCAGAATCAGGGTATCTACCGTCACCGGGAAAGAGAGGAGGCGCTCATAAGTTCCAGCCTGTTTTTCCCATGGCGTGATGAGGGGACCCACTGAAGATGAGGCAAAGAAGAGCACCATTGCGATGAATCCAGGGAAAAACACCTGTATCCTGATCTCCCTGCCGATATAGAAGGCAAGGAACATAAAAAGCGGGAAGAGCAGACCGAATATGACAACCGGAGCTTTCTTGTAGTATATCCGGATATTCTTCTCAGTGGTCACGATGAGACCACGGACAAAAACCTGATAATTCATCGTCCGCCACCACCCGTCAGTTCGACAAACACATCCTCAAGCGTGGGACCTGATGTCCTCAGGGAGATGATCTTCAGACCATTCCTTTCGGCAACACCGGCAACGTGTTTCACTGCTCTGTCAAGGTCTTCTGTATACAGCCTCCACTTGTCGCCTGAAACAACAATCCTGGAGATCAGGTCTGATGCAAACAGTCCGGTCTTCACCTCCCTGTCAAAAGATGCCTCTATGAACTGCATCCTGTCAAAGGTGTGTTTTAAACTCTCAGGGCGGTCAATAGCCACAATCTTTCCTTGGTTGATGATGCACACCTTCCGGCAGAGCACATTCGCATCCTCGATGTTGTGCGTTGTCATGAAGATGGTGCTCCCTTCCTCATTCATCTCCTCTATGGTCCTGATGATGAGTCTCCTGCTCTGTACATCCAGACCCTCTGTGGGTTCGTCAAGGAAAAGTATGCCGGGTTGGTGGATGATCGCAGATGCGATGCTGACGCGCTGTTTCAGACCCTTTGAAAAAGTCCTGACCCGCTCGTCCCTCCGATCATATATGCCAAACTTTGAGAGGAGATCCTCGGACCTTTTTTTCAGTTGGTGTCCGGACAGCCCATAGTAGCGCCCTGCCAGATACAGGTTCTGCTTCACAGTCAGATCTGCATATACATTGCTGGTCTCAGGTATCACCCCCATCAGTAACTTCGCACTGATCGCGTCCCTCCCGGGATCGATGCCCATGATCGAGATACGCCCCGCATCCGGGGTCAGGAGCCCTGTGAGCAGCCGTATTGTGGTGGTTTTTCCGGCTCCATTGGGTCCGAGAAACCCGAAAAACTCTCCTTCCTCAACCCTGAAGCTGATGTCATCCACAGCTGTCAGGTCACCGAACCGTTTTGTCAGGGACTCGACCCTGATGGCATCCATGCAATTATTCTCCTACCCTCCTAGTGAGGTTCCTGTATCCCGAGCAGGCAGATATCACTATTGATATAATCTTCAACCAGCCTCATGCATCACTCACCTCATGTCTCCAGCAGCTCCCTGATCTCATCAATGCCGGGTATCCTGCCGACCGCCTTTGCCTCACCATCGATGAAGAGCGCGGGCGTCATCATCACGCCCCGGCTGATGATCTCGTCGAGGTCCTCCACCTTCACGATCTCTGCATCAATACCTGCCGTTTCCACTGCCTTTTCCACGTTCCTCAACATCCGTTTGCACTTTGCGCACCCGGTGCCAAGCACTTCGATTTTCACCATCCTGCATCACCCACTCAATCAGAGCACACCCACGAGGTTTCCATAGACAACACCGGCACAGGTCGAGAAGAGCACCACAAGCACGACATACACGGCAGTCTTTCTCAGCCCCATGATCCGGATCAGCACGAGGATGCCCGGCAGGCTGACACTCGGTCCCGCAAGCAGGAGTGCGAGTGCCGGACCGCCTGCCATCACGCCCTGGGTGTACCCAAAAGTGCCGCCGATGATGGGCACCTCCAGGAGGGTGGGCATGTAGAGGATCGCCCCGATGATCGCTCCCATGAAGCAGGCGAAGACCGAGTTGTCCCCGAAGAGGGGGGCGAAGGTCTCCGGCGGGAGGAAGTAGGCGATCACGCCCACCACAAAGGTGCCGGCGATGAGGATGGGGAAGATCTTCTTCACGAGATCCCAGATCTCGTAGCCCCAGTCGGTCACCTCATCCCGGTTGAAGTAGTAGATCAGCAGCAAGAACACCGCGACAGTGAGCAGGTAGACGATGCCGAGGCGGAGGATGAAGTCGAGCTGCGAGGCTCCGATGACGAGGATCAGCACGAGCATCACGAAGAATGCCGGGGCGACCCAGCGTGGCCGCTCCTCCTCGCCCCCGGTTACCACCACCGGTCCGGTGGCGTTCTTCCTGAGTTCATCGTCATGGTCCCGGAAGATGATCGCCATGATCAGCCCGATGACGATAGCCATGGCGATGGCAAAGACAGCACGAGCGAGGCCGATATCGAACCCCAGCACGCTCGCCGTGTAGATGATGGCGAGGATGTTGATGGCAGGACCTGCGTAGAGGAAGGTGATCGCCGGACCGATCCCGCTGCCCTTTTTCATAATCCCGGCGAACATCGGCAGGATGGTGCATGAGCAGACGGCGAGCACGACTCCGGAGATGGACGCGATCCCATAGGAGACTGACTTTTTTGCGTCCGGGCTGAAGTACTTCAGGATCGCATCCTTCCTGACGAAGGTGGCGATAGCGCCCGCGATGAAGAACGCCGGTACCAGGCAGGTGACTGTGTGCGCCGCGAGGTACTCAATGACGGCATCAAGCCCGGAGAGCAGCGCACCGGTGATGGGATCAGTCATGATCGGATTCACTCTGGGTTGCTGGTGGTACGGGAATGGTTCTCATCGTGCTTTCATCATTGATGATGTCAGATCACTGCCAGTGTCTGGAACGCCACGCCGGGTCACTCGCGGTCGTTCTCTTTTTCTACATCCTTGGGGACGATCCTGGCGTCACCGCAGCAGCACCCGCCGCTACAGCCGCCGAGGATCTTTTTCATCCGCGTTGCAAATCCGGTACTTTCTGTTTCTTTTTTTTCTTCCGACATTGCTGTGTTCACCTTCTGGTTGATTTCAATAATGTTTGAAATATTATAGAGTGGGGGACAAGATAAATATTACGATTTCAAACAAATTTGAAATATTACCCGTGGTGCCGGATGACAGGGATATCTCTTCTTCCATGGCAGGGGGCTGAGGCACTGGCATGCGACCGGAATGCTTATCGGTTGAACATTTCATATTAATTTGAAATGATCGGTCGGCAGAACGAAGATTCATCTCATGCGGAAGAGCCGATTGC
>DARA01000032.1 GCA_002503135.1 Methanomicrobiaceae archaeon UBA207
AGGGGGAGTGCCATTGCAGAGGTGCTTGATGCAGAGTTCAAACCGGCTGAGGGTGACACGGCGCTTGCAGTGATCGCGGGTTACGGCGATGTCGGGAAGGCGGCATACCGCGAGCTTTCGGTATCAGGGATCGCATGTGTCGTCGTTGACCCGATACTGCAGGCGGTTCCCACCATCACCGGCAATGCCGAGGATGAGGAGGTCCTCCGTGAGGCGCGCATTGATGAGGCACGCTACTGTCTGGTCGCCGTAAATGACGATCATGCCAATATCTTCACCACCCTGCTCGCACGGAACATCAACCCCTCCATCAGGATTCTTGCCAGGGCAAACAAAGCGGCTTCAGTGGAGAGACTCTACCGTGCCGGTGCAGATTATGTCGCACTTCTCCCCACCATCGGCGGTCAGGTGATTGCAGACATAATCCTCTCTGATATCGTCAGGGTTTTGCTGGATCTCCCGAATGGGCAGAAAGTGGTGATGAAGCGTACCATGAAGCATGTACCGACGACGGTAAGTATGGTGGAGTCCAGGTCAGGTGTCAGGATCCTGGGGCTTGAAAGCGAAGATCGCCTGGTGGTCAGACCCTCCCCTGACGAACCCCTGTATCTGGGGAACATCCTCATCGTCCTGGGTGATAACAGGGCGGTGAAGCGGTTTATCAGGCTGGTGTAGGTGGTAATGCCAATGAATGATGAGATGGAGCGGATCTGCCGGCTGATCAGGGACTGCGTATCCGGCAGCGGCAGCCAGGGCGTGGTGGTCGGCGTCAGCGGCGGGATCGACTCGGCGGTCTCAGCAGCACTCTCAGTACGTGCGCTCGGGAAGGAGCGTGTCTCTGGCATATCCCTTCCTTCATCTGCGACCGGCAGGCAGGAGAGAGCCGATGCAGAGGAGATCTGCAGGTGCCTTGGCATAGCGTGCAGGACGGTCTCCATAGACCCCGTCATCTCTGCGCTTCGCGGAATCCCTGACTTCACAGAGACACCACACCTCATGGGCAACATCATGGCGCGCGCCAGGATGCTGATCCTCTACTATTATGCGAACCTGGAAGGCTGCCTGGTCTGTGGAACTTCCAATAAGAGCGAGTACATGCTGGGCTACTCCACAAAGTACGGCGACTCTGCGGCAGATTTCCAGCCCATCCTGCACCTCTACAAGACCCGGGTATATGAACTCGCCGCCCTGCTCGGGATACCTGAACCGATCCTGAGAAAACCGCCGTCTGCCGGGTTATGGCAGGGTCAGACAGATGAGAAGGACCTGGGATGGGGGTATGCGGTCATAGATGCAGCCCTGCAGGCACTGGAAGAGAATGGCTGGCGCCCGCACTCTGAGGTTGAGGAGACGGTGCTTGGGATGGTACAGCGTGCCAGGCACAAACACTTCCCGGCACCCAGTCTCATTCCGGCAGATCAAACATATCCATGAACTGCTCGGGGTGGTTCAGGAACGCGAGTGCCCTGCTCCTGCCGACGAGGTCATAGAGTGCGGTGCCGGGTCCGATCGAGAGTTCAGGGACTGCTGACGGTGGGGCGTGTCTGATCACAGGCGCATCAGGATAGTGCGGGTTTTTCACAAACGCACCACCCTCCATCTCATAGTATGCAGCGCCCTGCCTCTCCTCATAGCACGAGTAATCACTTGAAAATGCATCTGACACTATATTTGCCATGACCAGGGTGACTGGTGCGGGATTGATCGTGACATGCCCGTAACCCGGTGGTATGATCACCTTGTCTCCGGGAGACGCTGTGATGAGGACGACATCATCGACCCGGCGGTTCTGGAGGAGGTAGTGCGCCTCTCCTGCGCACACCTCATACACCTCAGGGTAGCCTGGTCCAGCGGCGGTGTCTGGGTGGTGGTGCCCCTTCGTCTTTACGTATTCGCCACAGATGGTCTTTGGGGGCATGACCGTGATATCAAAACGGAGTCTGCTCTTCGTGAGCCACCCCTCATCCTCCTCGGATTTTGCCAGATTCCGGTACATGTAATAGAGCGGCTGGTCAGAGGTGCAGCGCGGGTCAGCGAGCACGCCCTGCATCTCGCTGATCTTCCGTATCTGCGGCGCCGGCAGCGGGTGACCCCAGTGCTCAATCATACATTTTGTTTCTTTTTCCACTGATAGATATAATGGGCTGCACCCTGAGTTTCATGGCATCAGGGATCCGGGTGTTGTCGGGTGCGTCACGGTAGTTTCAGGCAGCGCACAAAGGTTATGAGGTCGGTGGATTCTCAGGTTGGTGTCAATGGGTTTTGTTCTGGTATGCAGGTTTATTACAACTACATCAGACCACATCAGGGGCTCCCTCTCTGTGATCGCCGTCAGCCGTCACCCTGCTCATCAGTGAGAGGATCGCAGGCATCGCGAAGATTGCACCGGCGAGTGAGAAACCCACTGTGATCACTGTCACGAGCCCGAAGTTTTTGATGATATTGAAGCTCGAGAGGAGAAGCGCCGAGAAGCCGAAGAGGGTTGTCATACCTGAAACCGTGATCGCCGTCCCGATCTTACTGACACTCGTCTGGATCGCCTCATACACATCCATGCCCAGATCGCGTTCCTCCTGGTAGCGTTCCATGATCAGGATGGTGTACTCTGAGGCGATACCTATCGTCATTGATCCGAGGGTTGCGGTCAGGGGTGTATATTCGATACCCAGGAGGTACAGGACCAGACCATTACAGCCCACGATGAAGATGATGGGGATGATGGGTGATATGGCTGTGACTTTCCGGTATACGAGGGCAAGGAAGGCAAAGATCAGCCCAAAGCCGAGGAGGGTCATCCCCGTCTTGCCCTGTGTGATATCATCTATCAAAGATGTGAAGAGCTCAAGTAAGCCGGTGGGAGCTGCGGCAATGCCTGCAGGCGGTTTGTACCATTCAAGATCTTTTTTGATGTCCTTCAGCAGTGTGCGGGTGGCGTCCATCTCCATATCAATGATGCTGAATTCGATGACCGACTCCATGGTGCCGCTGACATACCTGTTTTTCACTGAATCAGGGATACGTTCCATCACTGCATCGATTTCATGGAGACCTCCCTCCCAGGCATCATTGATGAGATCGCGGACACGGTCCGGATTGAGGTGCTCACTGATCACTGGGAAGCCAGGAGCAGACCAGATATGGAGGTCCGCCTCATCGGTACACCCGGGGTTCATGAGAGCATGCCATCCCATGAGGCGTCGGGCGTATTCATCATCGATGATAAGATAGTGATGGTGGTGATGGGTGGGACGGGTGAAGAAGATTCGAGTGCCCTGCTCTCTGAGTCTGCCGGTTTTGTCTCATTTTTCAGGCGGTACAGGGATGTAATCATGGCATGGGCAAAAACCGGGGTCAGTAGTCCCTGATATGGTTCATCTCCCTGATATCCATCACCCCTTTCAATGCCTCTGTTGCAACCCGGTAGCCTGACTCCCTGATCGCTGCCATGGCATTCGTCCCGCCTGCCATCACCACCCCCAGATACTGTGGTCTCACAGGTACGCCGAGGAGTGGCACATTCGGGGCTCCGACATCAAGAATTCCGCTAAACCCGCAGGCAGTGAACTCGTCCAGGAGCTCACCCGCCATCGCCTCAGCCTCCATGTGGTACTCTCTGATATTTGCAAGAATTTTGCCGCTGCCGTGCTCTGTCACGTCCAGTATGGAGGTGGTCCCCTGTGAGATGAGCACTTCAAGCGGGTCGATGGTGGTATCCCGGTAGAGGATGATATTGGTGAACCTCAGCGGCACCCCCTTCTCCATCTCCACCATGCCTCCGCCAATCGGGTTCAGGGGCACCCCGTGCCTGAGCAGCACGGCATCGAGTGTGATGCTGCAGACGGTGCAGACACCAGCGCACCCGTCAGGGACGCGGACAGCCCCGATCATCTCCCCTGAACCGGCGAAGAGGATGCGGTCAGAGACGGAAAGCCCTGATCCAAACACCTTCCTGATGATCGGTAGCACATCCTCAAAATCCTCATTTCTGACGAATGAGAGGTTATAGATCACACTGCCGGTATCGGTTCCCGGATCATAGCTGGCTTCCAGTGCATACTCTTCGATACAGTGGTTGATAAATTTGAGGGGTTGGTTCACCATCTGATCTCATCCATATCAATAGAAAAATTGTTCTATAGTAGTATGATAATCTATCTTTGATGGATGAGAGGGTGAGGGAAAAAGCGCGGGATGTGGTCAGGACTATTCTGGAGGCTGCCTCTTACGATGTTGATGAGGTAGGGGATGATGGCGGAGTTGATCTCTCGGCGGTCTGTGGCAGTGATGCGGTTCTGGTGCTCTGCACCGATGATCCGGAGGAGGCGGATGTATTTGACCAGACCACGTACCGGCTCATGGTGGGTGATGACGAGATCATCTGCAGGAAACTCCTCTTCACACTCAATGATGAGTTTACAGCAAAAAACACCCAGATCTGGGGCGTGAATGAATTTGTAAGGCATGCCGGTGAGGCGGCACTTGCCAGGGTCCTTGAGCGGCGGCTGGTCATTGACCTCTGCACACCGTTTCAGACAAACGGTGTTCGAACACCCTCCCATGGGGAGGTGTACTGCGCACCAGTGCCGCAGGCAGCAGAGACGCCTGCCACCGAGATGCCTGTACCTGAGCAGGAAGATGAGGCAGACCTCATCGGTCCTGAAATCCCGCACCTCCATCTGAAGATCAGTGAACGGCGCGCCATGGGGATTGCGGGCATGGAAGGCGAGGTGTCATGCCGCTTCATCCCGTATTGGTATTACCATGTGAAGAGCAGTGGGGAGCGCACCTTCAGGGACAAACTGATCTCCTTTGATGCAGATGAGGAGGGCGCCATGAGCGCAATCAATGGCGTGAAGATCGGGATGGATGCCGGGATGATTGAAAAATCTCCGGTTCCATTCAGATCAGAGGTGCTTAAGCCGAAGATCGAGTGCCAGGAAGCGGAAGAGAGGATCATCGGGGAGGTCGTGGATAAACTTACGCAGAGGGTCAGGGTCAGATCTGAGAAGGGGGATGCGATCTTTTACGAGGAGAAGGTCTTCTCCCCTCCTCCCGGCAACCTTGATATTGAGACTAGCCTGGTCTATCTGCCTGTCTGGACGGTCCGTGGTGGTGGCAACAGGGTCGTCGAGGTGAATGGCTGCACAGGCGAGGTCCTGAGCGCACCTGTGGAGGAAGGTGTGGAAGTCTTCTGATGTCGTGAGTCATGATAGTCGTCATTGGCGGAGGACCTGCTGGAAGGATTGCGGCGATGCGGCTGGGCAGGGCTGGCAGGGACGTCCTGCTGGTGGAAAGGAATAAGATCGGAGGTCAGTGCCTGCACTCGCGGTGCATGGTCACCTGCGCCCTTACCGATGCCGCCCGCACCATCCGCAATGCAGAGTCACTCCATGAACGCGGGATCATCAACACCATCCCCTCGGTCTCATTTCCTGACCTGATCAATGAGATGGGTGGAGTTCAGGAGAAGATCGCATCAGTGCTTGAAGAGGAGACCAGGCGTGCCGGTGTCGGTCTCGTCTATGGGCGTGAGGGAAGGCTTGAGGGCGCCACACTCTATCTTGATGATGAAGAGACGCCCTGCGATGCGGTAATTGCTGCAACCGGTTCGCTGCCGGCGATCCCTGATCTCGATGGCATCTCACTTCCCGGGGTGTACACCTACCAGACGATGGCGTCATGCATGGCTCTGCCTGAGAGGCTTGCAATCGTCGGCGGCGGAATCGCTGCGGCTGAGTTTGCCTATATATTCAGTACATTCGGATCCGAAGTCACTGTGATCACACGCAACACTTTCCTGAAGGGCTTCAATGAAAAGATGCGGCAGGTTGCATTGCGGGACCTGAAGGGCGTCAGGCTCTTTGAAGAGACGGATATCCTCGCCATAAATGGCCCGGGGCACGTATCTTCTGTCATGATCAGGGACAGCGGGGGTGAACACGACCTCGGCGCCGATGCCGTGCTTATTGCGGCAGGGCTGATCCCGCGCTCGGATATGCTGCACGGGCTGGAGAAGGGTTCGCATGGGGAGGTGGTGGTGGACAGGCAGATGCGGACGAGTGTTGAGGGGGTCTATGCCTGCGGCGATGTGACAGGTCCGCCATACCTCACGCCTGTTGCACGGAAGGAGGGCATGGTGGCGGCTGATAACATCCTGGGCAGGGACTGCGAGATGGATTACACCGGCATTCCATTGGCGATGAACCTCACAAAGGATTATGTCTCCATGTCACTCCACCACCCTGATGCGGTCACCCTGACGGCGCCGGCGCCGGTCGGTCCGGGTTCGTTCTGGGAGGTGTCGGGCGCAGGCACCGGCATGGCGCAGATCGAAGTCAATGCCGCTGACGGACGCCTGACCGGCATCGCTGCTGCAGCACCCGGTGCGGCTGGCACCCTCTCGTACCTCTCATATCTGGTGCGGGAAGGCTGCACTGTTTTCGATTTTGATGATTTTGTCGGGGTCCACCCATCATCGGACGGGGTCTCGGGTCTCATCAGGTTTGCAGCAGACTGGCTGAAGAGCAGGCACCCCTCTGAGTGATGGGGGGGTCTGGTGACTACCGTCAGTGAGAGACGCTTGGGACTATGATCACCATCAGGGTGCCGGAATGTGTCACACAGGTCCTGACCGGCTGTGGTTCATAGGACGGACCTGCATGGCATTTAAGTGCAGACCCTGATATATGGTTGGATAGACGATGATGATGAGTTACCCAAAAAAGATCCCGGGGGGCATGAGGTATGTCTCCCTCCTCCTCCTCCTCCTGCTGGCGGCAGGCATACCCTCACCGGCGAGCGCCACCACCTCAGACGTCTCAGTGGTGTCGCACTCCCTCTCGCCGTCGGTGCTGATGCGTGGCGATACCGGCACGCTGGCGGTATCAGTGAGCAACAACGGCTCTGAGAAGGTGTCGATATCGCGTGCTGCGCTTGTTGGCAGCAGCGACACCATAGTGGTGATGGAGAACCCCTACTCCTCAGTCGGTGACATCGGCATCGGCGCCACCAAGACATTCACCTTCACAATAAAGGCTGCCGGTTCTGACGGCATGTACTATCCGAAGAGAATTTCTAATAACCCACTCATTTCCGACAGTACTTTATAGTCCCCGATCGATCACTAATCAATGAGTACCTTCATCAATGTTGCAGATTAGGAATTTGCAACTCCCATTAAATCTCTGATTTAATGCGAAAGTCCAAAAAGTGACGTTCGTAACCATATCTTCCGGAAAACCGATAAAATCCCTGTATTCAGGGCATACATAACTTAGAAATATATTGTACCCCATTATAGTAATGAATCCTGTGATGACTGAGACGAGGCTGCATCCTGTGGTCAGAGACCAGATATCTGACCGTGGCGGGAAAGGCTGCCAGACTTCTCAGGTCCACGGTTATTCCTGATGCCTTATGCTGAAAATGATCACATGGCTTGACAAACACTTCACGTCATTCAAACCCACGCGGGAGATTGTCAGAAGAGCCACGCGCCACCTGAAGTCCGCGGACCGGAAGAACCTCTTCTCTCCTGAAATTCCCGAGATGCGGACCGCCGAAGGGCGCTGGTATGAGGCGATCGTCTATGAGATGCTACTTGAGATCTCATGCCGGTCAGACTCCATCGGGGCTGTGGTGAGGCGGGGGGCTGACGCGCCATTCAGGTCAGGGCATGCGAAACTCGGGCAGAACGGAGTCATATATGCAAAAAACGGGGATATCAAGATCAGGGGCAATGGGCAGGATCTGGCTGAGCTCGACTTCCTGATCGTCGATCATGACGGGCGTCTCGCCTTTGGTGAAGTGGTGACATCCCCTTCCGATATGAAAGATTTCGAACAGGAGATCCTGTATAAAAAACGGCTGATCGGTTATCTCTATGGTCAGCCGAATGTCCCGTTTCTGCTCGTCTCATCTGTGGATATCTCACGGAACCATGTGCTCAGGCGCATGCTCAAAGAACCTGACAATGCCCTGATCGTGACGCAGTCGTGCGAGGACCTGAAGTCATTCATCACACCTGCCGACCTTAGGCAGATGGGGCGAAAGCCGCAGATCCACCCAAATATGATCGGGCTCTCTGACCTGCCGATAAAAAGGTCATTCGACTACAAAAAACTGCATGACGAGCGCCGGAGCCTGGTCATGAAGGCTGTAAAAACCGGCACTGAGATCAGTGAACTGGGGAAGGGGGATGCGGTCCCGCAGATTGTAAAGAAGATATTCCTCGGCGCCCTGCATCCCGGGGCGATCGGTTGGCTCTCAGAGCACTATCCCATGCATGTCAGGGGGACGGTGTATGACCATGTCCGCCTGACAAAGAGGTTCTCAAAAGTGGTGCTCGCCGTTGACCTCCCTGAGTACGAACTGATCATCTACCTCAGGTCACGCAGGAAACGCGAGTATTTCAAGATGGTGCCTGACGGAAAGGGCGGTTTCAAGTTTCATGGGCTGCGAAATCCCCATATGAAAGGTTTTTTCATCTGGATGGAGTCTGTCAGACCCTGCCTCGATGTCAGAGAGACCAAAGTGATCCTCCCCTATTTTGTGAGCAGTGTCACTGCCGGTAAAAAAGGTCTCCTTGCCGGAGCATCCGCCGCCTCACCCAAAAAGTCTCTTTGACTCTTCCAGTGCCGCCACTGCCGGCAGTTTCCTGCCGGTCAGGAATTCGATGCAGGCGCCGCCGCCGGTGGAGATGTGGGTGAACTCCTTCTCAAGCCCGAGTTTCTCGATGACGACTGCGGTATGCCCGCCTCCTATGACTGAAAACTCTGCCCTGGATGCTGCCCTCAGTGTTTCCAGTGTGCCTAGTGCGAATGGCTCATCCTCGAATACGCCTGCCGGACCATTCAGTACGACTGTACCTGAACTCCCGACCGCCTCTGTCATGCTTGCGATTGAATCGAAGCCAAGGTCGAGGACCGGCGCATCTGCCGGGATTTCCCCTGCTCTGCAGTCCATTCTCTCGCCATTCTCCCGCACCGCCACCCATTCAGGGAGCACGATCCGGTCGCTAAATTCTGCGAGGAGGCGTTTTGCCCTCTCCACATCCTCCACATAGCCGAGGTGGCGGATCAGGTCTGTTGATGGTTTGCCTATGCCGACACCTGCAGCCAGAAGAAAGACATTTGCCACAACACCTGTTACAAAGACCTGGTCGGCGATACCCTCTCTCAGCACATGCTCTGCAACAGCGATGGAATCATCCACTTTTGTGCCGCCCAGTACAAAGGTCACCGGGCGGGGTGCGTCGGTGAAGACCCTGGAAAGTGCAGAGATCTCCTCCTCCATGAGCAGACCTGCAACCGATCGGAGCGCCAGCGGAAGTCCGATGATGGAGGGCTGGGAACGGTGTGCGGTCCCGAAGGCGTCATTCACATAGGAGTCAGCCATTGAGGCAAGCCGCCTCACGATGTGGGTGTTTTTTGCCTCTTCAGGTTTCATGGTGAGGTTCTCCTCGGCATTGAACCTGAGATTCTCCAGCATGAGGATCTCCCCCCTCTCCATCCTCTTGACCGCATCCCTGGCGCAGCGTCCGAAGATGTCATCGACATAGGTCACCTCACGGTGGAGGAGACGTCCAAGCCTCTCTGCATGTGCAGACAGGGTGGTAAAATCCTTTTTTCCAGGGCGGCTCTGGTGCGTGATGATCACCAGGCGGCTCTCTTCGAGGGCTCTGACTGTCCCGAGGTGCTCACGGAAACGTTTGTCGTCGAGTATCAGACCTGATGAGGGGTCGATAGGGGAATTAAGATCAAGACGGAGGAGCACCGTACCTCCCGGTGCCCCCAGATCATTCAGTGTCAGGATCTCTGGTTCCGGCATCTGCTCATTTCTCCCTATGTCGAAGTGCGTGCTTTGGCTGAAGTGCGTGCTTTGATCTTCTTGAGACGGAAGAGTTCTTCACGCTCCATCTCATCAAGCCGCATCTTGATGAATGCACCGGCTTCGGTGAGCTCAGGGATGACCTTGAATTCAAGGGCATTTACACGGCGTTTGGTGCTCTCGATCTCGTCGAGGAGGCGCTTCAGAGCGGTCTCAATCTCGGCGGCTTCGATGATCGTATCAACGAGGTCTTCGAATGACTCTGCCGCCTCATCGATGACAGAGCTGGTGCCGAGCAGACCATACCCTCTGTTCACCAGGCTCTTCTTCACCTGGCTTGATTTGATCTCAGGCACAACAACACCCATGATGTTCTTGTTTCTGAGTTCGATCTCAGGCGTCTCCTTCACCGAGAATGCCGCCGCCTTGACACCGATCTTACCCTCCACCGTGTTGGCAAGCGCAATCATCTCAGCTGCTTTCTGATACTTATTCAGCATCTCGCCCCTGCTGTCTTTTGCCTGCTCAAGCACCTTGAAAAATTCAAGGATCAGTCCATCGCGCTTCATCTTGAGGATGTTGTAGCCACGTTCAGAGAGCTTGATCTTCCGCTTGATGGAGATCAGTTCTGAACGTGTCGGCTTGATATCTCTCAGCGCCATGGTTTCTCACTCCTCTGCCTTTCTTCTGTGGTTTGGATGGTATTTATGGATCAGGTCGCGGTCGATGCGGACCAGCTGCTCCTCAGGCAGGTGCGCCAGCAGGTCCCAGCTGAGGTCAAGAGTCCCCTCTATCGACCGGTCTTCGTCTGCACCCTGCCTGACAAAACGGTCTTCAAAGAGGTCGGCGAACTCGAGAAACATCCTGTCACGTTCAGATAGCGCATCTTTTCCAACGATCGCCACGAGACCCCTGAGGTCATTGCCCTCTGCATAGGCGGCATAGAGCTGGTCAGATACTTTCTTGTGGTCCTCCCGCGTGTGTCCCTCGCCGATACCAAGGTTCATCAGCCGTGAGAGTGACGGCAGCACATTGATGGGCGGGTAGATGCCTTTCCTGTGCAGCTCACGGTTGACCACGATCTGCCCCTCAGTGATGTATCCTGAGAGGTCAGGGATCGGGTGCGTGATGTCGTCGCCAGGCATGGTCAGGATTGAGATCTGTGTCACTGAACCTTTCTTGCCTTTGATGATGCCGGCACGCTCATAGATGCAGGCGAGGTCGGTGTACATGTAGCCCGGGTATCCTCGCCGTCCAGGCACCTCCTCACGTGCAGCACCGATCTGACGGAGGGCTTCGCAGTAGTTGGTCATGTCTGTCAGGATGACCAGTACATGCATATCCAGTTCAAATGCCAGGTACTCGGCAGTGGTCAGTGCCAGGCGCGGCGTGATGATACGCTCGACAGCCGGGTCATCTGCGAGGTTCAGGAAGACCACTGCACGTTCGAGTGCACCGGTGCGCTCGAAGTCCTGCATGAAGACATTCTCCTCCTCCTTGGTGATGCCCATCGCGGCAAATACCACTGCAAACTCCTCTGTGGAGCCAGGTACTTTCGACTGCCTGGCGATCTGGAGCGCGATCTGGTTGTGCGGCAGACCCGAGCCGCTGAAGATCGGGAGTTTCTGACCCCGCACAATGGTGTTTGTCCCGTCTATGGTCGAGATGCCGGTCTGGATGAAGTCCTCAGGCAACGCCCGTGCATAGGGGTTGATCGCCGCACCGATGATGTCGAGCCGCTTCTCGGGCACGATTTCAGGACCCCCGTCCTTTGGTTTGCCGCTCCCTGAGAGGATCCTCCCGAGCATATTCTTTGACACCGGCATCTTGATCGTCTCACCGGCAAACCTGACACCACTGTCCTTTCCGATGCCGGTTGTCGTCTCAAAGACCTGGACCACCACGATCTCATCGCTGGTATCCAGGACCTGCCCACGTTTGATCGTACCGTCAGAGAGCACGATGTTGACCAGTTCGCTGTATCCGACAGGCTCGGTCTTCTCGACAAAGATGAGTGGTCCTGCAATCTTGCTGATAGTCCTGTACTCCTTCATATCACACCGTCCTCAGTCTGTTGAACTCTTCATCCAGATCTTTCATGATCCTGTCGAGCTCAGGCTCGTAGTCCTTTATGAACTTGATCTGCGGCAGTTCGTTCTTTGACTTCACGGTCATGATCTGGCTGGGCGGGACCCCTGCTTTCTGTGCCGCATAGGCGAGGTCGGCAAAGCCGCGGATCGCCTTCAGCATGTCGTACTGCTTTGTCATGGAACAGTAGGTGTCCACCGGATCAAATGCGTTCTGCTGGAGGAATATCTCACGGATCATCCGTGCAACCTCGATGGTGACCTGCTCCTCCTCAGGGAGGGCGTCTGATCCCACCAGCTGTACGATCTCAAGGAGTTCATCCTCTTTCTGGAGGATCTCCATCGCCCATGTCCGGATTTCATTCCACTCTGTCGAGACGTGCTCGTCATACCATGTGCTGAGCACATCAATGTACAGGGAATATGAGTTCAGCCAGTTGATCGCAGGGAAGTGACGGCGCTGTGAGAGTTTTGAGTCCAGTGCCCAGAATACTTTCACAATACGGAGGGTATTCTGGGTGACCGGCTCTGAAAAGTCTCCGCCAGGCGGTGATACCGCACCGATAACCGTGACAGAACCATTGGTCCCGTTCAGGGTCTCGACACGTCCCGCACGCTCATAGAACTCAGAGAGGCGGGCTGCCAGGTATGCCGGATACCCCTCCTCACCAGGCATCTCCTCAAGACGGGACGAGATCTCACGCATCGCCTCTGCCCACCGGGATGTGGAGTCTGCCAGCAGTGAAACGTCATAGCCCATGTCACGGAAGTACTCGGCGATGGTGATGCCGGTATAGACTGACGCCTCACGGGCTGCCACAGGCATGTTGCTCGTGTTTGCGATCAGGACCGTCCTCTCCATCAGTGGTTTCCCGGTCTTCGGGTCTTCGAGCTCAGGGAATTCGGTCAGCACCTCTGTCATCTCATTGCCGCGTTCACCGCACCCGATATAGATTACGATCTCTGCATCAGACCACTTTGCAAGTGCCTGCTGCGTGACCGTCTTCCCACTGCCGAAAGGTCCCGGAATCGCTGCCGTACCTCCCTTTGCAATTGGGAAGAGACCGTCAAGTATCCGCTGTCCTGTGATCAATGGGATGTCAGGGTTCAGCTTGGCTGTCACTGGTCGCGGGAGACGCACGGGCCACCGCTGCATCATGGTGATTTCGGTAGCG
Source organism: Methanomicrobiaceae archaeon UBA207 (assembly GCA_002503135.1). Taxonomy (GTDB): domain Archaea; phylum Halobacteriota; class Methanomicrobia; order Methanomicrobiales; family Methanoculleaceae; genus UBA207. The sequence goes on from DARA01000032.1 coordinate 13,091, forward strand.
TCTTTGAGGACGCATACGGTCTCCTCGACAGTGAACATGCCTGACTTGATCTCCCTGATCTCACCGCCAGGTGTATTGGGCGGCACCATGATCCTGTGGACGATATTCGTCTCCTGCACTTCACCGATGATGGTTCCGGGATGTACCGTGTCCCCTTTCTTCACCATGGGTTTGAATTCCCACTTCTTTTCACGATTCAGACATGGTGCAGTGACGCCGCGCTCAATGAAGTCGCCCATCTTCTCAACGAGCGTCTCCAGGGGGCGCTGGATACCATCATAGATGCTGGTCAGGAGACCTGGTCCGAGTTCCACTGCAAGTGACAGTCCGGTGTTCTCCACGGGTTCGCCGGGTTTGATGCCTGAGGTATCCTCATAGACCTGGATGATGGTGTCGTCACCATCGATCTTGATGACCTCACCCATCAGCTCCTCATCGCCGACCTTCACCACGTCATACATATGGGCATCCATATTGACAGCAGTGACCACTGGTCCGGAAATCCGTTTCAGGATTCCTTTTTTACGTTTTGTTGCTTTTCCTTTCTTTATTTCCACAGGTCAACACCCACTGATCTCTTTATTCTCTCCCGAATGGACAACCCCCCTTCCTCGCCACCAATGGCAATCACCGTGGGTTTTATCGAGTTTTCAAGCGTGATGCGAAGGCGCTGGGGGATGCGTGCCATGTCACTCCCGTTCATGACCAGTATGCCGATCCCCTCGTCTTCCAGCACATTTGTGATCTGTTCAACAAGTTTTCGGTCATCGTCTGCGGCATAGGTCTTGCGTATGCCCGCAAGCCTGAAACCGACGATGAATTCACTGTTTCCAATGACTGCGATCTCCATCTACATCACCAGATAACCCTGTATTTGTTCAGCAGGGAGATGTGACTCTTTTCCCCTGGTGATCGCACGGAGGTTCAGTACTTCGTGCTTCTTCTTCTCAAGATAGACAAAGATTGGACAGATCGAAAAAGGATGCCGTTTTGACATCCGCTCCATCTGATCCAGCTGGATCCTGGTCAGTTCGACCACGATCTCACGGATGGGGCGCTTCTTTCTCAGCCCCTCCAGTGCGGATTTCAGGGGTGGGGAGTGCACGCGCTTTTTGAGGAGATCAATGAATTCATCACGGTCTCTGGTCGTGTTGATCACCTGCAGTTCGCGGGGTGTGAATGAACCGCCAGGGATCATCAGGTCCCTGATCTCCTCTTCTATCCCCGACGCCCTCAGGCGGAAGAGATTTTTGATGTTTTTGACATCTATCTCAAGCCGGATATACTCAAGAAATATCCTGCCTCCCTTGATGCCGCTCATGGCATCTCTGACGAGTTCGTCATAAAACTGCACGTAGAGCCTGTTCTCAAGGTTTGCAAACGAGCCTGTCTCCATGGCTTCGGGCAGCCCCTCCTCCAGGGTCTGGTGAATGCGACGCCCTTTCAGTGCTTCGACGACCCGCTCCGGGGTCTCCTCAGCCAGGAGGCGGTCAAGAAATGCCCTGTCCTTCATGCCTGCAGGGATCATCAGTTCCTTGATCCTGCCTGCAGCCACCCCCTGCATCTTCCCGCGGAGGATTGTGAGCACATTCTGGATATCCCAGCTCCGCAGGTAGTTCTCTGTGAAGTGCCTCAGGGCGCCGGGGGTGATCGCCAGGATGCGCTGGTACTCCTTGGCAAGGTTCCATGAGAGCGCCACCTCCACGAGGTCGATACCTGAGAAGGATGTGGCAAGTTCATCGATCTCCTTCTTGTACCCGGTCTCCCCAATGGATCTTGTAATCTCAGGCAGGCTCATATTGAGCATTCTGAGATACTCCTCCTTTGGAATCAGGAGGGATTTTCTGACGCGCATCCGCGTGCATACATAGTGATAGGAAGCAGGTCCGCGCTTTGTCTCTACCATGTGAAATCTCCTTTATCCAAAGAGGATCTCTGATACATCCCCCAGTCCCGACTCCCACTCCCTGTCAAGGAACGTGCGGTAACTGTAATCGATCTTCAGCCCGCCATCGCTGCTCTCCACGATTATGCCGCCTTCTATGTCTACAGCGTCGCCTGGTGCAAGACCTTTCAGTGTCTTCAGGTTTGCAAGGATCTCTTTCACTGCAGGCATGTCCCGCTTATTGCAGTGGACGACCCCCTCCCTGACATCCTTTGCAGCATTCTTCAGCAGGTCTTTGAGCACTTTTTTGTGAACATCCTCCTGGTGGGCTGCAACGGTTGCCAGTGTGGCATTATAGACCTGATCAAGGAGCTGCTTCTGTGTGTTCAGAAGCTCACGCTTCACAAGCAGTCCGGCAGATGAGACCTCCTGGTTCAGGATACTGCTGGTCCTCTCCTGAACTTCATCCCCTACTGCCAGTTTAATCTCTTCTGCGCGCGCCTGTGCTGCAGTGAGGATCTGCTTCACCTCAGCCTCAGCCTCGGTTATTATCCTCTCAGCCTCTCTCCGCCCTTTCTCTTCTATCTCACTGACTACAGCTTCCAGTCCCATGGGAAGCACCATCAGAACAGCATCAGCAGTGCGACAACAAGACCAAAGATAACAATCGTCTCGGGAATGACTGTCAGCAGAAGTACAAGACCAAATACGTCCTTGTTCTCTGCAGTGGCGCCGACGGCTGCCGAACCTATACCATATTCTGCGAAAGCTGCGGCAACGCCGGTACCTACTACTGCCAGTGCGGCAGCGAGTGACTTCATTCCGATCTGCGATGCCTCTACCATTTCAACAGTTGTCAATGTCATAACTGGATCTACCATTTTTAATCCTCCAAAAATTTGCTTTTAATTCCAAATGGATTGAATTTAATGCCTCCACCTTTGTAAAACTTGGTGAAGAATTCAACATACTGTAACCTGATGGAGTGGAGCCCTCCTCCAAGGAGCCCGAGCGCCGTGTTTAAGGCGTGTCCAAGGATGAAGACCAGCACTCCCATGATGATCAATACAATGCCCAATGCCGAAAAATGCTCAAGCTGAGGTCCTATGAGCATCCCGATGGCGATGTAGTTCACCACCATCGCGATCGCAACCGATGAGAGACCCACTGCCACCAGACGCGTATACGACATGGTATGGCTGATGATCGTGGGGAGCTCTACCAGTTCGAGGGCGGATTCACATGCGATCCCGGCGATGCCTGCCAGGCAGATGAGAGCACCTGCGACGCCGCCGCCATTCAGACCGGCGACCACCGGCGCCATCCCGGTGAGGTCAGGCATGTATGGGATCGGTGCCATGGACCAGAGCAGGATCAGGATGCCCCACATCGCTGCGAGCCAGCCCAACTGGGCGGCAACCCCCCTCACCTCATGGTGGTGGTGATGGTTGATGGCATTCAGCACCCTCCCCAGTGATATCTGGGCGATGCCGATCCATACGGCAAGGATGAGGAGCCCTGTGATCTCAGGACCATGACCTGTGGCATGGGCGCCGATGTTCAGGTGCCGGCTGAAGATGATCGGTTCCCATGGGAGCGCGAAACCGAGAACCTCACTGTAAAGCATGCCAAATATGATGCTCGAGATGCTCGCGTTTCTCAATACTGTCAGCAGTCTCCCTGCAGCGTCGGAGGTGATGAATCTGCCCAGCCCCCAACTCGCCGCGAGCAGGATCAGCCCGTAACCCGCGTCTCCGAGGATGATCCCGAAAAATACCGGGAATATGATGGCAAGGACGGCTGTGGGGTCCAGCTCATCATATTTTGGGCGGGAGTAGGTGTCCATGAGGAGTTCGCTGGGTTGCGCAAATGACGGGTTGTCATACTCCACCGGCACCCGCGCCGTCTCCGTGACCTCAAGTTCTGTCACAAAGACCCTGCCGCCTGTGACCGCATCCAGGCTCTCTCTCACACCCGCGACCTTGTCTGCGAGCACCCATCCTTCGATGAGGAATGACTCATCCGAGGTTGCAAAGCGCAGGGGCACCTCAGCCTGCTCCACCTCACTGGTCAGCAACTCGTCACACGCCGCCAGAAATTCCGAGTATCTGGTCTTCATCTCTGTGATGCGGCTCTGGATGAGAGCGAGTTCCTCCCTGATCCTTGCAGCCTCACCTGCATGGGTCTCTATGCATGACTGCGCTGATCCCTCTTCGTCAGGTACGGGAACCGCCTGAAACCTGGCTTCCAGCAGGTCTTTCTCGACTTCCTCGCGGTAGTCGTTTGGTGTGATGACTGCGATGAAATTGCTTGGTACCGTGTCGCTGAAAAATCTCTCATGCGGTGCAGAAATCTCCACATCACCAGCGATACGCCCTGTGAATACAGAAAAACCTGCATACCCCCGGTACATCCCGAGGTCGATGGGCACTGCAGTAAAAGGCGTCAGTTCTTTTATCCGCTGCTCATGCTCTCTCAGCGCCGCCTCCAGTTTCTGCCGCCTGCCGACGAGGGCTTCAACATCTTCCTGGATCGCCGGGAGGTCCTGATCGACCAGAGCCCTCAGGTCCCGGGCAGAGCGCTTCAGCTCCACTGGCAGGTCTTCGGAGCTGAGCCCGAAGGTGTTTTTGATGGCGCGAATCTTGATCAGCTTTGAAGAGATTTCGTCTGCGTCTGCGAGGGGCATTCCGATCCTGAAACCCTCGCCGTCCCCGTCCTCCACAAAGTCTTCAATGTGGCAGATGTGTTGACGGTAGAGTTCCCTGATCACCGCCTGCATCTGGTCTCTGGAGGCTGCGATGAGCAGCCGGCTCATCTGTTTAGCCCTTAACATGCAGCTGCTCCATGAGACGCGAGACGAGCAGGTCTGTTGCCTGGTCCAGGTGTGTGGCACCCTGGTTTTTTATGGATGCGCACTGGCGCTCCCCGGTGCCGACAATCTCTGCATACTTCGCCGATGCCATTTTTCTGGCATCTGCCAGACGCTGTTTCCTGTATTCTTCAGCGTCGTGTTTTGCCTTTTTGATGAGATTTTCAGCTTCCAGTTCTGCGTCGGAGATCATCTCCCTCTTCCTTTTCTCTGCTTCACTGATCGCTATCCGGTAGGATTCTTCAGCTTCTTTGATCTTTTTCAGAACTTCTGTCTTCATCCAACCCTCCTTTTACTGCATCTTAATAAATGGAAAAAATATCTTTATATTTGTTGTTATTTTCTACCCTGTGATTCTCATGCCGTCACTCAGGCAGATGTGTGAGTAGAAGATGGGGGGGAGCAGATTCTATCTCCAGCTCATCGGGCAGCGTCCGCAGGTGCATGCCTGAGAGCTCCTCTGATGAGCAGATCAGGTGCTGCTCGGGGTGGGTGCCGCGCCCGATATCACAGGCAAGAATAATCTCAGGCGCCACAGAGACCACCATCTTCAACCGTTTTGAGGCAGGATGGGTTTTTGGGAGTACGATGAGGGGGATGTGGTGTTCTCTCACCAGTTCGAGGAGCATGCGTGCGGCGTCAGTCCCGGTGTCTTCTGGCAGTGATACGACGATGAGGTCTCCGGGCTCGACAGTCTGGCAGTACTCATCCGAGCACGTCTCTATGAATAGGACAAACCTGTGGAGGGCTTTTCCGACAAGTAAAGAAGAGTGGTTCCCCCTGATATGGAGGAGACCTTTTCCCATGGGGACGATCATACTTCAGTGACGTCCTCAGACTGGCAGCAGGGGCAGATGGGATGTCTGCCTATACCCTTGAATCTCTCGCTGCATTCATTGCATCTGTAGTCTGTGGCTTTTACGCGCTCTTCAGGGGGTTCGATGTCGACAGGTCCGCCAACGGTGCACATTCTCGCTCACCTCAGATATCTGTTGGTGCACCCATATTTATGTATATAGTACCCGGGGATAGTTGCCGGGCACCCCTTTATATGTCGGAAACGCTACTTTCTCTCTTGGTGATCTCAATGATTGGAGAAGATCTGCTGAAACTGACTCTTGATGAGCTTGACAAACTGATCTCTGCCAAGACCGTTATGGGCGAAAAAATTGAAGTCGATAATAAAATTATCATCCCTGTGGCAGGTTTCGGGTTCGGATTCGGTGCCGGAGGCGGCAGTGGAAAGGGCGACGAGGAATCCGGCGGAGGTGTCGGTGCAGGCGGGGGTGTCACCCCGGTTGCGGTCATAATCCTCCACAAGGACGTTAAGGGTCATGAGGGCGTGCAGGTGCTTTCACTGAAAAAGAGCAGCCCTGTGGCTGAAGTGATCGAGACGATCGGTGAGACCGTGCTGCCCCAGGTGATGGATGCGGTAAAAAGCCAGGGCAAGGCGAAACAGGAAGAGAAAAAGCCAGCCACAGGTAAAACAGGTACCGAAGAATAGGCCGGGAATTTAATTCACACCTCTTTTTTATGGTCGGTCTGCTGCTGATGCTTTTATTAATTCTCTGTGTTGTTCTCGTATCCGTAATTATTGCGCTATATCTTGTCCCGGTAGAGATTTCAGCCACCCTGATCTGCAGGGATGGCGCCTGCCTCAACATCATTGTCAGGTGGTGTATTCTCCTGTTTTTTTATGGCAGTGAAGAGAACGGTGAAACCGGCATCAGCATCTTTGGCTACCGGATGTACCGGCGGGTTGCGGAAGAGAAGAGGGTGGAGAAAAAACCTCCCAAAGAGACGGTCACCCGGGTCATGGACCTGAGAAACGCCCTGAAGAATATCAGGAAGTTTATGCCGTACATGGGGGACATTATCTCCCTCTCTGTCCGGTCGCTCAGGTTGACCTCGCTTCGTTGCGATATGCGCATCGGTTTTGGTGACGCACCTCTCACAGGTCAGGTCTATGGTTATATCCAGGCATTGAAGGGAGCACTGACTGAGTCACCGAAGGTGACATGTTCGAACACCCCCCTCTCCGGGGTAGGTGTGCTGCCCCCCATCGAAAAGTTCAGGCTGGATGTCGAACCCGAATTTGGTGAAACCCTACTCGAAGGGGAGACCTCGCTTTCCATCGCTGTTGAAAAGCCGTTGTTATTCATCCTGCCTGCGATACGCATATTCAGGCAACTGCGGGCAATGGATGGGGAGTGACCTGGAATATGCAGCACATGCACGCAGAAGACAGAATCTATGCAGGAACTCCGGTTGAGGCTGGCGAACGGACGCTCGTCCCTGTCATCATGCGCACTTCTCTCAGGTGTTGCAGTGGGGTTTCAGTGACATATGCCCCGGTCGCAATTTACGTGCTTGAAGACGGTGAGGGGCATCTTCACTATTTGTGATGCCTGCCGGGACACCTACACGAGGAGTGCAAATGCGGCAACAGCGATGATTATCATCACAACAGCGTGCTTCACCCCTGCAATCAGAGACGCTTCACCCATCTGCCCGGCGACGAGACCCGAGAAGAGCGCCTGTATCAGGCATGCGTGATACAGGATACGCCGGGTCGTAGCCACTGGTGCGGCAGTCCCTGCACCCATAGCGGCTATGCCCTCAGCGAGACCGCCGGTCTCAAGGAGTGAGAGGAACTGGTTGTTGATGACGATCACCACAAATATGAAGACAAGAAATGCCACGTAGATGATCGCTGTGTAGATGAACATCTCAGACGCCCGCTCTCTTCTCAGCACATCTGACATCCTCGCATCACTTGCGGCGATGCTGAGAATCTCGCTTATGTTGCCGCTCATCGCACTCGCCTTTGTGATGAGGGTGACTGTGCGGGCGATGAGTGGTGTCCGGACCCGCTCCTCAAACCTGATCAGGACATCATTTATGTTTCCACCCCAGTCGATGTCGCGTTTCATCCTCCTGATCTCATATGACATCACTCCGATCTTTGCCTTGGCCATGATGCCGATCGCCTTGGAGAGTGTCAGACCCACCTCATTGATGTTTGACATGCGGTGCAGGAATTCAGGGATGCTCGCTTCAATACCTGTGATCTTCCGTTTCCTGATCTCATTGAATACGCCGAACGGGATATGAACCAGAAGGGTCGCGAAGATGAGGTGGTCATCGATGATGTCGATATAGAGTTCGATGTCCTGGTACGCCGGAACTGTGAGGAATGTATAGATGACATAGATGGCGGCGATCGGGATGGTGATGTACAGGGTGGTCCCGACATGCTGCGTGAGGTGATCGACAGGGTGGCGCAGGAACTCTCTAATCCTCTGGTAGCGGTCATACTTCTCCAGCTGCCTGAAGAATGTCTCTTCTTCAGCCCGCACCCCGGGAGTGAGCCTGACATCAGAGAATTCATGGAGCCTGACGGCAGTGATATAGCGCTCAACCCCTTCGTCTCCGACTGAGATGAGATCAATGAATATGATGAAGATCATTGAGCCGACAGGGATTAAGAGGTAGGCGAGGAGGGAGAGATGGGTGGTTGCAGAGCCCCCGATCAGTCCCATCACGATCATGACGATGATGAGGAAGAGCGGACCTGCCACAAAAAGCGTAACATATGACTCTGCGATCAACTGGAGGGTTGAGAGGAACTGATTCTGCTCAAACTGCGCCTCGTCCTGGTACATCCTCACCCTTGAGGCAAGGAACTCTGAGAGGTTGCCGCCGCTGTCAATTATTGAGAGTAAGTCCTTCAGGAAGTCCCTCAGTTTATCAGACGGGGTTGTCTCTTCCAGATGGCGGATCGCGCTCATCATGTCATAGCCAAAATAATCTGTATCCCGCACGATCTGCCGGCATTCATATGCGGTCTCACCATATATCGCCGAGTTTTCTGATATTGACCTGAAGATATCCATGACCACTGCCCCGCCCCTGTGCATCGCGTACATGTATGAGACCGCGTTGTGGAGTGAGAGGTCGATCTGTGTCCTGCGCATGCTCTTTCTGGTTGCAGGGTACTTCAGGCAGGCGGTGTAGGTGAGGTACGTGCCTGCACAGAAGACAACCACCAGCCATGCCGCCACGATCACTGCCCCGCTAATTTCGGGAGCAGCCTCTACCAGGGAAGTCAGTCCAAAGATGTCATATATCCTTATCCTGAGGAGTGGCACAGCGACGATATCTGATACCAGGAATGCGGCTACTGCCAGGACGAGTCCTGCGAGCAGCGCATAGATCACTGATGATGTCAGGTAGTGCTCGGTCGTGACACCTGAGCGGGCAGATACGAGGTCTGCATGGAGATGCCGGTACCTCATGGGGTCACTCTGCACCCGCTCCCTGATCCACTCAAAGTAACGCTTTCTCAGATTCAGGTTCATTCGCGTATCCTGTCATTCGATTAGCCCATGGAGGTCATGGATGTTTTCGATTACATGCTCAGGACTGATGGCATATGCCTGAAAGATGCGGGACACTGAGATGTAGTCCCTGATGCTCTGGTCATGCATGGCTTCGAGGATCTCCCTGCGTTTCCCGATCTCGGTATTGAGCATTTCTTTGTCCCAGCCCCGCACCGCCATGATCTCATTGTAGACCTTTGAACGACCGGTAAAGGTCGTCACATCTGTCACTGGATCGTATTCAAAGACATTATTGACCTGGATGTTGTCAGTTCTCGGGTCGATGCCGATGATCTCAACGATCTCTGTTGCCCTGCGCACCCGCTCGGTTCCCCTGTAGATGAGTGCCTGCAGACTCACGATATCCAGTGCTTGGATCATGTTTCTGGGAACATTCAGTGGTTCGCTCTCAAGTCTGTGGATTGCGGCATCGATGTCTCCTGCATGCATCGTTGAGAATGTGGTGTGACCGGTATTCATTGCCTGAAAGAGTGTCTGCGCCTCCACGCCCCGCACCTCACCCACGATGATGTATTCCGGACGCTGCCGCATTGCTGCTTTGAGCAGGTCGAACATATCAATGGCGCTGGCAGAGGTTTCAGAGGTGGCTGCACGCGTCACAGTGGCGATCCAGTTCTCATGGTAGAGTGTGATCTCCCTGGTGTCCTCGATGCTGACCACCTTGGCGAGCGGCGGCATGAAGTGGGAGACGGCATTCAGTGATGTCGTCTTTCCGGAAGCCGTACCCCCGATGAAGAGGAGGCTCTTGTTGTTCTCAATCGCCAGCCAGAAATAGACGAGTTCGTCTACATTGAAGGTATTCTTGTCCATGAGCTCGATGGGGGTGAAGGGTTCGGCTCTGAATTTCCTGATCGTAAACGAGGTCCCCCGGGTCGTGACCTCGGTGCCCAGCGTGAGCTGGAGACGGGAGCCGTCAGGCAGGGTGGAGTCAAGTATCGGGTTGCTGACAGAGATGTGCTTCCCTGATCTCTGGGCAAGTGTGATGGCGAGGGCATTGAGCGACTCCTCATCAAAGAGAATATTGGTCCTGATATTGTGGTATGTCCGGTGGTACAGGAATATGGGGATGCCGATCCCGTCACATGAGATGTCCTCTATGAGGTCATCTTTCATCAGTGCGTCTATGCGTGACCAGCCAAGGAAATTACGCAGGATATAATACTGGATCCTGAATAACTGGCTCCACTCAGGTGAGATCCCGTATTCGTCCAGGAGGGTGTACACCTTCTCCAGGAGCACCTGCCTCGGGCTGGCATGAAGCTCTTCGTCAGGGAGTATGAGTAGATCCCTGAGGTCACTGTAGATCCTCTCCAGAAGCTCGTAATCAAACCGGGAAAGCACAGGTTCAAAGAGGAGATACTCGTTCTGTTTCGTCTTCGGATTATTGACTATGAATGCCTTCGAAAGCCCCTCCTCAATCCAGTAGTCTTCAAGTACTTCGTAATGTGCCGGGACCCCGGGTTCAACGAGCGGACCATGTGTCTCAAAGTGATACTCCTGTATCTCCACCTCCTTCTCTGGTCTGGTCCATGGCAGTCTGGTCTGTATGGATGATGCGACCCCCTTCAGACGACCTGATAGTGATCTTCCTGGTTTTCCGGAGTCTCCGCCCCCCTCAGACTCCGCCGCCTGCTCATTACCTTCCTCTGCCATCGCGGTCACTTCACATCCCCTCCCCTCTTTCCGGCATACTCTGATGTGAACTGTTCACGACACGCTATTATAAATAGGTGTTGCATCATGGAGCATCTCTCTATTCAGTAATTCTCTGTTCTGATTTTAATAATATCTCCCTCTCAGGTGTGCTGTACTGCACACCAGTTCTCCACACCGTTTCGGAGAAATGGTGTTCTAACACCATTCATATAGAATGGTGTGCTCAGAACTGGTGTTTGAATATGTCACCTTCGGTGTACTGTGGAAGCGCAATCTTTAATGCAGAATCTCATCCATTACGAATCATATGGGTGTTGTGCGGGTTGTGCCTGAGGATGAGAAGGCTGAGGAGAAGCCGGGAGCTGAAACAGGGGCGGAGACCATCAGGGTGCCTGATCTGGAGGAAGAGAAGCCTCGTCCTGAGGAGGAGAAAGAGGAGGAGAAAGAAGGCGGGACGCCTGCCACAGCGGGTGGGGGCGGTGCGGCAGGTGCTCCCAGGGGTGGCGATGCCGGGATGGCGCTCAGAATGCCCACAGGTCTCTCTTCTCTGGATCCTCTGCTTGACGGGGGTGTCCCGCCAGGCTCTGTGATCCTCCTCCTCAGCGAGGTGGGTGCAGGGGCTGTCGAGTTCGTATACAGTTCGATCATCTATCTCTCACTCCTGAAGAAAAAATCCTCAAAAGAGACGAACCTCCTCCTCCCCAGGGAGATCCTGTACGTGACATGCACCAGGATGGATGAGGATCTCCTCAAGGATATCTCTCTCTCGTTCATGCCTGATCTCTACAGGGACCTCAGGGAGAACGTGAAGTTTCTGGACCTCTCTGATACATATTTTGAGAGGAGC
>DARA01000005.1 GCA_002503135.1 Methanomicrobiaceae archaeon UBA207
AATCCGCCCGGGGGTACTCGACCCGCATTTTCAGATCCCTGGCACCGTGACTGAACCAAAAAGATAATGGTGGCAGGGAGAGAGGGAAGTTTCTTCATCCACTTCACGGCAGTGGCACCCGGCAGATGCCGGATCTGCACGGAGCCCGAGGATCAGATATACCTGGGCTTCTTTGAGAGCCTGGACGGGGTGTACAGCGGACGGAACGGCTTTCCGGCTGTATCCTGCTTCACCATATCCCTGAGTTCGTCAGGGGTGAGTGTCACACGATGCGGTTTCTTCGGCTCTGAGAGGTGCCTGACAGTGACGGTGAGTGTCCCCTCCTCAACCTCCCTGTCCCCGATGACGGCGACGTACGGCACCCAGTCCTTGCCCGCATCCCTGACCTTCCTGTTCATGCTCCCCTCACGGTCATCCAGATCTGCCCTGATCCCGGCGCTGATCAGGCGATCGCAGACCTCTTCGGCGAAGGGGATGTTGCGGTCAGAGACCGGCACCAGCCGCACCTGGGTGGGGGAGAGCCACACAGGGAACTGCGGAACCGGCATCTCTGCCGTATTCTCAAGCAGTGCGCAGATGACACGCTCGATGCTCCCTGTAGGCGAGCAGTGCAGGATCGGCGGATAGACCGCCTCACCCGCTTCCCTGTAGTACTTTATACCAAAACGCTCTGCGCTCTCGATATCGATCTGGACGGTAGGGTTCTCGATGGGTCGCCCCTGCCCGTCGATCGCAGCAAGATCGATCTTGGCGATCCAGTAATGCACCCTCTCGCTCAGGACCTCGATGAGCACCGGCGTGCCGGAATTCCGGACGATCTGCTTCACCCAGTTGGCATGCTGCGCATAAAACTCCCGTGTGCACCTGAAGACGGCGACAAATGGTAGTTCAAAGTCCTCCCCGCTCTTCCAGCCCATCCTGAGCTGCTCCTCAAAGCATGCAAGCGCCTCATCCATATCCCTGCAGAGCGTATGCATATCAGGCATGGTGAATGCGCGGAGACGTTTGAGCCCGATGCACTCCCCCTTCTGCTCATGCCGGAACGAGTACGTGGAGAGTTCGTACATCTTGAGGGGCAGGGTATTGGGCGAGATATGCATATCACGCATGATGGAGAACATGCCGAAACAGGCAGCGAAACGGAGCATCATGTTGCGGTTGCCGCTCCTGAACCGGTACTGGCGTTCACCGAACTTGGCGGCATGTTCATTAACCGCCTTGTCAGCAAGGTCGTACATCACCGGCGTCTCAACCGGCATCGCACCATAATCAAGCACGTCTCCAAGGACATAATCAGAGAGGAGGTCACGGAGCAGTTTGCCTCTGGGCATCCAGCGGAGATTCCCCACATCACTGATAGGCTCATAATCCACCAGTTCCTTTGCACGCATCAGTTTCACGTGGAGGGGCTCGGCACCCACCGGGTGTGCGCTGCCGAGCTCCTTCCGGATCAGGCAGGCAAACAGGTCGTCGCCTGCCAGCGCTCCTGTGCTCCCGGCGTCAGGGTGTATAATCCCCTCCAGATACGTTTCAGCGTCGATTTGCTCACCTTCAGGCGTCAGCACAAACCAGTCGCGCTCGATATCCTTCTTTGCACCCCCCGCCCCTTCACCTGGGTGTATAGTGCGGGAGAGTTCAGATAACGGGTGCCCCTTGCAGGTGAGTGTGAATGCCTTGTACCAGCCAAATGGTGCCCGCTTCACAGTAAGCCCGCTCCCGTGCCGGGTCAGCGCCTCCTCCAGCGCCCTGAAAGCGGCAGCCGCCTTTGCAGGGGATGCAAGGTCACTGCTCAGGTGCGCATAGGGATAAATCATTATTCTGGTGACCGCCATCTGCTCGGCGGCAGAGAGGATCTCCTGCACCGCCTGAGCGATGACGCCGTCGATATCCTCCTCATCCACAGATTCCACTGCACAGAAAGCGGTCAGCGCATCATCAAGTGCATCTTTCAGCACCGCGGAATCTTCCGCCATCCTGGTCTTCCCGCGTGCCTCATATTCGATATGATCTGAATGTATCAGAAGAAGTCGCATCGTAAATCTCCGTTATTGTCAAGAACCAGAGTATATATGCTCTGCATCATATTTATTCCATTCAACCGCGCCTGACATTTTCATGATACCTTGAAAGCGTCGCCTGCTTCTGGTTGAGATACTTCGCATCTTTCTTGGAGTAGTACGGGCGCTCTGCCCGTTCTGTCGTATAAAAAACGAGCTGACCCACAGGCATACCTGCATAAAGACGCACAGGACGCTGGTTTGCATTGCTGATCTCAAGAGTGATCGTCCCGCGGAAACCTGCATCGATCCATCCGCCGGTCTGGTGAAGCGCAATACCCAGCCGTGCGATGCTGCTTTTACCCTCTATGCTCGCAACGATGTCATCGGGGAGTTCTATGCGTTCGAGGGTCTCTGCAAGCAGAAACCTGCTCGAAGGGATCTCCATTGAGTCTGCCGTCACCTCATCCACATCCGTGACGATGCTGCCTTTGTCATATGGATCGATCACACCCTCCCCGGGACAGTACCACAGAAAATGGTTCCCAAGGCGGACATCCAGTGAATTGGGCTGGATGAGGTCGGGGTCAAATGGATCGACACCAATAAAACCCCGCCTGATGCGATCCCGGATCTGCCAGTCAACAAGAATCATTGATAGAGGTATTGGCGGTACATGGTTGTTTACTTTTTGATGCGCCACGCGGTCCTCCTCATCAGCCCATGGAGTGTACTCACCTCACGGGACGTCAGATTCGTCCGCGAGACGAGCCTCCTGAGAAGGATCATCGTATTCTCCCTCTTGAAATTCTGATGCCCGATGAGATCAAGGAAATGATCGATGTGCCGGTACAGGCATTCCATATCCTCACGCGACGCCAGCTGGTACGACCCCCTGGGCAGGTGCGCAAGTTCATAGCAGACGATCCCAACCGCATGCGATAGGTTCAGGATGGGATAGTCAGGAGATGCCGGGATAGTACAGATGAGATCGCATCGCCTGACTTCAGCATTCTCCAGCCCCCGGTTCTCGCGCCCAAAGATGATCGAGACCCTGCCATCTATATCTGCGATCATCCCTCTCAGTTCTGCAGGGGTGTAGTACGGCATGCGCATGGGTGTGCAGACGGATTTACTCACCTCACCGGTTGTGGCGACTGTCAGGTGGCTGCGCCGGAAAACCTCGTCGAGGGTGGTCACTTCTGCATTCTCAAGCACGTCCCCTGCATGCGATGCCCTGGCATATGCATCGTCCCCCAGTTCGCACGGGTCTGTGAGAACCAGGCTGGCAAACCCGAAGTTCTTCATGACACGCGCAGCAAACCCGACATTCCCCTCATAGAGAGGTTCCACCAGCACGATATCAATGTCAGGCATTGGCGTGATCACCGGACTGCGCGCACAGTTGCCTTCAGCGCATCAATGCCCTTTTCATATACCGCATTGCCCACAACGATCGTATCTGCGAACGCCGCCATCTCAGCTGCCCGCTCAGCCGAGTTGATCCCCCCGCCATAGTAGATGAGGGCATCCTCCACGGCTTCGGATGCGGCTCTGACAACCTGCGGGTCGCCGTAGATGCCGCTGTATTCGATATATATGATAGGGAAGTGAAAATATCTCTCCGCAACCATAGCATAGGCTGCGACCACATCCGCATTGATCCCGCAGTCAGCCCTGGTGACCTTCGCAACTGAGGCGTCGGGATTGAGCACGATGTATGCCTCAGGCACCACCTTCTCCCACTGCACGCTGGTGGTGAGGACCCAGTCCCTGTGCTTCCCGACAATCCACCTCGCATCTGGTGTATTCATCACACTCGGGACAAAGAGATAGTCTATACCCTCAAAGATCACCCCTTCGGGGTCTGCGGGCTCCACCACCAGCGGGAGACCATGCGCTGACACCATCTCAAGGAGAGAGGTGAGTTTCTCCTGTGTGACATTCAGTGTACCTGACAGCATCAGGGCGTCGGTGCCGCTGGCTGCCACCGCCTCTACTCCCTCAGGCGTAATCTCCCTGTCAGGATCCAGTTTCGTTACATGCACCCATTCCTTCCAGCCAGATGCCATCATACCACCTTCAGACACATTTCACAAGTTGTTCAATATATGCTTTAATCTGCTTCTCAGGTATGCCGCTGATCGCCGAGACCTCGCGCGGGTCGGCAGCCTTCAGAGAGGCGGCATCGATGACACCTGCACGGTAGAGGGATGCCAGTTTCGCCTCTCCGAGATCATTGAGGGCGAGCAGTTCAGCCTTTCCACGTTCAATCCTTGCCTTTGTAACCTTTTCGGGCACAGGCACACCCAGATAGAGGCAGACCTTCCCGGCATGCCTCTGGACGGTGTCAGGACTGATGCCGGTCACTGCACTGAGATAAGCCGGTGAATACCTGGAGAAGTCCTCAGGACTGCTGAATCCTGCTTCAATGTATCTCCTGATACTGACTGCCGGGACACCTGCATCACGCAGGAGCCGCTCACTGCAGATCTCTCCGGCATTCCTGATGAGTGGTTCCGCCTCTTTCTCGCTCAGTCCCCCCTTCTCCAGTGCCCGGATGTCTGCACCGGCAAGCGCAGATATATCATCAATGCCTTCAGCCAGGAGATATTTCATGATCTTTGCATGACTCCTGCCGCGGCGCGGCACCACATGCTTTCTGACAAATTTGCGGAGTTCAGACCGGCGCCTCAGGGTCTGCATAACCGTCTCTGCGTCCTGGATCAGCGTTTCAGCCATGGAGACCCGGATGCCAAGCGTATCTGCCAGCAGATCAGGCGGAGTGTTGATGATATCAGAGACGGTGTAGATGTGGCTGGCATGCAGCCTGGCGATCAGCCCCTCGCTCATACCAGTGATCATCTTCAGAGATTCGGTATTTGACTGGATATGATTGCAGAGCGGACAGCCGATATCCCAGGGTCGCGCCCCCTTCCTGATGAGGCGGACGTGCCTGAGCTGGTGATCAGGGCAGACAGTATCTATCCTGATCGCCCTCCCCCAGGTGGTACCAGGCAGGCTGATATTGAACCTGCATTCAGGATACCCGGTGCAGCCGATGAACTGGGATGCTCCCATATGGCGGATGCGGAGGTCACTGGCGCAGACCGGACACAACCCGATGGTGCGCTCCTCTGCGGTCTGATCCATGATCTCCTCCCCGATCTCGGTTTCATGCGCTTCGAGGGCGTCAAAGACCTGGTGTAGCATGCCGCGGGATTCAAGAACAACATCATCGCGGTTGCATCTGCGTTCCTTGATCTCCTGCATGTGCGCCTCAAGTTCCCCTGTCATGTCAGGTCTGGTGATGGTGTCGGCATGGTGTTCAAGTGCATCGATCACCGCCCTCCCGACAAGTGTCGGGCGCAGCTGGGTGCCGGTCACATACCGCCGTGAGATCAGTTTGCCGATCACCTCATGCCGGGTGCTCTTTGTCCCGAGCCCCAGGTCCTCCATCCTCTTGATGAGACTGCTCTGGGAGTAGCGCCCGGGCGGCTCTGTCTCCTTCTCCTCGAGGTTCACGCCCCTGATCGGGAGGTGTTCCCCAAGGGTGCATACAGGGAGAACCCGCTCCTTTGCACCGGCATATGGATAGACCCTGCGCCAGCCCGGTTCAAGCAGACGGGAGCCGGTCGCCGCATATGGCACACCGTGCGCATCATAATCGTACCTGACCGTCGCCCACAGGGCATCAGGACTGAGCGTGGCAAAGAACCTGCGGACCACCAGTTCATAGATGCGCCAGCGCTCTTCACCAAGCATCTCGCGTGTTGCCGCACCCGCCGGGTGAATCGGGGGGTGGTCTGTCGAGGTCTTCCTGCCCCTGGTAGGAGTGGGGCGGCGGTTACGCTCCACCCAGGCGGCATCATCCCTGAAAGAGGTCTGTCTGAGCGTCTTCAGAATCTGGTTGAGGTCGAGTGTCGCAGGATAGACCGTGTTGTCAGTCCTTGGATATGAGATGTACCCGTTCACATAGAGGTCTTCGGCGATCCGCATCGCATTTGCCACTGAAAACCCGATGCGGGCTGCTGCCATTATGAAGCCGGTGGTGTCAAAAGGTGGCGGCGCCCGCTCAACCCGCTTTCCCTCCTTCACACCAGTCACTGTGAGCGGAGGTTGCGTGTTGTCGCGTGCTCTGGCTGCCTCTTCATAATCAGAGAACCTGCCTGACGTATGCTGCGCCTCAAAGACTGTGCCGTGTTTCTCGGTCTCGACAGAGAGGAGCCAGTATTTCTCAGGCACAAACGATTCAATCTCCTTCTCCCTGTCAACGATCATCGCGAGCGTGGGGCTCTGAACCCGCCCGACTGAGAGTATATTCGACCCGCCGCGGCGTGCGGCAATGCTGATGAACCGCGTGAGGGATGCCCCCCACATCAGGTCGATGATCTGCCGTGCCTCTCCTGCAGCCGCAAGAGCAAAATCAAGTTCTGTGGGATTGGAGAACGCCTGCCTGATCTCCTGTGGCGTGATCGCACTGAACTTCGCCCTCTGGACAGGGACAGTGGCATTGACGGCGCGGATGATCTCGTACGCCTCTTTGCCGATCAGCTCCCCCTCGGTATCAAAATCAGTTGCGATCGTAACCAGGTCAGCCTTTTTCGCAAATTTTCTGATGAGACTGACGATCTTCTTCTCAGTCGTCTTTTTAATAATGCCGGCATCGATGAGGCTGCGTGGTGTGCGGGTCTCACTCCTCCAGTTGGAGTAGCCGGGCTCGAAATCCACTTCAACCACATGCCCCCGCAACCCTGTCACCACAGTGTCATCAAAGGAGTAGGTATTCACGCCCCCCTCCTTTTTTGTGACCGCCTTCCCGCTCCCGGAGAGGAGCTGGGCGATACGGCGTGCAGATATATTCTTTTCAGCGATTATCAGGTGCACAGGCATCACACCCCCTCTTCTTTCAGGAGATCCATGATCAGTCTGCCCAGTTCCAGCGGGTCCGCCCTGCCCCGGGTCGCCTTCATCACCTGCCCGACCAGGAAATTGAGAGCCTCTTTCCTGCCACTACCGAGATCCTCCACTGCCTGTGGATTCGCACTGATCACCTCCCTGATGATCTCTGCATAATCGTCACCAACCGTTTTTCCCAGGTTAAGACGAGTGATTATCTCAGAGGGCGCTTCACAGATCCGCCCCTCCATGCACTGATCAAGCATGATACGCAGCACATCAACTGCACTCCTGTCAGTGACGGCACCCTCTGCCACCATCCTGATGAGGTCGATGAATGGCTCGGGCCTGACTTCGCTGATATCCATCCCCCGGTAATTCACCTCGCCGAGGAGTGTATCTGCCACCCATGTCGCAGCAAAGACAGGCTCCAGCTCCCTGGCAACGCGCTCATAGAAGTCGGCAAGCCTGATCGCGCCGGTAAGGGTCCGTGCATGGTTCAGTGAGATCCCGTAGTCTCTCATAAACCGGTCCCTGCGTGCGGTGGGCAGTTCAGGGAGATCGATACCCTCCAGCCAGCCATGTACCATGAGTGGAGAGAGATCAGGCTCAGGGAAGTAGCGGTAATCATGCTCCTCCTCCTTGCCCCTGGACGAGGTGGTGATCCCCCTAGCCTCCTGGAAGTGCCTGGTCTCACGCACCACCTTCAGCCCCCTCCGGATGAGGTTTTTCTGGCGGGTGATCTCAAAAGTGAGTGCTTTTTCCACCCCCTTATATGAGGAGATGTTTTTGATCTCAACACGATCACTCCCCTCGATGGAGATATTGGCGTCGATGCGCAGCCCGCCCTCCCGCTCGCCGTCAAAGACACCGAGGTACTCCAGGATCGTCCTCAGCCTGTTGATGAACCTCCGCGCCTCCTTCGGAGACCTGAGATCGGGTTCGGTCACAATTTCAATGAGGGGGATGCCGCTCCTGTTGTAATCAACAAGCGAGTATTTGGGACGGTCGCCGCCGCCTTTATGCACCAGTCTGCCAGGGTCCTCCTCAAGATGTATCCGGGTGAGGCGGATCTTCCGCTCAGCCCCGCCATCATCTTCTATTTCAAAGTAGCCATTCACAGCAAGGGGTTTATCATACTGGGTGATCTGGTAGCCTTTCGGGAGATCAGGGTAGAAGTAGTTCTTACGCGCAAACTCAGACACCTCGGGCACCTCAAGGTGTAGGGCTTTTGCCACCCGCAGGGCGTACTCGACCGCCCGCCTGTTGATGGACGGCATGGTGCCGGGCAGTCCGAGACAGACAGGACAGACATGGGTGTTTGGCGGGTCGTTCTGGTAGTCTGTCGAGCAGCCGCAGAAGAGCTTAGTTGCAGTGGTCAGCTGGCAGTGAATTTCAAGCCCGATGATCGTCTTCATGCCTGCACCTCCTGCTCGTAGGCATACGCGACATCCACAACCCGCTCCTCATCAAACCGGCGCCCCATCACCTGCAGTCCGACCGGCAGCCCGTCCACCCTGCCGCACGGGACAGATATGGCAGGTATGCCGGCAAGGTTTGCAGGAACGGTGAGGATATCGGTGAAGTACATGGAGAGCGGGTCGGTCTTCTCGCCCAGCCTGAAGGGGAGGGTGGGCATGGTGGGACCGGCGATGACATCCACATCAGAGAGTATCCGTGTAAAATCCCTGCAGACATTCTGGCGTGCAACCTGTGCTTTGGTATAGTATTTACCATGATATCCTGCAGAGAGAGCAAAGGTGCCGAGGAGAATGCGGCGGCGCACCTCTGTCCCGAAACCTGCCATACGGACATCCCGGTATGCCTCGTGCCAGACTTTTTTTACATCCACATCTGGTCCATAGCGCACCCCGTCGAAACGTGCGAGGTTGGAGCTCGCCTCGCTGGTGCAGATGACATAGTACGCGGCGAGCGCATATGCCATGCTGGGGATGCTGCACTCCAGGATCTCTGCCCCAAGTCCCTCAAGGACGCCGATCGCTGATCTCACACTCTCCGCCACCCGCAGATCGACGCCCTCCCCGAAGCATTCAACAGGTACGCCGATCCTCATACCTGCGATATCTGATTGCGGGATGTGTGTATAGGGCTGAGCCCGGCAGGTGGAGTCACGCGGGTCATGAACACTTGTGATCACCTCCATCATGTGGGATACGTCCCTGACTGTGCGCGCCATGGGTCCGATCTGCTCAAGTGAATTGGCATATGCGATGAGCCCGAACCGGGAGACACGCCCGTACGTCGGTTTCAGCCCCACAATACCACAGAATGCTGCAGGGCACCGGATAGAGCCTCCCGTATCAGTGCCGAGAGCCATCGGCACCATGCCTGCAGCAACTGCTGCGGCGCTCCCGCCCGAAGACCCGCCCGGCACACGGGTGGGATCGACGGGGTTCAGGACAGGACCATATGCACTCGTCTCAGTGGTCGTACCCATCCCGAATTCATCCATATTGGTCTTGCCAACGATCGCCGCGCCCTCATTACTGAGCAGGGTGACCACATGGGCATCATATGGAGGGATATAGTTCTCAAGGATGCGTGAACCGCATGTCGTCCTGATACCCTGCGTGGATATATTGTCCTTGACCGCGACTGGCACGCCCGCAAGCCTGCCGGTCTTTCCCGCAGGAGCCTCGCCGCAGATGGTGATGAAGGCATTGTAATGGTCTTCCGGTGTCCATGGAATTTCCTGTACTGCCAACTACATCACCCGTGGAGCCCTGATGAACCCGTCCTCTGTTGAACCGGCATTTCCGAGCACGTCCTCCTGTGGGAGGGAGGGGGTGCCATCATCTTCGCGCAGGACATTGCAGAGGCTGTCCTCCCCCTGCTCTTCCCCTGTCACTCCATCCAGTATATCAAAATAATCGAGTATGGCATTGAACTGGACTGTAAATTCCCTGAGGTCGTCTTTGGTTATGCCAATATCTGCGAGTTGTGCGATGTGTTCAACATCCTTATCCGAAACCATGCTCAGCCTTACCTCTCTGGTCTAAGTACCCTTGCACCGACTTTTTATAACCATTTTGACGTGCCAGTCTCTGTATCGTACGCCATATGCCACTACCGTATTGCATCGCTTTCTTCTCATGCCAGGCAATTTCAGGAGCTATATGCCCTGCAGCGAGGTGCCTGAGCGGGACCTTGCGCACCCCGCCGCGCACTTTTTCCCCTGCAGGCACCGCACCTGCGGCGCGCACCACACGGGTATCGAGATATGGGAGCGAAAAGTATGCGGCATGAAGTCCGGCAACTGCCTGATCGCGAGCGATCTGGTGCCCGACTGCAGTGAGATCTGCCTCCAGATCTGCTGCAAGGTTGCTGCTCTCAAGGTAACGGGCGTACCCGCCAAAGAGTTCATCTGCACCCTGCCCGGACAGGATGCGCCTGTATCCGCGCTCTTCTGCCCACTTGCAGACAAAATAGAGCGTGGTCGCGATGGCAGCATCAACAGGAGTGACAGAGGGGATGACCCTGATCACCTCACCGAGCGCCGCCTCCACATCCCCGGGGGTGACCGTCACCGTATTCAGGGAAAGCCCCATCATGGCAGCTGCAGATGCCGCGTGTGCGAGGTCATGCGACCCCTCGACCCCGACAGTAACGCACTCCAGACCGGCAAAGTGTGCGATCACCGCCGAGTCCACACCGCCTGAGAACGCAACCACGTCTTCGCCACTCCGAAGCCGGACTGCTGTCACGATTGCCTCTTCAAGACTGCATGGCTCAGGATTTGGTTCAACCCGCGCCTGAACCGCACCATCGCAGACGATCGTCCCGGGTGGGCAGACGCCGGGCATGATGCCAAAATGATCACGGGCGCAGCACCCGTCCCACTTCAGGAGGAACTCACCGCCAAATGAAGCTGCCGCGGCAGGATCGTCACCAATGACCTCCTCAAGCGCAGATCTGGAGAGATGCCTCCCTTCCACCTCAACCCAGCCATTCAGATGTATGCCCTGTACCACGACACCATGCCCCACAGATTGCGGTACCTGTTGCCGCCAGACAACCAAAAGATTATCCGGTGAAGCCGTGCAGCACACTTACCTCAACAGGGGGATGTGTGCCACAACCATGTGGGTTGTGACTGAGTCACCGGTAGGTGACATGTTCGAACACCGTTTCAGAGAAACGGTGTGAGCACCATCACACAGATACTGTGATATTTATCGTCCTCACCACGATTTCCGTGCTCTCTCCTTCGATATTTACTGCCACCTCGTCATAACCATCAGGGTGCGTGAACACGTAGCCGCAGATATTATCATAGGTATTGTTGATCCTCTCGAATGTGGTATTGCACTTCTCCCAGAGCGTGTTGTTCAGTGGGAGGGGGAGGTTGTTGCTGACCCGGACTGCCACACTGCCACACTGCCCCGCAACCTGCTCCTCCACAACCGTGTTCAGTGTCAGTCTTGCGATGCCGTTTCCGCTGGCAATGTTCTCCTCGCCAGGCATGAATGTGACGAGCGAGATTACGATGCCGGTGCAGTTGTAGAAGGTATTTTCAGGGTACACTGCGCTTCCGGTTTCATTGAGAGTATACTGATAGCAACCCCTGTCATCGAGATCAATGAGTGCCGCTGCAAAACCCGAACCGGCGGCATCAGCCAGGAGATCATCCATGGTAAGGAAATCGAGGGGGACCGAGACCGAACCCTTTGTGACATTCACATATCCATACTGCCAGACATACCCCTGGTCCTGCCAGAAATTAGAGACGGGCGTGTAGGAGTAATTGATCAGGGTGCTGGTGTAGTCTCTGTCGCCGCAGGTCAGTTTGATCACCTGCCGGTCTTCCTGCTGCACATGGAGCGTGCCGCCGGATTTGACAGCATTAAAGATAATATCACCGCCGCCGAGTGTGATGCGCCGGCTCAGCCTGAGAGGTTTCTTCAGTGCTGCGGCAGTCTCAAGATCAGACCCGAATTTCAGGAACGACTCTTCCACACCCTCAATATGCCCCACTTCCGCCTGCTCTTTCAGGGCAGGAAGCATGATCGTGTTCCATACCGAGAAGAAGGTCACCAGGATGGCGAGGAGCAGCATCGCCGCAACAACGGCGGATACAGCATCGTCACGCATATCTCAGAGCCTCCCTGTATAGATCACTGCCCTGGGCGTGACCAGACGCACATCCTCCCCTCCCTCCACAGAATACCCGATGGTGATGGTGCCGCCCAGATCAAATGCCTGTGTATCAGGGACGAGTGTGAAACGATCAGATCCAAACCTCTCAGCACCGCTCTGGTTCATCACCACAACGGTGATATCGGATTTTTTCACCCAGTCGCCGCCTTTGTGCCAGAATGTGATATTCTCTGTTGTATTGGTCATTTTAATCGTCACCGTCGGATCACGATCAGAGGGGAGATAACTGCTGAGCGATGCAGAGAAGATCGCAACCAGCAGGATCACGAGGGATAGCATGAGCATCTCCCCGACGACTTCAGAGACAGCAGTGCAGTCATGTTTTGGCATAATACTGATCCCCCCCTAACACCCGATCACATAGAGAAACATAAACAGCGTCGCAGACAGCAATATGATGCTGTGCTTAAACCCGGCAAGCACGGTGTTTGAACTGAACTGTCCTGCCATGATGCCGGAAACCGCCCCAAGGATTATGCCGATATGAAAAATCCCGGTGAGGTCTGCTGAGAGATCAATGCCGGCGCCGAGGTCCAGGAAACTGGAGACGAATGCGCCGCTGAGCTGGTACGCCGTGTACAGGAAGACCCCAAATGAGAGGTAGACTATCGCGACATAGGCGAAGGATGTGTTGGAACGCTCCTTCTTCATCCGGATATAATGTTCAAAATCCCTGATGGCAATCATGAGGACGCCTCTGAGATCATCAGTGATCTGACTGGACTTCACCAGCATGGAGATTGCGCGTTTTACCTGGACCAGCCCGATCCGCTTCTCCATCCGTACAAGGGCATGGTGTGTGGGGACACCCCTCCTGATCTCATCTGAGACGCCCTTCAGTTCAGAATTGAGGACACCGATCTTTGAGCGGGAGATGCGGTGGATCGCACCATGAAGGGTCATTCCAACATCCCTCATATCAATCAGTTCCCTGAGAAATACAGGGAGTTGTGCCTCGATGCTCCGCACGTACCAGCGGCGCCCTTCATATGCAACCATCACAGGGAGCATAAAGGCGATCACTGCCAGAGAGGTCATCACCTCAAAAGGATAGGTGAGGAAGAAGGGGGCAAGAAACCCGTTATGGCAGGAGAATACAACGAACCCTGCAGAGACTGTCCCTAATATGAGGCTCCAGGTATAATCAGAGATATAATGCCGGAACGGGTGACGGAGAATCATCCGGATCTTAATCACCTGTTTCCTTGACCTGAGGTCCTTCATAAACTTCCTGTCAGCCTGGCGCTCTGCCATGACCCGGACATCTCCTCCAAATTCGCTTTCAACAGACTCGCTCCCGGTAATTTTCAGATTCTCCGGCGGGAGGATGATGTGGAGCAGCCCGATCATCACCAGCGCCCCTGCCGGGATTCCTGCTGAGAGGAGAAGCATCCATCCCGAAGCACCCTGCTGACCTGAGACGTTCTGCGCAACCAGCATGGTGATGAGCGCGATCGGTCCTGCCACAAAAGCGGTGACATATACCTCTGCCATGATCTCAATCGTTTTCAGGGTCATCTCCATCTCGCGCTCAGCCGCCTCCCTGAATGAATCAGACCTGGCAGCCAGAAATGACATGACGTCGCCGCCGGTGTCAGCGAGTGTGGCAAGGTCATTTAAAAATTCACTGAAATTCCTGGACGGGGTATAGATCTGGAGATCACGCATCGCAGAAAGGAGATCTTTGCCAAACAACTCAACATCACGGACAATGATGCCGAATTCCTTTGAGACTTCTCCAAAGAGGTCCACCTCCTCATAGACCTTTCTGATGACCTCATAGAGCGTCATCGTGGATGCGAGCGCCTGCATGTATGTGATGACATACGGGAGATCCAGGTCAATCTCTGTCTTTCTCCCCTGTGCAACCAGGGACGGATATGCATACAGGAGAAGAAAAGTGCCGGGAACAGCCGCCGCAAAGAGTATGACCTTTGCGATGATGTCAGGGATTACCGAGAAGAGCGTGACTTCAAGGTTGTTCAATGAGAGCCAGGCGAAAAACAGGAGATATGTGGCTGCCGCAACTGCGGTGACTGCCAGTGCCAGACGAAAATACCACCGTGCAGAAAGCGGCATGTGCGCCGCCCTCAGCGACTTCCTGAGAGAAGAAGGTCCGTACCTGAGATACACCCTACTCTGATCCAGCAGAGATTCCATTCATCTTCCCCACATTATGTATCCCTGCCATGAGCGCCACTGCATCGCACCCCTGCCCGGACGGGAGTTGTGACAGAAATCTGCGCCTCATATCGAGTTGTGCCTCAAGCTCCCGGTCAGTCCATCCATGGATCTCTGCAATGCTCTCAAGCACCCGTGAGCGCTCAGAGACCCGCCTGAAGGTATCGGTGTGACGTTCCCAGGTATAGAGAGTATTCCACCCGATCTCCCCGTTGCGGTCGACAGAGACTTCATGCACTGCGTCGCAGCGCCTGACGACCTTCCCATTGAGGTAATGTATGGACTGGACTGTGATCAGGTCCAGGGCTCCAAACATGACCGCCGGAACTTTGATTGGATCATGGATCAGCCTGTTGACCGCCTCTTCGATCTTTCCTGCATGGAGGGTGGAGAATGTGGTGTGACCGGTATTCATCGCCTGGAAGAGGGTCTGCGCCTCACTGCCGCGCACCTCCCCCACAATGATATACTCAGGGCGCTGCCTGAGGGCTGATCTCAGGAGGGCGAATAGGTCTATATCACGTCTTGATGATCCGGCATTCACTTCGCGCGTCTGCGTGGGGAGCCAGTTCTTATGCGGCAGCTGGATCTCCCTCGTATCCTCAAGTGAGATCAACCCACGCATCTCGTTTCTGGTGCTGACCGTGAGAGATGCAGATACCCTTGAAGTCGTCGCTGAGCAGGGTTACGGACGCGTCTACAGCGACAATCTCGAACAACAGATCATCATATACCGGCAGGGTCGGTACTATCTGACCCTCTACGGCAACAGGCTTGCAGTCACACTCTCGGTAACCACAGGCGACTCTGAGGCATCCTCTGCCTCCGGGATCCCCCAAACCCCCACACAGGGTCCGCCTGAAGGGATGGAAGAGGGCTGGTGATACCGGATCACTTTTTTGCACCCCCGCATCCGGCAGAGACGGGCGCTGATGCCGGAAAAAAGAATGAAAAAGATGAGCACCTCGGTACTCGACACCGGCTGACCGGTATTTGCATCGACGGGAACACTAAGGGCAATCGACCGCCCGTCTTCCATGACATCAAAGATCGACAGGATCCGGATAACAGCCAGAGGTTCGTCAGTAAGGCAAAGAAGGAATTGGAATTGATGCCTATGATAAACATTTATAAGAGATTGGAAAGAGGATATAAAATGGTATAATAAAAGACTGGAGGTGTAAGATGACGAAGACATTACATGCCGTTTTTGATGGTAAAGTGCTGAAGCCAGAGGAAACAGTAGATTTGGAGAAGGGTGAGCGTTACGTTTTGACTATTGAATCGAAGCAGAAGATCACTGATGTTGAAAAAGACCCGGCATTCGATCTATCTTCGTTATCTGTAAAAACGAATATCTCTGACCTGGCAACGGAGCACGATCACTATCTCTATGGAATTCCAAGACAAAGATCATATGGTGACCAATAGATGTTTTGTTGATACCGTCTGTTGGATTGCTCTGCTCAATCAGGATGATCAACTGCATGAATCTTCTGACCGGGAATATAAGTTACTGATGAAATCGGGGTATTATTTTGTTACCACAACCTCGATTTTGAACGAGACCGCAAATGCGCTCAGTGACCCACGTTTTCGGCTGGCAGTGGTTGAGTTTAACCGGCGTTTGCAGATGAATGCAGAACCAGACTCCTCGTTGGCATCATCGATGAAGGAACGTCAATAACCAAACTCTTGTTTCATGTGGACCTGACTCCGGTTGAAACTCACATTAAATCAAAATATTATGCCCGGGACAGCAGGAAATTCAGTTTTGATGTAGGCTAGAGATGCCGTTATACTGCGCGTTTTTGAGTATTGCCGGGTGAGTATAATAGGGCTAATCCAATTGGTCGTAGTTACTGTCCTGCCAGATCAGTACTGGTTGGACAGGCTCCACTTGATGAGCGTCGTTTTGCCGGAAAGGATAAATCTCATCGAAAACAAGGTATTAATCATGTTTGCGGAGTACGTTCTGGCAGCCATGGAGCGGGCTCATTATGAGATTATAGATGACGAAGAGCCCTTCTATAGTGAGGTGCCGGAGCTTAAGGGCGTGTGGGCTACAGGCAAGACTCTGGAGGAGTGCCGAAAGAATCTCAAAAGTGGTATTGAAGGCTGGATAGCACTCAGGCTCAGGATGGGCCGGTCCATCCCTCCCATAGACGGCGTCACGATTAACGTATCAACGGAGCCGGTTAGTGTCTAAGATTGTCCCCATCTCCCGGCGTAGGCTGGTCGGGAAGATGAGGGACCTGGGGTTTGATGGCCCATACCCTGGTTCAGATCATGAGTATATGGTTAAGGGCGACATCTTCGTGATAATTCCAAATCCTCATAGAGAGGATATTGGAATTGACCTTATCAGGAAGATTCTGAAACGTGCTGAGATTGATAGAGATGACTGGTTCTCAGCGTAATATTCCACTACACTTTTTTAGTTGTTGTGATGATGTAGACCTGAGATTCTGCGAAAGTGCGCGTTTCTGAGTACGCTCAAGAGTGTGTGACGGGGATAATCCAGTTGCTGGCAATTACTGTCCTGCCAGATCAGCACTGGTTGGACAGGCTCAGATTAAAACAAGATGTATGTGATTAATATTAAGAAGACTCTTCTCCATATTTCTGATCTCTGATTTTCACCATTTTTTTGTCGCAGTACACACGACAGCTGGAACAGAGAGATGCTCGCCCATCCCTCAGTGACCTATCACGGATTAGGGGGCGGGTTCAAGGGAGGGGGACTCTCCCCCTCGCTTGCTAATAATCTTCATGATCGCCTCCGGATCAAATGGAACGAATTCTCTGGTTCGATCAATCCCGGTTATCATCATCCGGTCCCGATAATTGCGTTCCCGCTTTATCATCCCTGAGAGGAGAGTGGGGCAGATAGAAATTACAGAAAAACAGGGAGCTGTCTTCAATAACCTAACCGGACAGGCTCTCTTAGATGAATCATAAAAACAGGCATCTTCATAACAAATCAGTTACTAACAAATGAGTTAGGCATCATTATGACGTTCACATTACAACCCGTAAAAGGCAAGGAATTCATCAACAGGACCGAACTGCTGGAAGAGATGGTTGCAGAATTAAAAGCCAAAAGATCAACCACGGGCTATGCACTTTATGGAAAAAGAAGGATCGGGAAGACATCGATTCTGAAAGAAGTCCAGAGAAGACTTGAACAGGAAGACGGGATCGTGGTTGTGTATCTTTCTGTCTGGGACATTATCGAATCCACCCTAACAGAATTCTGCCAGAGATTGAGTCTGGGAGTTATTGAAGCATACAGGCCGCACATCGGTTTAAAGTACAGAGCAAACGAACTGATCCGGACCCCTCTTGCCATGCTGAGAAAGATTCTTGAGGAGACTGAACTAAAAATTGTCTATAATGAGATTGAATTCCTTATAACCAGAAAGAAGGATACGGATGAGGGAGTGCTCATCGAGCATGCATTCAATATCTCTGAGAAACTTGGAGAAAAGGCAGATATAAAATGTGTTCTCCTGATTGATGAATTTCCTTCCATCATTGATCTGAAAAGTAATAATCTGAAAGTCGGTGAGGCTGTTCTCAGGAAGATCAGGACTATATCTGAGGACTGGGAGCGAACTACCCTGTGTATATCCGGTTCAATACGCAGCACCATGAACCTCGCAGTTCTGTCTTCAAGCTCTCCGTTCTACAGGCAGTTGATCGTAAAAGAGATCAGCCCGCTCAAACAGGAACATGTCACTAAACTATTGTCGCAGCATCTTGACATTTCGCAGGAAGGTATCCAGGAGATATATGATTTTTCTGCAGGAATACCTTTTTATGTTCAGTTCGTGGGTAAAATGCTTGAGAGAACTGAAAAAAATACACTGGATTCCATTAGAAGGGTTGAGCGTGAATTTCTTGCAGAGGAAGGAAATATATTATTCAAAGAGGAATTCGATTCTTTGGGTCCAAAGGAGAGGCTGATCGTTCTGAGTATCGCCAGCGGGTGTCATGCACCAAAAGAGATGGCAAATACTTTAGGAGATAAAATGTCCAATGTCAACAGATTCCTGACATATCTGGGAGAGAAAGGATATGTTTCAAAAAAAGAGAGGGGTTATTATGTGCTGGAGGACCCGGTCTTTGAAAGATGGATGAAAGAAGTTATTCTGGAAGCTGATACAGTTGACACTAACGTCTGAAACATCTATAGAGGATATCATGCCCCTCCAAAAGTAGCAATAATAATCCTCATCCGGAACGGCTGGGAAGATACGATAGAGTGCCTGGAATCGTTATATCAGATTACTTATCCAGACTGCGACGTCATACTTGTCGACAATGGCTCAGAGGATGAATGGATAGAGAGGCTGGTATGAGAATCCCTTTAGAATTTTCATCAGCTATCTATGCCGGATAACAACATAGCCCGCTCTGTAGAAAACCTCTGGTTGAACAATGAAGATGAGTTCTACCATTCATCCGGACAACGTCGTTTGGATGTGGGAAGCATCTCTACATCGGATACAGTTAC
>DARA01000037.1 GCA_002503135.1 Methanomicrobiaceae archaeon UBA207
GGCATGTTCACAGGCGTATTCAATGCAACGGTTGCCATCGGGTTTGCCGGGATCGGGTGCGGACTGTCCATCGGGTTTGCAGGGCTGTCAGGTATCGGACAGGGTATCGCCGCAAGCAGTGGTATCGGAGCAACCGCGGAAAAAGAGGAGATGTTCGGGAAAGGTCTGGTATTCTCGGTGCTCCCTGAGACGCAGGCGATATACGGGCTGCTCGTCGCCATACTCATCATGGCATTCACTGGCATGTTCACAGGCGCATTCAGTGCAACGATTGCTGTCGGCATCGCAGTAATCGGATGCGGGCTGGCTGTCGGCATCGCAGGACTGTCAGGCATCGGACAGGGCATCACCGCAGGTGCCGGAATTATGGCGACCTCCCGCAGAGCGGATACGATGGGGCGGGCACTCATATTTGCAGTGATGTCAGAGACCTTTGCCATCTTCGGGCTGCTCGTCGCGATCCTGATCATGTTTGGCATCGGACTTGTGGGCGGGGCATAAACGGAGTGATAATACCATGGCTATTGAGACAATCATTGCCAGAATAGAGAGTGACGCAGAAGAGGAAGCGCAGCGGATCAGGGAGGAGACGAA
Organism: Methanomicrobiaceae archaeon UBA207; assembly: GCA_002503135.1. GTDB lineage: Archaea > Halobacteriota > Methanomicrobia > Methanomicrobiales > Methanoculleaceae > UBA207. The sequence goes on from DARA01000037.1 coordinate 595, forward strand.
GCAGGAGATCGGGAGGATACTGAGTGAAGCCGGTAAAACCGCTGAAGAGAGGTACTCAAGGATCATCGCAAGGGGAGAGCATGAGATCAAGACCATCACAGGCAGAATACTCTCCCAGGCACGGATGGATGCCCGCCACATGATGAGAGAGGCAAAAGAAAGAGGTATTTCAGACTGTTTTTCAGAGGCAGAGAAGAGCCTCACCCATATCACACAGACAACGCGATATGAGACGATTCTCAGGGATCTCATCCGCGACGCCATAGATGAACTGGGTGCAGAGGATGCAGTCATCATATCCACTGAAAGAGACAGGGAGATGGTCCGCAAGATCCTGCCTGAAACAGGTAAGAAGATCTCCATCGGAACAGAATGCGCCATCGCGATCGGGGGTGTAATCGTCAGATCACGATCAGGCAGCGTAACCGTGAACAATACCTTTGATGTCAGGCTGGAGCGGCAGAGAGACGGACTCGTCTATGAACTGTCCAGAATACTGTATGAGAGTGGGTGAACCGTGGACGGACTGACTGATCTCTTCAGACAATTCTCAGATGCGCTGGAAATCGCACCTATTGAGGTGACCGCAGCGGTATTTGTGATAATACTCTTCCTCATACTCTTTATCATATCATTCATGGGTTACTTCAGAACCATACTGAATATCGCATATTTTGCCTACCCGAATGCAAGAGTGAGGGCAATAGGCAATCCCTGCATCAACAGGGAGTATATATACGAAATATCAGAAGCAAAAACCGTGTATGAAGTTCTGGAGAGGATCAGGGGAATCGGGTATAAAATCGATCTTGGTGAGAGTGAGAGACTGGAGAATGTTGAGAGGATGCTGGATGTGATGTACGTCAGGGAATGCAGCAAGCTTGAAGAGACCGCTCCCGAGGGTATAAAACCTTTTTTCGAGGCGTACCTGATGCTCCTTGAAGCAGAACACCTGAAGAGCGCCATACGCTACAAAATTGCCGGACTGCCAGCAGAAGAGATCGAAGAGAACCTGGTCCCGATCGGCGTCCTCACGCCGACGATGATACAGAAGATCGCAGACGCAAGTGACGTGGAGGAGGTTATACTTCTCATGCAGAACACGCTCTATGGGCATACACTCACAGAAGCCCTCCCTGACTATACCAGAGAGAGAACTCCGCTCTCTTTTGAACTCTCCATCGAGAGGCTTGTCTTTGAGACCCTTCACGCCTCCATATTCCATCTCGACACCACACTGACCGCGCCTGTAAAGGAATTTGTTGATCTCTACTCAGACATAACAAACATAAACATGATGCTGCGCGCCAAGAGGGATGGACTGGAGTCAGATGTGATACAGAAGTATCTCCTTCCCGCAGGGCGGGAGCTTCCGGTATCGAAGCTGAAGCAGATCTCTGAAGTAAAGGACATCAGGGAAGTCCTTGCCGCACTTGAGGATACCAGATACAAACCCGCCATTGACAGGGCTCTCCCGGCATATGAAGAGAGCCGCAGTATCAGACCATTTGAAACATCTTTTGAGCAGGTGCTGCTGGACAGGGTCCTTGACATTGGTGTAATCCACCAGCATGCAGCCGGACCCCTCATAAAATTCCTGGTGGCAAGGCACTATGAGATCAGGAACCTCAGGGCAGTGCTCTGGGGCATCCATGAGAGTGTACCGGCAGAGAGAATCAAAAAACTGATGATATGCGAGGGGGTGGTCACATGAAAGTGGCTGTGATCGGAGACCGGTACACAGTAACCGGATTTGCAGTACTGGGCGTCAAAAAACTCAAGATCGCCACCACACCAGAGGAGACAGAAGAAGGTCTCACCAGGTTTCTGAATGATCCGGAGGTGGGTATGATCATAATCCTGGATCGGCTGGCGGAAGCAGTCAGGTCAGTAGTTACCGGCGTCAGGAGTGAGAAGCGGGTCTATCCGATAATTATTGAAATCCCTGGCAAGGAGGGTGCAATCATGAAAGAAGATGCCATACATACTATGATCCGGAAAGCTGTCGGAATTGAGATGAAGAAGGGAGGGGGCACACAACCGTGAAAAAGGAAGGCACTATCATAAAAATCACAGGTCCTGTCGTACTGGCTGAAAATATGAGAGGATCAAGGATCTACGAACTGGTAATGGTGGGAAAGGAGCAGCTCATAGGTGAGATCATTGAACTTGAGAGGGACACCGCTACCATCCAGGTATATGAAGAGACATCAGGGGTGACCCCCGGAGAGCCGGTCACTAGAACAGGCATGCCACTCTCAGTTGAACTGGGACCCGGGCTGCTTGGACAGATATATGACGGAATCCAGCGACCACTGACAAAGATAATGGACCTTGTCGGAGATTACATCGAGAGGGGCATACAGGTGCCTGCACTCGATCGGGAGAGGAGATGGGAATTTACACCAGAGGTATCAGTTGGTGACGTGGTTGGTCAGGGGGACATTCTGGGGGTCGTACCTGAGACAAAGACCCTTATCCACAGGGTACTTGTCCCTCCGGGACTCTCCGGAAAGGTCAGGGAGATCGCTGCAAAAGGCACCTACACTGTTGAAGAGACGATAGCAAAACTGGATGCAGAAGAGGGGGCAGTGGTCGGGATACAGATGCTCCAGAGATGGCCTGTGAGAGAGGCACGCCCGTACGGGAAAAAACTGGAGCCAAATGTGCCATTGATCACCGGACAGAGAGTGATTGATACATTCTTCCCGATTGCAAAAGGCGGGACCGCCGCTGTTCCGGGTCCTTTCGGCTCAGGGAAGACGGTAGTCCAGCAACAGCTTGCCAAATGGGTGAATGCCGAAATTATTGTCTATGTCGGATGCGGTGAACGCGGGAATGAGATGGCAGATGTCCTGAGAGAGTTCCCTGCACTTGAAGACCCCACTACCGGCGAGCCGCTTATGAACAGGACGGTCCTGATTGCGAATACGAGCAATATGCCGGTTGCAGCCCGTGAAGCAAGTGTATATACAGGCATTACGATCGCAGAGTACTACAGGGACATGGGGTACGACGTCGCCCTGATGGCAGACTCAACTTCAAGATGGGCTGAAGCGATGCGTGAGATATCGGGACGGCTCGAAGAGATGCCAGGGGAGGAGGGCTACCCTGCATACCTCGCCTCACGCCTGGCAGACTTCTATGAGAGGTCAGGGCGTATCATCACAACCGGGAGAGAGGAGCGCATGGGCTCAGTGTCGGTCATCGGAGCGGTGAGCCCGCCTGGCGGCGACTTTTCAGAGCCGGTAACCCAGAACACCCTGAGAATTGTCAAGGTCTTCTGGGCACTGGATGCGGACCTTGCAAACAAACGCCACTTCCCTGCCATAAACTGGCTTGAGTCGTACTCACTCTACACAGACGCGGTCAGCGACTGGTGGCATGAGCAGGCAGGAGATGACTGGGGAGAGATGAGGGGAGAGATGATGACCCTCCTCCAGAAAGAGAGCGAACTGCAGGAGATTGTCCAGCTGGTGGGTGCTGATGTCCTCCCTGAACATGACAAACTGGTGCTGCTGGCTGCAGAGATACTCAAAGAAAGTTTCCTTATCCAGAATGCGTTCCATGCTGTGGACACCTACTGTCGCCCTGTGAAACAGTACGGGATCATGAAGATCCTGCTGACCTTCTATGGACTGGCATCAGATGCCATTGCAAAGGGTGTCCCTGTCGAGAAGATCATGGCGATGCCGGTCAGGGTCAAGCTGGCACGAATCGCTGTCATCCCTGATGCGGAATATGAGGGGCGCTTTGAGGAGATCAAAAAGAATATGGAGGATGAGTTCAGGTCACTTGTGCCGGCCTGAGCGTACAGATAGGCTATGAGGTGTCTGGAATGATTTCAAAAAACAGAGAATATGCCACGGTGACAAAAGTCAGCGGACCATTGATCGTCGTGGAGGGAGTGTCTGGTGTAGCATACGGGGAAGTGACCGAGATCACGATGCCATCCGGCGAGAAGAGGCGCGGGCAGGTCCTCGAAGCCCGCAGCAACCTTGCAGTTGTCCAGGTCTTTGGAGGTACGAAAGACCTTGACACAGATGTCACCTCAATACGGTTCACGGGTGAGACCCTGAAGATCTCACTCTCTGAGGAGATACTCGGACGCATCCTGGATGGCGCGGCAAACCCCATCGACGGCGGCAACCCAGTCATCCCGGAAAGGGTGCTGGACATCCATGGATATTCAATCAACCCATATGCCAGGGAATTCCCCCAGGACTTCATAGAGACAGGAATTTCAACCATCGACGGTATGAATACGCTCGTGAGAGGACAGAAACTCCCCATATTTTCAGGAGCCGGACTGCCCCACAACAGGCTCGCAGCCCAGATAACCAAACAGGCAAAGGTGCTTGGGAAAGAAGAAGAATTCGCAGTAGTATTTGCAGCGATGGGAATCACTCATGAAGAGGCTAATTTCTTCATCAAGGACTTCAGGGACACCGGTGCACTGGAAAGGTCTGTGATCTTCCTCAACCTCGCTGATGATCCGGTCATTGAGAGGTTTATCACACCCAGACTGGCACTCACAACAGCGGAATTCCTTGCATTTGAGAAGGAAATGCATGTCCTGGTGATACTGACCGACATGACAAACTATTGTGAGGCACTCAGGGAGATCGCCGCCGCCAGGGAAGAGGTGCCGGGAAGGCGGGGGTATCCGGGCTATATGTATACTGACCTGGCTTCCATATATGAGCGTGCAGGGCGCATCAAAGACAAAAAAGGCTCCATCACACAGATGCCAATCCTTACGATGCCTGACGATGATATCACGCATCCAATCCCTGACCTTACCGGATACATCACAGAAGGTCAGGTGGTGCTCTCCAGGGACCTCCACAGAAAGGGCATATACCCGCCCATCGATGTTCTTCCCTGCCTCTCGCGCCTGATGCAGGGGGGTATCGGCAAAGGGAGGACACGCGAAGACCACCCTGACGTCAATGACCAGCTCTACTCAGCCTATGCCGAAGGTCGTAAGCTTCAGAGCCTTGTTGCGGTCGTGGGTGAAGAGGGTCTCTCAGATACCGACAAGAAATACCTCGAGTTCGCTGACCGTTTTGAGAGCATCTTTGTAAATCAGGGCACCGGAACCAGGAGATCAATTGAAGAGACCCTTGCCATCGCCTGGGACCTCCTCTCAATGCTGCCTGAATCTGAACTGAAACGGATCGATACCGAATTTATCAGGAAGTACCGTCCTCACCTGAAGGAGGGTTCCATTGAGTAAAAAGATCATCAGCGGGGTAAGACCCACGAGGATTGAACTGTTAAAGCTGAGAAAGCGTGAAATTCTCGCACGGAAGGGGCACGATCTACTCGAAGAGAAACGTGACGCAATGGTCATGGAATTTTTCAGGATGATAGATGAATACTGGGAGAGGCAGGAGCAACTGGAGAGAGATCTTGAAAGAGCCTATGAACGCCTGCTCGAAGCCCAGATGGTGATGGGGTATGCAGGCGTGGGGGAGATCTCAAATGCCGTCCCTGAGATGGCAGAGATCACAATGGAGCTGCGCCCCATCATGGGAGTGAAGGTGCCGGTCATCAAAGAGCCGGAGACGCTCAGGGGAACTGCCGAGAGAGGCTACAGCTATGTCAGCACGTCGGCGGCATTTGATGAGGCTGCCGACAGTTTTGAATCAGTAATGAAGCATGTGTTGAGAGTGGCGGAAACCGAGACCGCGATACGGAAACTTGCACAGGAGATAGAGCGTACAAAGAGGAGGGTGAATGCGCTTGAGAATGTCCTGATCCCCCGTCTCCATGAGACCCAGAAGTACATTGAGATGCATCTTGAAGAACTCGAACGCGAAGACATCTTCAGGAGGAAGAGGACCAAAGGACGGAAGGTGGAGGCATAGCCATGAATCCCGTATTCTGCAGTCAGGTATTTGATGCGGCGCTGCCCTTCATCATCTCAGGCGCCGCAGGCACCCTCCATGAAACACCAGCCCAGCCTGCATCCATACCCATCATCTACTGGCTCTTCTGGGCTGCCGTTCTGCTCCTCATACTCCTGCTGGCGGCGTACACCAGACATGCCGGAAAAGCGGAAGATAAAGAATTTGCCGTACTTATTACAATCATAAGCGTATGTGCCATCATCATCATCAGGGACCCGTCAGTGACAGAATTCATCGCCCACCAGCCGGCTGCCGCAGGTTACCTGGTATCCCTTGTCATGGTCATCGCATCAGTGTTACTGGTATTTTATGCGGTAAAGGGGAGAGAGTCACACCCCTGATCATCGGGGGGTGCTGCACACCAGTTCTCTGAACTGGTGTTCGAACACCGCCCCTACTTGGGGTCGGGGTGCTGCGAATGAAAGACAGGTGGCTGGAGGAACACCTGGAGAACCCGGAGGTGCGGGCCAGACTGGGGGTCTGTATCCTTCTGATTCATATACTCGCGGTCCTCTCAATTTTCATCGGCGGCGTCCTGCTGCTGCTCTATGTGGTGGGCATCATATGACTATAGTCAAAAACCATACTTTGCCATGTAAATCACTTCGTGATTTGTCATCAAACAGTGCATGACACAACGCGAGTCATGCACGTTTTACTAAAAAGTCTGGTTTTCTTCATCATCGTTCCAAACGTATTTTTAAAATGTTGGAGATTTCTAATCTGCAACTCCCATTAAATCTCTGATTTAATGCGAAAGTTCAAAAAGTGAGGTTCGTAACTATAAAAAAATAAGGTACCTGACCAGTATGTAGAACGAGTATATGGCGAGCATGAGAGCCACGAGGAAGAGCCCGAACTCAATGCTTGTAGGATGCGGCAATGACGGCTGGTGTTTTTCCATAAACGCCCACGCTGTTTCACGAATGCCTGTGACGGGCTCACCCCTTTTTATGACTCCCAGTTTTGCACCAGAACAGTATATGACAGCAGAGACATATGCTGCCGCTCCCCACACCAGGCAGAAAGATATCATAAACACTGTATATATCACTTTTCCCAGGAAAGGGACAGGGTTCCCTCCGATATCACTGAGCGTTTTTGTCAGTTCCCTCATCCTGAACGTCTTCCAGAAATCCGGTTCACATACGAAAGGGTGCGGCACGAAGAACCAGAGGGTGGTACGCCCGGACCCCTCATCAAGTGCATGGT
>DARA01000048.1:0-215 GCA_002503135.1 Methanomicrobiaceae archaeon UBA207
GCTTTTGACATCATATCTGTGAGGGAATAGGCAGGACCACCGACGCATTTGATCTGCTGGACGATATCCTCCCCATCCCGCATCACACCCACCACGCCCACCGCAGGCAGGGGGTGCAGCCCGATCTCTGCATCCCGCTCACAGAGGTGCGCCCTCTCACGGAGGAGGTTCCCGTCCCTCACCACACTCACAAGTGCACCTCCCGCAGACCTGTG
>DARA01000048.1:514-28253 GCA_002503135.1 Methanomicrobiaceae archaeon UBA207
GTGCACCTCCCGCAGACCTGTGATGGTGTTCGCAGAATGCGGCACACCCGGCGCTCATGCACTTATGGTAGATCTCCACCTGGTCGCCGTCCACAGTGGTGAATATCCTCCGGCAGGCGCTCTGGGGCAGGGTGCTGATCGCAACATACTCTGCAGGGTGCCTCCCCCTTTTCCCTTCCTTCAGCAGGATGCACCCCTCCTCCAGGAGGCGGGTTACCCAGTCCTGCACCGTGCTTCTGGGGGCATGGATCCTCTCAGTGAGATCACTGACAGTGAAAAAACCGTTGTCGAGGGTCAAACCCCTCATAAGCCTGAGAATCTGCTTTCGCCGTTCAAGCAGCCTTGACATAACGATCACGGATGAATATGAGGTCGCCGATGATCGCACTGGCGGTCTCAATCGACCCCGCCCCCCTGCCGATCATCGTGATGCCGTCAGCCATGTCGGCTTCGAGCAGAACCGCATTCAGTGTGCCGTCAACCACCAGCGGGTGTTCCTGCGGGATGATGCGGGGGGATACCCGGAGTGTTCCCTTTGCCGGGTCGATCTCACCGATCAGCCTGATCGTCCTGCCATGTTTTTCTGCGAGCTGGAGAGCTTCGGGGGTGAGGTTGTCTATGCCGGTGATCTCCACGTCATCAATGCTCTTGTCAAGTCCCCATACCGTATTTGCGAGTATGACCAGTTTGATCGCCGCGTCAATGCCTTTTACGTCATAGGTGGGGTCAGCCTCGGCATACCCCAGTTCACGCGCCTCAAGCAATGCCTGTTCATATGTCAGCCCGTCTTCAGCCATGCGGGTGAGGATATAGTTGCAGGTACCATTGAATATGCCATAGATCTTCAGGATATCATTCCCTGCCAGCCCTTCCTGTATGGTGTGAATGATCGGGATCGCCCCGCAGACAGTTGCCTCGTACCTGAGACATACACCCTGCTCTCCTGCCTCGGTTATGAGGGTTTTGTATGCCAGTGCCACCGGACCCTTGTTTGAGGTTACCACGTGCCTGCCCCTGTTTATGGCGTACCTGATATATTCCAGTGCAGGCTTACCTGTGGTTATATCGGTGGGCGTACATTCGACAAGCACATCATAGTCCGCAGATTTGACCACGTCCCATGCTGATACATCTGTATCGCCGCACACACCCTGGCTCTGTTTTTTTGCGAGAACCTCACCGACCGGGATTCCGCTGCCGGCAATCACCCCGCTCTTTGAGTCAGCAATACCGGTTATCATGATGCCGAGGTCTTTGTTTTGAATGCTCTCTGCAACCCCCTGACCAACCGACCCGAATCCGATGATCGCGACCTTCATGTGCACTCCTCCAGTGGTTTGATGACGAGAAGGTCCTTCTCCTTTGCAGTCCTGTGGAGGATTTCAAGCGCTTTTCCCATATCCTCTGAACTGACAGACCTTATGGTGAGGTGTGCAGACGAAGGCTGGTCTATAGCCGGCATGACCACAGATATCTCTGAGACCTCGGCAAAACCGGTCCTGTCGATCTGGTCCACAGTATCACTGAGATCAGTGTGCATCAGGTGCCCGATTATGATCACTTCCTGCCTGTGGAGGAGACGCTCCTCACCTACACGCACCACACTGACCCCCTGCTCCCTGATCAGGTCAATGAGGTGTTCCAGGCGTCCTTCCGGCAGATTCAGGACGATCTGGACATCAAGTGTATCTGAAGCCGAGCCGGGATCACGCTGATGAATGACCGCAATGATATTTCCACCCACATCAGATATTGGTTTGAGGGCGGCAACCAGCTGTCCCGGACGGTCCTTAATCTCGAGCTTCATGGATACCTGCAAAGAAACCACCACTGCATGTTTGACGGCTCTGCTGATAAGCCTTTTACTTCACACCGCTTCAGAGAAGCGGTGTTCAAACATCACTTCTTTGAAGTGATGTGCTTCACACCATTCTGTAGGAATGGTGTTCGAACACCAGTTCGGAGAACGGGTGTAATTTACACCGCCCTGCAGGGGCGTTGTTCGAGAAAGTTTTTTTGAAAACTTTCGTTTCACACCGCTTCAGAGAACTGGTGTGTAATGCACACTAGGCTGGCTCAGCGGTTGTGGTTCGCGGATGCGGACGGCTACCAAAAACCTGCCATAAGAAGGAGTTGGTGCAGAGGTCCGGCACCTTATACCGAACCCGGTGCACCAGTGACGAGTTTTATACTCTCTGCGATCTCCGGGAGAAGTTCCGCAGGCATCCCCATCACCATATCGGCGTCTTCGATGCCAGAGAATTTGCGGGAGCCGTCGCAACCCAGTGAGAAGTTTGGTCTGCCACTGATATATGGGAGTGCCGTGGTATCTGCGCAAAGGGACTGTATCCCTGACATGGAGGAGTTGATCCGTCCGCCCAGGGGATAGAGGACGCTCTGGGCGAGCTTCAGCATGCTCCGCGGCTGGGCGACGATGACAACCACATGAGGGTCAAAGGGGGTCGTCTCAAGTGGTGCGTATAGTGTTGCGTAAGTCCTGCCTGTGGGCACATGCGGGACACTGTCGATCGTCCTCATACATCCTGCCCAGGACTCAAACTTGCCCAGTTTGTAGTAGAACTCACCGCTCCGCAGGCTGTCTGTCAGTTCCCTCAGTCCCAGCGCCCATGCACCGCCCATGCACTGGTGCTTTTCCGCAGTTGCATAGAATATCGCATCCTCTCTCCGCGCCATATTTACCATCCGGCAGTGCCTGGCAGGCTCTTTGAGTTCCTCCATCCCCTCAGGGATGCCCTGTGCATTCTTTGCCAGCTTGATCGCCACCGGAGACCCGTCAAGTCCGAGACAGGTCTTCAGCGTATCTGAGATCTCAGCATATGGCAGTGTGCTTCTCATCTCATCTTCCATTGGAACACCAGTGTACCGCTGCTCATGTTACCAGATAAAGGTAATGGATGGTGTTGCAGATTAGGGATCTGCAACTCCCATTAACTCTCTGATTTAATGTGGTATGCATCATGGATGGGTATGCATATCTGGGATGCCCTCCTGTGTATGAGCCAGACTGCAGCAGAGTACCGACCACAGCACAGTGAGCGGCACACTCATATATGGGCATTGCAATAAAGAGGGATATGAACTCCTGGGGACAGTCTGCGGTGATTATCAGTATCATCTCCCTCTGTCTCCTTGCAGGCATGGCTGCCCCTGCAGGTGCACGGACACCGACCATCAGTGACATCCAGTCAGGCGATACCATCTTTGTCTATGAGCAGGATCTGAATATTAGTGCACTGAAGGGCTCCAATCCGGCGAGCCAGGTAACATATCTCTGCCATTATACAAATTTCAATAGCGGGACCACAGACAATCAGCTGGCAGTCAGTAACCAGAACAGTTTTGATCTCCTTGATAGCGCGGTAAATGGCATATACGGGACCTATTATGCATGGAATGGATCAGGCTTGATCGATGACGGCAGCGGCGGGTCGCATACCTATTACTGGGTAGGTATCCAGGCGCCTGATGTCAGCATTGAGCCAGTTCTCGCAAATCCCAATCATGTATATTCCCTTGAAGGGCTGAGCGTATCCGATGAAACCAATATCGCCTTTAAAATCACCTCTTCAAAGATGGGGTCGCAGTACAGGGTGGGCACCACGTATCCTGCAAAGATTGATATCCTTGTCACCAGCCCAAGCGGGTCGCAGACTACCTATTTTGGCGGGAGTGACCTGAGCGCGATTCCCATTGATTCAACAGTGATCTACACCGACGACGCCCGTGGCGCGATCTCACTGAAAGGGCTCCAGTCAGGAACCTACACGGCGAAGGCAGAGTGGAGCGCCCCGCCGGCGTTTGTTAAGGTTGCACCTGATTCAGCTGCCGTCACATTTACCATGACGGGGAGGGTGGCATTCACTGATACACCAACATCTACCCCGACGCCGGCACCTGCTACGCCCACTGAGACTGAAACGTCGCCGCCAACGACTCTGCCGACAGAGACCACCGCCGTTCCTCCCACACCCACAGCCCCACCGGCAACGACAGAGCAGGCAGCAGTGACGCCGGGACTGCCTGTCATCGCTCTCTGTGCGGGTCTGGTGCTGGTGCTGCTGAGGAAGAGATGACCCGGGCTGGGGGCGTCCCTCTCCCGCAACCCGCTACAGCCGCCTGAGTTTGCTGTCGACCTTCCTGAAAAAGTTTGCACCGGTATCCACAAAAAGAGCGGGATCATCTGATTTTCTTATCTCAATCCCTGCCTCTTTTCCGAGATTGAGTGTCCGCTGCCCGTCGATGACCAGCTGGGCAGGTTTTGCATCCTCCAGATGGATCTCCAGCGTGCGGTCACAGCTGATGAAATGCGGGCGGGAAGAGAGCATAAATGGTGCAAGCGGCACAATCAGGAAACCCTCTATCCTGGGATCGACTATCGGACCGCCGGCACTCATGGCATATGCTGTCGAACCCGTGGGGGTGCTGACGAGCAGTCCGTCTGCCCGGAATTCTTCAGTGACCTCACCATCAACAGCGATCGAAAACCTGAGCATCTTTGCAGGGCGTCTCGTCACGATGAGTGCCTCGTTCAGGGCAGTGCCAATCACTCTGCCATTATCCAGCAGGGAGATCCTCATCCTGGACTCCACACTGAACCCGTCGCCGCAGGTGCTGAAGAATGGCAGCGCCTCCTCAGGTTCAATACTCGTCAGAAAACCCACTTCACCCCAGTTGATCCCGAGCAGAGGCACCTGCCGTTTCATGCGCTGGACAGTGAGGAGGACGGAGCCGTCACCGCCCACCACCACAACGAGGTCGGCGTCGACATCATCGGCAGAGACGCCGTCCACGCCCAGGCACTCTGCCGTACTCTTCTCGAACTGCACATCATGCCCCCTGTCCCTGAGTGAACCGGCAAGGGATGAGGTATATGCCAGCGCATCCTGGTCGTCGATACGTGATATAATAAGGATCTTCATGCAGCACCTACCTGAGATATTCCACCACTTTGCTGTGCAGAACCCCGTTTGTTGCGACAAGGCACCTGCCCACCGTGACTTCCTCAGGGAAGCGGAGATAATTCCCCTCCAGATCAGTAACCTCTCCTCCCGCCTCCTCGCATATGAGTTTCCCTGCAGCGGCGTCAGTCACCCGCAGGGTTCCCCTGAGGTCGATAAACCCGTCGAACCTGCCGCAGGCGACATAACAGAGTTCAATCGCCGAAGCTCCAAGGAGGCGCCATCTCCTGATCTTTTTTCCGAGGTGAAGCACAGGAGTCGGGTCGAACTTCCTTCCATAGACGCTCATCGCACTCTCCTCAAGGAGTGATGTGCCTGACACCGAGATTCTTTCCCCATTGAGATATGCCCCCTCCCCCATCTCAGCATAGAATGTCTCGCCATCAGCAAGATTTTTGACATACCCCTTCCGCACGATCCCGTCTTCAGCATATGCAACAGAGAGGGCATAGAACGGGATTCCGGCGACTGCATTGAACGTGCCGTCGATGGGGTCAAGGAAGATGGTTCCTCTCTCACCCTCCATCGTGCAGGTGCCAAGCTCTTCACTGACCAGCATCCTGCAGAGGGGGTGCTGCCTCAGGCACCTGAGAAAACATCTCTCAGCCACCAGATCGATCTTCCTGGTCGGCGTGCCGTCTGCCCCCATCCCGGTATACTCACCACCGGCACTGACACCCGTATACCCGCAGATCGCCTCATCAATCGCCTCTGCCGCCTTTTCACACAACTGAAGAAAATCCATGCAAGTTCCTTTGCCCTTACCTTGATCTCCGCTGTATTTATGTAATGTCGTAGATATAATTTACTGTTGAGAGTGATACCATGAAAGAACAGACTGAAGTTGGCAAGCTCAAAGAGGGGCGGTATGTTGTTATTGATGATGAACCCTGCAAGATTCTCTCAATAGCCACATCAAAGCCCGGCAAACACGGGGCTGCAAAATCACGGATCGATGTGGTAGGGATTTTTGACGGAGTCAAGAGATCCATCGTCCAGCCAGTCTCGGCAAAGACATATGTGCCGATGGTCGAGAGGAAGTCTGCACAGGTAATCTCCATCACCTGCAATGTTGTCCAGCTGATGGATGTGAAAGACTTTGAGATGTTTGAGCTCCCTATCTCAGACGAGCAGCTTGCCAAAACAGAGCCTGGCAAGGAAGTACCGTATATCCAGGCACTCGGCAAGAAGAAGCTCGCTTTTTGAGTGAAAGCGGCACCGCGGGGTTTATGAATCAATATTCACACCACCTTTTTGCGGATGCAGGGGCAGAGTGCCATGACGCTGGCTATGTCATATTCGGCGTCCCCTATGACGGGACCACCTCGTTTCGCAGCGGAGCACGAAGAGGTCCGCGTGCGATCCGTGATCTTTCATACAATTTCGAGTCATATCTGCCGGAATGCAGCATAGACCTCGCTGATGTCCTGTTTACCGATATCGGGGACATTGATCCGTTCTGCATGCCTGAGATGGTGGTCGATCAGGTGAGGGATACGGTGGCTGAGATCGCAGCAGAGGGCAGGATACCGGTCATGCTCGGTGGCGAACACTCGATCACCACGGGTGCGGTGAGAGCCCTCTCCCCTGACTGCTATGTGGTCTGTGATGCCCACCTCGACCTGAGGGATGCCTTCCGGGGGAGTCCTTACAATCATGCCTGCACGGCTCGGCGCGTCTATGAAGAGGGTATTGAGGAGATCTGTATCATCGGCGCACGAAGCGGGACCCGCGAGGAGTATGCATTTGCAGAGGATCTCTGCGTCTATAGTGCGGATGATGTGAGGCGGGACGGGATCAGGTCAGTAATCGATGAAATCCGCTCCCGCCTGGAAGGAAAAAAAGTCTATCTCTCAGTAGATGCCGATGCAATCGACTGCTGTCTGACACCAGGCGTCGGGACACCCGAACCATTCGGGCTCACACCAGAGGATGTCAGGGATGTCATCGCAGCACTTGCACCCCTGGCAGCTGGCTTTGACTATGTTGAGGTCTGCCCCATAGATGCAGGGCAGACCGCTGCCGTTGCAGCCAGGTGCGTCAGGACATTCATCACATCCCACTGGTCAGGCAGTCAGGGATAATAGTTCCCCGGGGCAGGGGTGTCACTTCATCAATCCCTTCCTTGTCAGGTAGAGCAGCCCCGGGGAGTTCACCCCTTTGTAACCTCTGCATAGTAATATTCACCGAGTGAGACCTGTTCGCGGTCAAGGAATGATCCTGGTTTGTTGATCCTCGGTCGCATGCTCTTGTCACGCCTGAATGTCACGCCCAGGTGCTTCAGGAACCTGTTCATCCCCTCATTCATATCAAAGGGTCCTGCCGCCGTGCCATGGACACCGGGTTCACCTTCAAAGACAAATACCCTGTCACTGATCATGTCGATCAGGTAGATGTCATGGTCTATGACCAGTATGCCGGAATCGCGGTTTTCTGCGTGTTTTTTCAACATGCGTGTGAGTCTCACGCGCTGTTCGACATCGAGGTGGGCGCTTGGCTCGTCAAGGATGTACAGGTCAGCGTCACGTGACAGGCATACCGCAATCGCCACCCTCTGGAGTTCGCCGCCGCTGAGGGAGTCCACAGGACTCTGAAGGATATGCCTGAGCGAGAGCGGTTCGATCACGTCGTGTTCATAATATGATGTGTCGAACTTTGCTGTGCAGTTCCTCAGCACCTCCTCGACGGTCTCACCGGATGCGGCTTTGATGTACTGGGGTTTGTAGGACACCCTGACCGCCGTATCCATCTCACCGGAATCCGGTTTTTCAATACCGGCGATGAGTCTGGCAAATGTGCTCTTCCCTATGCCATTCGCACCCAGGATGCCGATCACCTCGCCGCCCCTGATCTCACCGCCATTCACTGTGAGTGAGAATACCCCATAATCCCGGGTCATGCGCGGAAATGTCAGCCCTGTTGTCCCTGCAGATGCTCTCTTGCTATGCGTCCGCGTCTCAAAGGTAACCTCATACTCCCTGAACCGCACATTCTCTTCAGGGAGATATCCCTCAAGATACTGGTTGATCCCGACTCTGACGCCCTTTGGGCGGGTGATGATGCCGTATACCGACGGCTGACCATATACCACATGAACCGTGTTGGCGAGGAGGTCGAGTATCGCCAGGTCATGCTCCACTATGACCACCGGGCGCTGCTCTGCCAGTTCGCGGATGAGACGTGCAGCAGCCATCCTCTGGTAGATGTCGAGGAATGGCGTGATCTCGTCAAGGAAATAAAAGTCAGCGTCACGCGAGAGGCATGCAGCAAGTGCCACCCTCTGGAGTTCGCCGCCACTGATCTCACTGATATTCCTGTCAAGAATGGAGCCCAGAGAGAGTGTGGAGATACAATGATCGAGACTCCCGCGCTCATCTGTGGTCGCCAGCAGTTCTCTCACTGTCCCCTGAAAAACACGCGGGATATGGTCGATGTACTGCGGTTTAAGCGCCACCCTGATCTTCTGCTCTGAGACGAGTGCGAGGTAGTCAAACAGTTCACTGCCTGTGAACCTGTTCAGGATCTCCCTCCATCCGGCGGTCTCACCCGGCACTCCGAGATTGGGCACCAGCTGACCAGAGAGTATCATGACCGCAGTGCTCTTTCCAATCCCGTTTGCACCAAGGAGTCCTGTGACTTTTCCCTCTACCGGGACAGGCAGACCATAGAGGATGAACCCATTCTCTCCATAACGGTGGATCGGGCTGGTAAGTTTTTCAGGCAGGTTGACGATGTCAATCGCTTCAAACGGGCATTTCTTGATGCATATACCGCACCCGACACAGAGCTCTTCTGAGATCACTGCCTTGTTATCTTCACCTATTGTGACGGTCTCGTCGCCTGTCCGCACCCGCGGGCAGTAGATGATGCACTCGGTGCCGCACTTCTTTGGGTGGCAGCGATCTCTATGGACAACGGCAATACGCATGGATCTTCCATTCACATGGGACTGAGGAGCGTGGTTGACAGCAGGACTGTCCATGAGATGAACCAGAGGGCAAATGTCATAAATCCCTGGTAAAACCAGTCTTTAACCCCTATATTGGTGTAATCGAGGTGCATCAGCATGAAGATGTGTTTTTGTAGAACAATCCCTGCAAGGAGGATGAAAATGCCTAATAGTGCTTCTGGCTGCAGTCCTGTTGCCGGATCAACATTACCTGACAGGTAAAAGGAGAGGACGCCCGCAATAAGCCCCATGATGCAGGCGATGAGGGTTCTCTGGATCTTCTCCTCCTGCTCCGTCTTTTTCTCAGATGCGCTCAGGGATTCTGCATCTTCCTGATACGGCTCATCTGGAGATTTTTCAGTCATCATAATACCCGTGGTGTATTTTTAGTCATAAAACCATATTTAGTTTGGTATCTACATATGGCTGCGGAACAGGGGATGAGTGGGATTGATGTGCTGGCGATGGTCTCAGAACTTCGCGAACTCCTCCCGCTCTGGGTAGGGAAAATCTACCAGTACGACACAAAGACGCTGGGCGTCAGGCTTAATGGCGAAGGTCATGCCAGGCACCACCTCATGCTCGAGGCAGGGAGACGGGCGCACCTTACGGCATCCCTGCCTGAACCCCCGAAAAACCCTCCCATGTTTGCCATGTTCCTGCGGAAATACATCAATGGCGGACGTGTCCTTGACATCAGGCAGTACGGTTTACAGAGGATATTTATCATTGATATCGGGAAGAGGGATACGACATACCACCTGGTCACAGAACTCTTTGGGGAAGGAAATGTCATCCTGTGCGATGAAGACTTCATGATCATCAAGCCCCTCTGGCACCACAGGTTTAAGGATCGCGAGGTGGTCCCTGGTGCCAGATACGAATTTTCAGGTGATGACACCCTGTTGCCGTCACCTGAGCAGGTATCTGAGATCCTGAAAAGTTCGGAACGTGACCTGGTGCGCACACTTGCCGTGGACTTCATGCTCGGCGGGCAGTATGCGGAATGGGTGTGCAGGAGAGCCGGCATCGACAAAAACAGACCGGCGCCAGAAGCAGAGACAGACGCGGTATATGGGGCGCTGACGACACTGCTGGATGCCGTGCAGCACCGGATGGAGCCGGTCATCACAACCGCCGGGTGTGCGCCGTCAGCCACCGGCGGTGCAGACGTCATCCACAGGTTTGACTCATTCAACGAGGCGCTTGATGCCTATTATACAAAGCAGAGAGCTGCCGCTGTACAGAAAAGGGAAGTGGCAGTGGTCCCAAAGGACGAACTCATCAGGAGGCGGCAGCTGGATGCAATTGCAAAGTTTGAGGAGCGGGCGGAGAGTCTTGCAAAGATTACGGAACTCATCTATGCGAACTATGTCCCTGTGGACAGGGTGATCACGACCCTGCGCAATGCGAGCACGACCAGATCATGGCAGGAGATCCGGCAGACCCTCGTAGAGAGCAGGGATCCTGGGGCAAAACGCATACTGGAGGTCTACCCTGAGGAAGCCGCTGTTGACATCGACCTTGGTGAACGGGTGAAGATCTTCATCCACCAGAGTGTTGAGGAGAATGTCAATTATTATTATGGTCTGATAAAGCGTCTGAAAAAGAAGAGGCAGGGGGCTCTCGCGGCACTGAAAACACCCCTGCCTCCGCAGGCGCCTGCAAAGGTGCAGGCAGGGATGCAGAAGAGAAAGTGGTTCCACCGCTTCAGGTGGTTCTATACAAGCGATGGTGTGCTCGTCCTCGGTGGCAGGGACGCATCACAGAATGAGGACCTGGTGAAACGCTACCTGGAGGGTGGTGACACCTTCGTGCACGCGGATGTGCATGGCGGCTCTGTGGTGATCGTGAAGGGGCAGACAGAGTGCATGGACGAAGTTGCACAATTCGCCGCATCCTATTCAAATGCCTGGAAAGCAGGGCATTTCACCGCAGATGTCTATGCAGCAGAGCCTGAGCAGGTGAGCAAGACACCGCCAACAGGTGAGTATGTCGCCCGTGGGGCATTCATAGTCAGGGGTGAGCGGAGGTATTTCAGAAACACGCCTCTCGGAGTGGCAATCGGTATTCAGACAGAGCCTGTGCTGGCAGTGATCGGCGGACCTCCTGCACCGGTCGCAAAGCGCACAGAGATCCGGGTGGAGCTGAGCCCGGGACGGTATGAACCGAATGATATGGCAAAAAAAATTGTCAGGCTACTGAGGGAGCGCCTCGGGGAAAGCAGGGCAGGGGTTCTGAAGAAGATCCTTAATACCGAAAATGTCGCCGCTTTTGTCCCCGCAGGCGGCTCGGAAATTACAGGCTGTTATGAAAGCTGAGTACATGGAACTGAAGAACTCCTATGGCGAGATCAGGTTGTTCCCTGAGACACTGGACGACCTCTGGCACATAAAGCACCTCGTCTCACCTGGTGATCTGGTATTTGCAGATACGTTCCGGAGCATGGAGCAGGCAGGCGAGAGACTCCGCCCTGAGAAGGCTGAGAAGAAACGGGTGAGGCTTGGAATACGCGTGGAGGGGGTTGAGTTTCACCAGCATGCAAACCGGCTCAGGATCAGCGGCATCATAGAGCACGGCGCCGACCTCTCATCCTACCATACCCTGAATATCGTGCCGGCGACAGAACTCTCTGTGATAAAACAATGGAGCCGGATCGACCGTGACCGCATCACCAGGGCGGTGCAGGCGGCAGACTACAGTGCAGTCCATATCCTGTGTATAGAGGAAGGGGAGGCGCAGGTCTTTCGTCTCCGCCAGTCAGGTCCGGAATGGGTGGCGTCTGTCACGATGGGGAGCGGCAAAGGCGCTGACCTCGATATGAGGGGTGCCTTCTACTCGTCAGTACTCGGGCACCTGAAAGGCATCACCGCGGCAGTGATCATCGCCGGTCCCGGGTTCATCAAAGACGAGTTCCTCAGATATCTCAGAGAGCGGGACAGAGACCTCGCCGAACGTGCCATAATGGTCGAGACACAGGGTGCGGGGCTGACTGCGGTCAGGGAGGTCATAGGCAAAGGCGTGCCTGAAAGACTGGTCGGCGACCTCCATCTTGCAAGGGAGGTGCAGCTGATGGACGAGGTGCTGCAGAGGATGGCAAAGGAGGGTGCGGTTGCATATGGCAGGGAGGAAGTCGCGGACGCCGTCGGATGCGGGGCAGTGGAGAGAGTGCTGGTATCTGACAGGTACCTCAGGGATGAAGAGATCACCGGGATCATCGAGAGTGCAGAGCAGATGAATGCCGGGGTGACGGTACTGAGCAGTGAATTCGAACCTGGAAAACACCTGGATGCCCTCGGGGGTGTCGCCGCCCTTCTGCGCTACAGGCTGAAGTAACGCCCGCAGCCGGAAGTGAACTGCGGTTGCAGGCGAAAAAAAGAATGGAGAAAATGAGTTTTCATTCTTCTGCAGGCTTTGCAGGCGCCTCTTCCTTTACCACTTCCTTTACCTCCGCCTCCGCCTCTTCCTTCTTTTCAGGACGCGTGAAGGTTTCCTTGAGATTGATCTCATTTACCTCATCGATATACTCAAATGCCTCATGGATGACTCTGCTCCGCCAGAGCATCCAGCGGCGGTCATAGACGATGCCGGGCGGGAGGAGTATATCAGCGCGCCCATCCCTGAAGGTGACCTCAAGGTCGTCGCGTCCGGCATACAGCCTGATGAGCCCCCGGATTTTATCTTTTACCCCCTTGACAATGCCCTCTATCTTATAGTGGTATTCCAGGGTTTTGCCTGCAAGAGCGGGATTGAAATCGACGACTGCCCTGCGCCCGATGACATTGACGACGATGCCCTCTCTGTTTTCGAGCTGCACCCTCATACCGATCTGCGGTTTTTCCCTGAATTTAGAGACAGATACAGATTCAACCAGTTTTTCGTCATGAGGACCGAATGCCTTTTCCGGCAGGATCTCTATCTCACCTTCTTCATCCACCTTCTTCCCGACGAGGGCTTCATCCAGCCCTATAATGACATGCCCGGCTCCGACACGGATGGTAACCGGCCCATAGATCGCATTGGGGTCGTGGATCTCTTCGCTTTTGGCTGCCTCTTCATCAGTGGTATCAAAAACCGCACCCTCGCAGGCGCCGGTATATGTAAGTTTAACAAAATCTCCATCTTTAATTGCCATGGCTATCACCTTGACTCTCCTGACTATATTAAATCAAGGTTAATATACATAAATTGTTACTATCGCATGTACGAACTCGAATTGAAAATCCCTGTCCCTGATCTGGCACCGTTCAGGATGTGGCTTGAGGACCTGGGTGCACGCTTCTATGGTTCTGTGGTGGAGGAGGATACCTACTACATGGCGCCTGACCGTGATTTTGCCGTAACCGATGAGGCGCTTCGCCTCAGGTGGAACGGGACGATATGGAGCCTCACCTACAAAGGACCGAAAATCGGGATTGCGGGAGTGAAAGCCCGTGAAGAACACAACCTGGCGATTGAATCCGGCGAGGTCTGCGAGAAGATCCTATATCATATCGGCTTCAGGCGTGCCGCAGTGGTGAGGAAAGTACGTGAGACCTACCAGATAGACGGGGCGTCCGTGATGCTGGACGATGTTGACGGGCTCGGGACTTTTGTTGAGGTTGAGGTGATCACCCATGACCGCCGGAATGGCGCCGCCGCCATTCTCAGGGACTTGGCAGAAAAACTGGGTCTGCCGGATGAGCATATCACTGCATCCTATCTTGAGCTACTCCTCGCACAGGGGTGAAGGGCAGGGTCAGAGGGTGATGAGTTTAATCCCGATATCTCCGGGCTCATCCCCGAAATAGATGAATGCGCAGTTGCCATCCCCGGCAGGACCGGGGTTGACAATCCTGACGCCATCAACCTCTGTCACGCCACGTTGTTCATGGATATGTGCACAGCAGACCAGATCGAAGTTCTTCATGTGCTTCCTGAGACTCGGGCTGCCCACCTCTGCATCACCGATGCGGTCGAGTGTACCCATCGGCGGGGCATGTGATACCAGCACATTATGGATATTCCTTCCCATCTTTTCCATCGCCCTGGTGGTGAGTGCGTCAATCTCATCCTCTGTAAGCTCGAAGGGGGTGTTGAATGGCGTGGCATTTGAACCCCCCACACCCGTCATCGTGATGTTCCCTACTTTCATTGACGTGCCGTGCAGGCAGACCGCATCTGATCGTTCAAGGGCATCGGTCATCTCACGCGGATCACAGTTGCCGGGAATGGCAAAGCATGGTACGCCGATGCGGGAGATCAGTGTCTCAGCCGCTTCAACAGGTCCGAACTGGGTGATGTCGCCTGCGATGATGACCAGGTCCGGGTCCAGGTTCATGAATGCGTCGATCTTTCTGTACTGCCCGTGAAGATCTGCTATCAGCAGTGCTTCTGTCATACATGAGAATCGGGTCTCTGTCTAAAAAATCTTCTCTCCGGGTTTATCCACGAACCCGTAATCTTTCCTGCAAGCGCCAGCCTGCCGAGTGTCTTGTCGACTTCCCGCAGAACAGGACGCGGTTCTGACCCGGCGAGCGGCGTTCCCGGGAGTGGCATGAAATAATGGACATGCGCCGACCCGTACCTGGAGATCTCTCTGATCATATCAGATGTCGTCACCTGGTCATCGTCAGTCTCAAATGGGAGACCAATGATAAAATCGACCACTGGTATGAGGTCATATTCCCGGCAGAGGTCAACTGCGTGCCAGACATCCCCCACGGTATGCCCGCGCCTTAGTTTTTCAAGAACGGCATCGCTCCCTGACTGTGCGCCGAAGTGGAGACGTCTGTTTGCGCAGTAGTTCACGACAAGGGCAAGCGACTCAGGGGTTACAAACTCGGGTCTCACTTCGCCGGGGAAGGTGCCGAGATATATCTCATTGTCCAGCCGCCTGAGCAGGAGTTCAAGCTTATCGAAAGCGGGAGTGATCCCGTCAGAACCGTATGCAAAGGCATTTGGTGTGACAAACCTGGCATCCCGGTAGTTTGAGGCGGCTTTTACGATCTCATCGACCGAGCGGTGCCGCATACAGTGACCAAAGAGCCGGGGTGTCTGGCAGTAGGTGCAGTGGTGGGGACAGCCGCGGGTGATCTCGATATACCCTTTCCGGCGCGTAAAAGGAGGATATGCATCAAGGATTACGGTATGGCATGCGGGTGTATAGCCCCCGGAGGTTGCAATGCCAGGGGGTGGTGCGCCAGGTATCCCGTTCCCGATATAGTCGAGGAGCTGCGGGAGGGTGTACTCCCCCTCACCGACGACGACGTAATCGGCATATGCTGCGACCTCATGGTAGCATGCAGATGCATGCGGACCGCCTGCAACCGTGATGCACTCTGCGGCAGTGATCTCATCCCGCAGCTTCTGCTCGGTGATCGTGTTGAGACTGTAGCAGGTGACGTCTGCCTCCGGGGAGTTCACAGGATTTAACAGGTATCCTGAAGCTTCGCACGCGGCATAGAGGGCTGCAAATGAGTTCTTTGCTGCGTTAATCTCCCTCCAGTTCACCCTCATACATGATCTCACCAGTGGTGCCATTGACTATCGTCTCCACCCCGTCCCTGAGGCAGGACAGTCCTGTTTCAGGATGGTCTGCCATCGGGATGCCGGCAATGATTGCACCGACAGCGACTATCGGCTCGGCTTCGATATTGATGATTGCCGCAGGCGCCTTTTCATTTTTTTTCAGGGAATAGATCACATAAGAGCCGACTGTTGAACCCTTCCCATGGGGAAATGCCAGCACCCTGCCTGCAATGCACTTCCCGAAAAGTGGATGACCCTCTTCAATGACCTCACCTGTATCCGGGTCGACACCTGAGAGAAACGAGATCGGCTCAGTACTGATCAGGAGTTTTCCGCTCCCTGTACCTCTGGATATGCCTCTGCCTTTAATGACGACCATTGTACCACAATTGTAATAGTATGGGGTGCTGATTATATAATGAAATGTCTGGAACAATGGTCGATGGTGCCGGCGGCAAAAACGACCTGAATGAGCTGCAGATTCAGGACCTCAAATCAAAGGTGCTCGACCTCAGAATGAAGAACGAGGTGCTCGAGAAGGAGATCAGCCAGCTGAAACGTGAGATCGGTCAGCTGAAGCACCTGCCTCTTTTTGTTGCTGTCGTCGTTGATGTACTGGATAGCGGCGAGGTATATCTCAGGCAGCAGGGGAACAACCAGGAATACATCACCACCGTAAGCGATGAAATCAGGCATATGCTGCGACCAGGCGCAAAAGTTGCAGTCAACAACACACTCTCCATAGTCAGGGTGATCGGGACAGTCTATGACTCGCGGGTCAGGATCATGGAACTCGAGGAATCACCTGATGTGAGTTTTGAGAATGTCGGCGGGCTCAAGGACGAGATTGAAGAGGTGCGTGAAGCAGTAGAATACCCGCTCACAAAACCAGAGACTTTTGAGAGGATCGGTGTCGAGCCACCGAAGGGCATTCTCCTCTATGGAGCGCCTGGCACCGGCAAGACACTCATTGCCAAGGCAGTGGCGCATAACGCCAATGCGCGTTTCATCCGCATGTCAGGGAGTGAACTGGTGCACAAGTTCATTGGGGAGGGGGCGCAGCTGGTGAGGGAGCTCTTTACGCTGGCGCGTGAGCATGCTCCTTCAATTGTATTTATCGATGAGATCGATGCGATCGGTAGCACGAGATCGCATGACGGGACGTCAGGCAGTGCCGAAGTGCAGCGAACCCTGATGCAGCTGCTCGCCGAGATGGACGGGTTTGACAACCGGGGCGATGTCAGGATTATGGCAGCGACCAACAGGGTGGATATGCTCGACCCTGCCCTGCTCCGTCCAGGCAGATTTGACAGGGTGATCGAGATTCCCCTGCCTGATCTCGATACGCGGCGCGAGATCCTCAGGATACACTCGGCAAAGATGCACATGAGCGGCGATGTGGACCTGAAGGCTGTCCTGGAACAGACCGAAGGGGCAACAGGCGCCGATCTCCAGGCGATCTGCCGCGAAGCAGGGATAATGGCTGTGCGCCGGGACGCTGAGAGTGTCACGCAGTCTGATCTCACTGAAGCGGTTCATAAGGTGATGAAGGATTCCGGCGGCATGGACACCCGGATGTACCTCTGAATGGATTTCCCCCCAGATCTCACCACCACCTATTTTTGAATGCAGGCGTTTCCGGCAGACTGATGTAAAATACATAATTTTATATGAAGATTCTGTGAACTTTATAAAGCGATTATATTAACACTATTAATCATGATCAACTACCAGATTCTGGCGTGAAATGAGGGGTTTGAAGAGAATGAACCAGGTGACCATATGATTCCATTTATTGTGACCACACTGTTTGCATTCCTGCTGTACCTGGTACTGACGGCGGGTGCAGGGGACCTGGTGTGGTGGTCGTATTCCGAGATTGCCGCAGGTATTGTACTGAGCCTGATAACTGCCGCACTCTCGCGCACTTTTTTCTGCAGAAACAGGGATTACCGGATGGCAAACCCGGTACGGCTTATCCTTCTGCTATTCTATATCGTCTGTCCGTTTTTCATTGAGATGGCAAAGGCGAACCTTGAGGTGGCGTACCGGGTGATCACCGGAAGAATCAGACCAGGGATTGTCAGGATCAGTCCTGGTCTGAAGACCGACTTCGGTGTGGCACTCCTTGCCAATTCGATTACACTGACGCCAGGGACACTGACGGTTTCTGTGGATGACGACACCGGCGACTTCTATGTCCATATGATCAATATCCGCAAAGGACTTGAAACAAAGAAGATCACAGAGTCGGAGGACGTCTTCACGCTCTTCCAGTTCCCGGCATGGATCAGGAGAATTGCAGAATGATGCCCGGCATATGGCAGGCAGCCATCCTGGTTATTGCCGCGCTCATCCTTGCAGCAATGATCCGGCTCTTTGCAGGACCGACTGCACCCGACCGGGTGGTGGCACTTGACACGGTAAATACCCTCACCATTGCGTCGATGATCCTGCTCGGCGTGATCTATAGACAGCTGATCTTCGTGGATGTGGCGATCGTCTATGCACTGCTCTCATTCGTGGGCACGCTGTACATCGCAAAATATATCGGGGGGGAGCTCTGAGATGTCTCTTTCCGGCACACTCATCCCTGTCTTCATTGGAATCGGGCTGGTCTTCAACGCCCTGGGCGTCATCGGCATCCTCAGGTTCCCTGATGTCTACACGCGCCTCCATGCAGAGACGAAGACGACGACATTCGGGACGATATTCCTTGGGCTCGCTGTTGTCATATACTCACTCACCCGGCTCTTTGACACCGGCGACGGGGAGTATCTCACATTCATTATTCACACCGTGATCGCGATCGCCGCACTCGCCATCACCAATGCCACCGGCGCCCATGCGATCGCACGGGCGGCGCACATGAGCGGACAGAAACCGGCACCATGTGTGGTTGACCGGCTCTCGGAGGCAGAAAATGATTGAAGTCATCGCACATACCTGCATCATTGCAGGGCTGATCATCTCTGCCGCCATGATCGTCAGGTTCAGGGACCTGATCTCTGCCGCGATCGCATTTGGCGTATTCAGCTTCCTGCTCTCACTGGAGTTCTATATTCTGCAGGCGCCTGATGTGGCGATTGCAGAGGCAGGCATCGGGGCAGGGCTGACCACGGCGATCTTTATCATAGCGATCAGGGCGGTCGGGAGAGATGAGGAGGTAGAAGAATGAAGAAAGCAGTTACAGGTGCTGTCATCCTGATCCTCTGCGCAGTGCTCATGATACCTGTGCTGAGCCTCAGCTTCGGGAGCCCCGCGGTATCTCAGGGTATGGACGACTATTTCATCGCACACGGTCAGGAGCAGACCGGCGCCAACAACATCGTCACCGGCATCGTCTTTGACTACAGGGGTTTTGATACGCTTGGCGAGGCGACCGTGCTCTTCACAGCCGTGCTGGCTGTCGGGCTTGTCTTCAGGAAGTTAAAACGAGGTGAAGAATATGAATATGAGTAGGATCGTCCGCACAGTTGCAGACATCTCCTTCCCGTTCATACTGATATACGGGTTTTACATCGTTGTCCACGGGCACCTGACACCGGGTGGCGGATTCCAGGGCGGTGCAGTGATTGCAACCGGCATCGTGCTCCTCGTCGCCGCACACGGGCATGAGGCTGTTGCCAGGCAGATCACAGGGAATTTACTCAAAAACGCTGAGACATTCGGTCTCCTCCTCTTCATCATTACGGCGCTGATTGCCATACTACTCGGGCAGGGCTTCTTCACCAACTGGCTCGCAAACACCGGCATGCTCTTTGGCACACCAGTGGCATTCGGACCCGGACCCGGCGATCTGAACACCGCAGGCGTAATCCCGATTATGAACATTGCCGTCGGCATCGAGGTGCTCGGTGCACTCAGTATCATCCTATACTATATGCTCTCCGGCGCACAGGAGGCGAGATAGTGTTCTACAACCTGCCATTCATTGCGGTGGCAGTCATCGCCGCCCTCGGCATCGTCACGATGCTGCTCAGACAGAACCTGATCAAGATGATCATGGGGCTCTCACTCATTGAGTCAGCCGTCAACCTCTTTCTCGTAGCACTCGGCTA
This sequence comes from Methanomicrobiaceae archaeon UBA207, assembly GCA_002503135.1. Lineage (GTDB taxonomy): Archaea > Halobacteriota > Methanomicrobia > Methanomicrobiales > Methanoculleaceae > UBA207. The sequence continues at coordinate 20,014 of DARA01000048.1, forward strand.
CAGGGAGGGCGGCATTGCACCCATATTCACAAACGCCCCCGCCGGTGAGATGGTGATGCCGACGGTTCAGGCGATGACGCTCACAAACATCGTAATCGGCATCGCCACGACCGCGATGCTCCTCTCATTCGTTATGGTGATCTACAGGAAGTACGGCACGGCAAATGCACAGTATATGAGGAAGTTGAGAGGATGATCCCGGATATTATTATGCACAACCTGCCAGCCTTCCTCATCGCAGTGCCGATGTTTGCCGCATTTGCCACCCCTCTCATAGGGAGACTGGGCAATGAGAGAGTGCGGGATGCCTGGGTGCTGCTCGCAATGGCGCTGACCGCTGCTGTCGCCGTTCTGCTGGCGGCGCAGGTATACTCTGCCGGTACACTCGTCTACACATTCGGTGGCGCCTCACCCGGCATCCCGGTCCCGGCGGACTCAGGTGGCATCCCGGTGAGGATCATCTTTACCATCGATGCAATGAGCGCATTTATGGCACTCATCGCCGGTATTGTCGGTTTTTCAGTCACTGCCTACTCGATGGCGAGCCAGTCGCGGAGTTCAGGCAGGGAGAGCTACTATATGCTCCTGCTCCTGCTGACAGTCGGCGTGCTCGGCATGGTCTGCACCGGCGATCTCTTCAACTTTTTCGTATTTCTGGAGATCAGTTCACTTGCCGGTGCGGCACTGGTCGCCAGCCGCGTGGACAGGGGCGTGGCTGTGGAGGCTGGTCTGAAGTACGCGGTCCTGAGCACACTTGGGGGTCTCCTCGTCCTGTTTGCGGTGGCACTCCTCTATGGGCAGTATGGTTCCCTGAATATGGCGCTGATCGCACACCAGATGCAGTTCACCGTACTTGACATGGTGGCACTTGTCCTCCTTGTCACCGCCCTTGCAATGAAATGCGGCGCGGTGCCGATGCATTTCTGGACACCTGACGCCTATTCTATGGCGCCCGCGCCTGTCACGGCGTTCCTGGTCGTAGCAAGCCAGGCAAGCCTGTATGGTCTCTTCAGGGTGGTCTTCACACTCTACAACGTCACCCTCAACTACAGTCTGGTTGGATGGTTCATCATCATCATCGGCGTGCTGTCCATGGTTGTGGGTGTTACGATGGCGCTCCCCCAGAAGGACGTGATGCGGCTGATGGCGTATCATGCGGTATCACAGACAGGATATATGCTCCTTGGCGTGGGCGTAGGGCTTGCAGTGCTCGGGGACGAGACGCTCATGAGCACATTCGGTCTGACTGCGATGGAAGGTGGCATCTTCCATATCATCAACCATGCGATGTACAAGGGTCTCCTCTTCCTGACGGCAGGCGCGGTCTTCTACCGCACCGGCACACGAAACCTCAATCAGATGGGGGGGCTCGGGCACAATATGAAGTGGACGATGGTCTTTTTCATCATCGGCGCACTGGCAATCGCCGGCATCCCGCCATTCAATGGATTCGCCTCAAAACTGATGATCTATGAATCTGTCTTCCTCTTCAACCCGTTCCTATCAATCATCGCGATGGTGGTGAGCATCCTGACGCTCGCGTCATTCGTAAAGGTCTTTCATTCGGTCTTCATGGGACCGCAGCTCCCTGAATACCAGGATGTGAAGGAGGTGCCCGCGTACATGCTCATCGGCATGGGGATACTCGCACTGGTCGTGATCGTCTTCGGGCTGTTCCCGCAGGTGGTAGTAGACGGGCTGGTCGCACCGGCAGCCTCTGCCCTGGTGGACCAGAGCAGTTATATCGCATCCGTGCTTGGAGGTATCTGAAATGGACCCAATTGCCACACTCGAAACAGGGTTCGGTTACTGGAACCCGCTCGCCTGGCTGATCGCTTTCGTGGTCGCGGGCATAATCGCCTGGGTCATCTGGTCTGCAGGTGAGAAGGGGTACAGGAAAGGGACAGAGCAGGTCAAACCATTCCTCTCAGGAAACGCCGAACCCGCGAAGGGCGACGTGCATCTCCGTGCAGGGAACCTCTACTGGGGGTTCACAGAGGCGCTGAGCGGCTACTATGAGAGAATTGTACCCCTGCACTCCGGCATACTGAATGATTATCTTCTCTGGTACCTGGGCGTCACAGCACTTCTCCTGGTTGCTGTCATCGGGATGGGGATATGAAACTGAACAGAGCCTTCAGCCGGTCGCTGTGGGTCTTCCACTTCAATTCAGGCTCCTGCAATGGATGTGATATCGAGGTGGTGGCGACGCTCATGCCACGCTATGACCCGGAACGGTTCGGAGTAAAGCTGGTCGGATCACCAAAACATGCAGACGTGCTTGTAGTCACGGGTCCGGTGACGCATGACATGGGCGGGCGTCTGAGACGTGTCTATGAACAGATGGCTGACCCGAAAGTGGTGATCGGTATGGGCAGCTGCCAGTCAGGGGGTGTGTTTTTTGATTCTTACAACCTGGACGGACCGGCAGAGGAGATCATTCCGGTCGATGTCTATGTGCCGGGCTGTCCGCCCCGCCCCGAAGCCGTCATCTATGGCGTGGTGAAAGCGATTGCAAAACTCGAAGGACTGGACGGAGGTGTACAGTGACCACAACACATCTTACTCCGCAGGAGATCGCAGATGTCTTCACCACCGGGTTTGGTGACGGCATCAGGGAGATCTCTGTCCGGGAATGGGCAGAGGGCAGTAAAAAGACGAAGAATACCTTCATCTGGATTCGTCTGGACCGGAATATATTCAGGGACGCCGTTCTCAGACTGGTGGAGATCGACTACCCCCACCTCGGCGTGATTTCAGGCAGTGACACAGGAGACGGGATCGAACTGCTGTACCACTTCCTCATCTATTTCGGGGTCAGTGGTGCTGAGATTATGGTGACACTGGCAGTCCCGCTCCCAAAATCCGATCTCCGCATCCCTACCATCTCTGACATCATCCCTGGCGCGGTCTACACCGAACGTGAGAAGCAGGAGATGCTCGGGATTGACGTGGTGGGCATCCCTGATAACCGCGGGCTTTTTCTGCCCTCTGACTTTCCCGCAGGTGTATATCCCTGGCGTAAGGACGATACCGGCATCAGGGATGACATGATAAAGAACCTCTGGGCAGTGGGGAGACCTACAGACCGCCCCGCACCTTATGTCCCGCCAAAAGAGGAGAAGGAACCTGCGCCAAGGAAAGCACCTGCCACCAAAGACGATGGCGCCGGTGCAGAGAAGACCGCGCCTGAAGGGGGCACCGGTCAGGCAGCACTACCTGAGGATGAGGAAGCACAGACCTCCCAGAGTGAGCACGAAACTGGTGATGAATCTGCCGGGAAGGAGGTGAATACAGATGAGTGAGGGAGCAGGGAAGAAGGCGACCTACAATCTACCCATCGGTCCCATCCATCCCGCCCTGAAAGAGCCGATCCTCTTCACCTTCAAAATGGACGGCGAAGTGATCCAGGAGGTGGACTTTGCACCCGGCAAGGCGCACAGGGGTGTTGAATGGATGGGGATGCGCCGCAACCCGGTGCAGATCGTCCATCTTACCGACCGGATCTGCGGCATCTGCGGCGTCTCACACTCACTCGCATTTGCCAGGACAGTGGAGCAGATCGCAGAGATCGAGGTGCCTGAGCGTGCACACTATGTCAGGACCATCATCCAGGAGTTTGAGCGTATCCAGTCGCACATCCTCTGGGCTGGCGTCGCCGCCCATGAGCTGGGCTTTGACACCCTCTTCTACCTTGCCTGGCGTGTGCGGGAGGAGTCCCTGGACGTCATCGAGTACCTGACAGGCAACCGCGTAAACTATGGCATCATCCAGATCGGCGGTGTCCGCCGTGATTTCACCAGTGACCAGTTCCCGAGGATCGAGGCATCACTGAAATATTACGAGGACCTCCTCGGAAAACTGCTCAACCTCTTCCTTGACGACAAGAGTATCGGTCTCAGGTGCAGGCAGTGCGGCGTCCTGTCCAGGGACGACGCTCTCAGGCTCTGCACAGTCGGTCCCACTGCCAGGGCATCAGGGCTGAACATGGATGTGCGCCAGGACTCCCCATACGCGGCGTACGGTGATCTGGATGTCAGGGCGGTGCTGCCTGACCAGTACCTCAGCGGGACGAACGGGGATGTTTATGACCGGATCGTGGTCAGGCTTCTGGAGGTCCCCCAGTCTATCGGGATCATCCGCCAGTGTCTCGACCAGATGCCTCCCGGTGAAGTGCTGTGGGAGACGAAATATGCAAAGATCCTTGCCACCTGTAAGAAGGCGGTGGGGGAGGCGGTCGGCAGGGTGGAGGCGCCCCGCGGCGAGTGCCTCCACTATGTGCGGATGGACGGGAATTCAAATCCGCATACATGGAAGGTGAAGGCATCCACTTACAGCAACCAGATGGCATGGCTGAAGATCCTGCAGGGCGAGCAGATCGCCGATATCCCGATCATCATCGCGTCCATAGACCCATGCATGTCCTGCACGGACCGTGTTGCAATCGTCAGGGAGGATGGGACGGATGTGCTCACCAAGGAGGACCTTACCCGCCTCTCGGTTGAAAAGACACGGAGGTTGATGCAATGATCACCCTCATTGATCTGCTCATGATCGTCGTGGGCACGATCTTTGTGGCAGGTTTTGGGATCGTGGCAGGTCTCTGCATCTTTGGTATCGACAGGAAGTTTGCCGCCCATATGCAGGCACGGATCGGTCCGCCGATCCGCCAGCCATTCATCGACGTGATGAAACTCCTCTGCAAAGATAGTGTGATTCCGGAAAATGCCGTCCCCAGTATCTTCAACTGGGCGCCTGTCGTTGCGCTCGCATCATCGATTGTCATCCTCCTCTATCTCCCACTCGGCAGTATCATGCCTGTGCTGGGTGGATTGTCAGGCGGATATGGCGACCTCATACTCGTGATGTATCTTCTCACGGTTCCTGCTCTTGCCATGGTCGCCGGTGGATTCGCATCCGGCTCGCCATATGCAACAGTGGGTTCACAGCGTGAGATGGTGACGATGATGGCATACGAGTTCCCGCTTGCCGTCGTCATCATTGCCATCGCCTGGCGACTTTCGATGGCAGGGATGGCAGAGCCCTTCTCATTGGCTACTATTGCAGGACTCACCACCGGTGTCCCCATATGGGGCGTGGTAGGTCCGGTGGGCATCCTGGGATGCATCATCCTCATGGTCGTGCTTGCATGGGTGACGCCTGCCGAGGTCTCACGGGTACCGTGCGATACGCCTGAGGCAGAGACTGAGCTCTGCGGCGGTCTGCTGGTGGAGTATTCAGGCAGGAACCTCGCGATGTTCTATCTTGCGCAGGCTGTAAAGACTGTTGCAATGGCTTCGCTGGCGGTTGCCATCTTTTTGCCCTGGAATATCTCATGGTACGTAGCGATGCCGGCACCGGCGGCGGTGGTCGTGGACTTCATCTTCTACCTGGTCAAAGTGGTGGTCGTGGTCTTCTTCTCAGTGAGTCTCATCCGTGTGAGTATGGCGCGGTTCCGGATCAACCACCTGGTCACTATCTACTGGGGGTACCTTGCAGGGCTGGGGATCATCGGGCTGCTGCTCATCATGCTTGACGCATTCATCAAGGGAGGGATCGTCATATGAAATTCCTCCCTACTGTCGCTGAAGTGCTCAGGCAGATCACCAAAACGCCGGCGACCAATATATTCCCTGCAAAGTACCTGCCGCCGTCGATCACAGGATTCCTGAGATCTGTTGGCGAGGGGAAGGCATCGATCCACCCGCCGATCGGGACACCCCCGAAGTTCAGGGGCAAGATCACATATGACCGCGACACCTGCACCGGCTGCAAACTCTGCATCCGGGTCTGCCCGGCAAATGCGATCGAGTTCCTGCCCGAGACAAAGAGGGTCAGGATTTATGTGACGCAATGCGTCTTCTGCTCACAGTGCAATGACGCCTGCCCGACAGGCTCACTGGTGATGAGCGATGAGTTCCTGCTCGCCACTGAGGACAGGTATGCAGAAGAGATGATCGTGGAATAGCGGAAATATCTTCATTTTACTATTTTATCGTTTTACAATTTTACAGGGCGGGAATCTCCCTGAAAGTGCCGTTTTTAAGGCTCTCCATCAGCAGTTCCGCACCATCCAGCACCTCTGCACTGATCCCTGTGCCGTCACCGACTATCAGGGGCTGGATGCCGATGAAGAGTATCTCTCCCACGTCATCCTCCAGGTAATGGATGAGGTGCGTGAGAGGAAGTTGGTGTGTACCGATACTGACGTCCCTGATACGCTCAACCGGAATGATCCTGAACTCTCCGGGCGGGATGCCCATCTCTGCCGCATCAATGAGCACGAGGAGTTCCGGGTGCTCCCTCCTGACGACTGCCGTGAAGTTCTCGGGAGCGGTCCCGCAGTCGAGGGTCTTCCAGCCGTCTGCCCTGAATGTCCCGGCAACGTAATTCCCGACACCGTCATCGCATCCGAGCACGTTTCCGATGCCCAACAGGATCTTCATCACCAAGTCCATTGGAGCGCCTGGCTGATAAGGGTGAGGGGATGGGGGTGGTTGGGGAAGTTATACTTTATACACAATTAAAAAAGAGTAATGTAAAGGTGTGAATGTGGGAAATTTTCAGGAAAAAATTACCTTTATATGGGATTTAGCAGATTTGTTGAGATTTGCTTATAAAAGAAATGAACGTCAAAAAGTAATTCTTCCTTTTACAGTGCTTAAGAGATTTGACTGTGTTTTAAGTGATTCAAAACAAGAAGTTCTTGAAACTTACAACAAATATAAAGGCAAGTTTGAAAATATGGAGCCTGTTCTTTTAAACGCCGCAAAGGATAGAAATGGCAATCCACTGGGATTCTACAACTACTCAAAATATGATTTCAAGACTCTGCTTGAAGACCCTGAACATATTGAGCAGAATTTAATGCATTATCTTGACTGCTTCAGCAAAAATGTTCAGGATATTTTTGAGAATTTTTATATCAAAGCCCATATTACCAGATTGGCTAAGGCAGGTCAGTTGTTCCTCTTAATTAAGAAGTTCTCTGAATCAAAGGTTGATCTGCATCCTGACGTGGTTTCCAATCACGAAATGGGAACTATTTTCGAGGAATTAATTAGGAAGTTTGCAGAGCAGTCAAATGAAGAAGCCGGGGAGCACTTCACTCCCAGAGATGTTGTTGGATTAATGACGAAACTGATGTTTGTTGAGAACGGTGAAAAACTGAAAAAAAAGCACATTATCAAAACCGTGTATGACCCTGCGTGCGGCACAGGAGGCATGCTAACGAGCTGTAAGGATTTTATCACGAGCATAAATAAGGGAGTTGATGTTGTTCTCTTTGGTCAGGAACAGAATGAAGAGATATATGCGATATGCAAGGCAGACATGCTGATGAAAGGAGAAAATGATGAGAACGTCAGGGGTCCTTTAAGCACACTTTCAAAAGACCAGTTTCCTGATGAGAGATTTGATTTCATCATCTCCAATCCACCTTATGGTACTAAATGGGAACAGGATGGAGATGATGTGAAAAGAGAGGCTGAAAGAGGATTTGAAGGCAGGTTCGGGGCTGGACTGCCGAAGATAAATGATGGGCAGTTGTTGTTTTTGCAGCATATGATCTCCAAGATGAAGGTAGAGGAGAAATCACGAATTGCGGTTATTACAAATGGCTCCCCACTGTTTACAGGAGATGCCGGGCAGGGTGAGAGCGATATAAGGAAGTGGATGATCGAAAACGATTATATTGAATCTATAGTTGCTCTCCCCAATCAATTGTTCTTCAATACAGGCATTAATACTTATATCTGGCTTTTAACGAATGAGAAACCCGTTGAGAGAACTGGAAAGATTCAGCTGATTAATGGTGCATCTTTCTTTAAAAAAATGCGGAAGAGCTTGGGGAACAAGAGAAATTATCTCGGTGATGGAGACATTGATAAAATTGTTAAATTGTATGATGATCTCAAGGAAAGTAAATTCTCCAAGATCTTTGATACTGAGGATTTTGGCTATACCAAGGTAATTGTTGAGAGATCTTTGCAGCTTAATTATCAAATTACAGAAGAACGGCTGGAGAATCTTTATTCTGTTAAGGCGTTTGAAAAACTGGTTGAGAGCAAGCAGAAAGACCCTGAGAAAAAGTTAAAGGAAGAGGAAACAGGAAAAAGAGAACAGGAAGAGATTATCAGTGCCTTAAAGGGTATCGGGAATCAATTATACAAGAACTGGGGCGTGTTTGAAACGAAAGTTACGAAAGCTTTGAAACATTTTCCGACAATTCGCAGTAAAAT
>DARA01000004.1 GCA_002503135.1 Methanomicrobiaceae archaeon UBA207
TCAAGAAAACGTTCGTAATTGCCGAGATCAAGGTCGACCTCCCCTCCGTCGCTGAGCACGAACACCTCGCCGTGCTGTGCAGGGTTCATGGTGCCTGCGTCAATATTGAGATAGGGATCAATCTTTACGGCGGTTACATTGTATCCCCGGTTCTTCAGAATACGCCCGATAGAAGCGGCGGTGATGCCCTTCCCGAGACCGCTCATCACTCCGCCTGTCACAACCACATACTTCAAACTGCCCTCTCCTGCTTGTGATCACGTTATAATACTGTATCTATTATAAGTTCATCATTGATATTTTCAGAGGCTGTCTAATCGTTTTCCACTCCCGTTGGACACTCTCGCCACAACCGCACCCGCATGCCTGTGACATCTGTCACCTTCGGTGACTCAGTCACGCCGGCTCAGGCGTGACATTTAATATACCACGTTCTCATCCATTTCATGTATGCATGAAGATGAACTGAAAGAGATGCTGCAGGACCTCATCTGGCTCAATGCAGTCATTGCAATCGAACTCCTCCAGATCACGGAAAATACGTCGGCGATCCTGAGAAAAGCCGCGCCGCCCGAGACCTGCCTCGTGGAGCACAATGCCCTGCGGGAAGTCGCACTCGGGATCGCAGAGAGGTACCGCCCGGGCACACCACTCGCTCAGCACCTCAGGGGGCACCAGTAATCTATTTCCTGTCGGCGCCGATCTAATGATCTATGAAAGTTCTGGTCTGCATCGCACCTGAAAATTACAGGGATGAAGAACTGGAGGAGCCCCTATCGGTCCTTGAAGAGCATGGCATCGGTTATGTGATCGCGTCCGTGAAGCCCGGCACCTGCACAGGCATGCTGGGGGGTGCGGCAGAGGCGTCAGTGGGCTTTGAGGATGTAACTCCTGCCGACTTTGCCGGGATCATGATCGTCGGCGGCATCGGCGCGGCGGAGAGTCTCTGGGGGAACGAACGTCTCCACTCTCTCGTGAGGTCTTTTCATGAACAGGGCAGGGTGGTTGCGGCGATCTGCCTTTCACCCGTAGTCCTCGCACGGGCAGGCATCCTGAGGGGGGTGAAAGCCACCGTCTTCAGGACTCCTGCATCCGTATCCGAGATGAAGGCTGGCGGTGCTGAGGTGGTCGATGCCCCTGTCATCTCAGCCGGGCGCATCGTTACTGCTCACGGTCCTGACGCCGCACTGGCATTTGGCAGGGAGATCGTCTCGAAACTGGAGTACTAGAGCTCTGACTGTCAGGTCTCCTGCCCCTGCATCCGCGTGCACGCTTGTGATCCCTGCCTACAATGAAGAGCAGAGGATCGGGCGGACCCTTGCAGGTCTGGCAGGATTCAGGGGTGAGGTGGTCTTTGTCTGCGATGGCACTGACGCCACGCCGGCTCTCATATCTTCGACATGGGAGATTCTGACATCATCGCGATGGTCGCGGCTCTGGTCAGGGTGCGGCTGTCGCCACCCTCGCATAAAATCAGAGATTTAATGGGCGTTGCAGATTCCTAATCTGCACCATCACCCGAGCGCCTTTAGCACCGCCTCTCCGAACTCCCGCGTCCCTGCACTCCCGCCAAGGTCGCGCGTCCTGACCCCTGACGCGATCGTCACTTCGATCGCCTCACAGATCCTCCCTGCATTCCGGGCGTCACCGAGATGTTCCAGGAGCATTGCCGCGCTCTTTATGGCGGCGACCGGGTTTGCTGTATTCTTCCCTGCGATGTCAGGGGCGCTCCCGTGCACTGGTTCAAAGAGTGCATGCCTCTCGCCGATATTTGCGCTGGGCAGCATCCCCAGCCCACCCACAAGGTACGCCGCCGCATCGCTGAGGATATCTCCAAAGAGGTTGGTGGTCACAATGACATCATAGGCGTCCGGGTGCATGAGCAGGTCAAGGCAGAGGGCGTCGATGTACTGTTCACTGCACCGGACCCTGCAGGATGCCGCCGTATCGAGGCATATCTCCCTGAAGAGCGTGTCTGATTTGAGCACATTCGCCTTGTGCCCGATCGTGAGGCTGTTCCTGCGGGTTCCTGCAATCCTGCAGGCATACTCTGCGATCCGCCTGCACCCCCTCCTTGATATGACCCTGAGGGTGCAGGCGCGGTCCTGCTCTACCCACTCAATGCCAGAATAAAGCCCCTCTGTATTCTCGCGCACAATGATGACATCAAAACCATCGCCTGATATGGGGCGGATGTTTGCATAGAGGTCCAGTTCCTTTCTGATCCTGACCATGACGCTCCGGTAATCCGGCTCAGGCGGCGTCGTGACCGCACCAAAGAGTATCGCATCCGCTGATTTGAGGGCAGAGATCCCCTCTTCGCCGCATGCCTCGCCGCACCTCATCCACCTGGAGTAGCCGATCTCCACATCAAATGTCTCAAAGTCAGGGCGCACCCTCTCGAGCACGCTCCGTGCAACAGGGATCACCTCGCACCCGATCCCGTCTCCCTCAACCACTGCAATCCTTGTCATATCGATCTCCATTTCCGCACCACCCTGGATACAGATTCAGCGATCTCTGCCGGGGTGGCGCCCCAGTGAACGACTGCGCCGTATCTGCCGTCGTATCTCCTGATACCCACACGCTCCCTCCTGCAGCACCGTGCGACGAATGGCTCTTCCTCCACCGCCTTGAGGGGGCAGATCTCGATGAGCCTGAAGTCGTCGCCATAGCATTCCCTGTATACCTGCGCACTCGTGAGGCATCCTGCCACCACCTCCCCTCCATGCATCGGGTCGGCATCAAGGCTCCTGGTGAAACCTGACGCCCTGCACGGGTACACATCAGCACCGAGGCTGCTGAGATCCTGGAGGTGGTGTCTGAAAATGACATCGAGGTCTCCGAAGAGTCCGCAGGTCTCGAGGTCCCTGATGGTTGAACTGAGGTGGGGGCGGGGTGGCTGAGTGTCATATACGTGGACTGTGAGGAAACCGCTCAGGTCCGGGTCGATGACAAAGGTGAGGTGTTCGTCGGTGCCTGTGAAGATGGTGCAGCTCCTCCCTGATTCGGCTGCATATCTTACAAGAGCCGTCCTGTCATGGATCTGCACCTTCTCCGGGAACCACCAGACCTCATCTGCTCTGGCAATGACCTTCTCGCTCACCACTTCTCTCATCATCCCTGTCCCGCTGCCGTCCAGTTCGAGTTCCACTACCTCATGACCTCCGGCAGTCTCGCGGATGAGGTAGCGGGTGAGGAAATAGGCTTTTTTGCCGCATGGCATCCCTGTGGCGCAGCCTACCACGCTGCAGTGCCCGGGGACGATCACTTCCGCTGCCTCCAGACCTCGACCAGACCGCCCGCCTTCAGGATATCCAGCATCCGGGGTGAGATGGGATGGAGCATGTGCCGCCTGCCGCCTGTCTCGACCCACCCCTCCTCCAGGTTGAAACGGACGCCGGCACCATCGCGGCATCCGACCTCGCACTCCATCACCGGAAGCCCGATATTGATCGCATTGCGGAAGAAGATCCTGGCGATGCCTGAAGCGACTATGCCGGTGACACCCGCCTCCCGGAGTGCGATCACTGCCTGCTCCCGTGATGAGCCGCACCCGAAATTCCTGCCGGCAATGATCACTGCGCCTCCAAGCCGGTCTGCGAGTCCGGGGTCGAGGTCTTCAAAGACGTGCTCTGCCCACACTCTCCTGTCCTTTGTCCTGAGGTACCTGCCTGCGATGATGAGGTCGGTGTTGATATCGTCCCCGAGACAGACCGCCCTCCCCTCACCGTACATGCTCATCCTCCGGCACCGTGATCTCCCCTGTCAGGGCACTTGCACCTGCGGTTGCCACGGAAGAGAGGTAGATCGCGCCACCGACCCCCATCCTGTTCCTGAAGTTCCGGTTGGCGGTGGAGAGGCAGACCTCCCCCTCGCCGAGCACACCCATATGCGCCCCCAGACAGGGTCCGCACCCTGGCGGGCAGACCACGCATCCTGCCTCGACGATTTCTGCATATATGCCTGCACCGAGCGCCTGCATCAGCACCCCCCGGGACGCAGGGACGACCACGGTCCGCACCGCCACCTTCCTCCCCCTCACGATGGAGGCAAAACGCATGAGATCCTCGTATCTGCCATTTGTACATGTTCCGACAAAGACCTGGTCAATGGGGGTGCCCGCCACTCTCTCAACCTCGCAGACGCTGTCGACATCGTGCGGGACCGCGACGAGGGGCGGGAGGTCTGAAAGGTCGATCCCGATCTCATCCGCATAACTGCAGTCATCAGGCACCTGCGCTTCGATCCCCTGGTGCCCGAACCCGGCGAGGTACCTGCATGTGGTCTCATCGGCGTAGCAGAGACCTGCCTTGGCGCCGGTTTCGACTGCCATGTTGCAGAGCGTCAGTCTGCCGTCCATGGACATCCCACTGACGCCTTCACCGGTGAATTCCAGTGCCTGGTAGGTGGCGCCATCCGCCCCGAGCCTGCCCACGCATGCGAGCGCCACGTCCTTCGGCTCCACAGGGGGCGCTGCCCTGCCTGTGAGGACGACTGCAATGGTTGATGGGACGCGAAACCAGGTGGACCCCGATGCCAGGACACCTGCCATATCTGTCGCACCCACACCTGTTGCAAAGGCGCCGAACGCACCCATCGTGCAGGAATGGGAGTCGGCACCGACCACCACCTCGCCGGGCAGGACGATCCCCTCACTCATCACCTGGTGGCAGATCCCGCCCCCGATCTCAGAGAAGTGCACCCCCTGTGCGGCTGCAAACTCCCTGACCTCATGCTGGAGCCCGGAAGTGGTGCTGTTGTTTGCCGGGCTGATATGGTCGAATATGATGTATGTCCTGTCAGGGCAGGCGACCACATCGACTCCCATGGAGCGGAGCGCTTCAAGGGTGAGGACGCCGGTGCCGTCATGGCAGAAGGCGCGGTCCACTCTCCTGTCCACATACTCCCCGGCAGGCGCACCAAGGATTCGTTCCGCCAGCGTGCCTCTCACTCTGACCCCTCCTCTTCGGATCGTCTGATGATGCTGCAGAGCACTTCGGGCGTGACACAGCATTTCCCCTCACTGCAGGTCTTCACCTCTTCGAGCACCCATCTCACCTGTGCATCGCTCAGGTCATACCCCTGCGTCCTGAGCACGTGTTTCAGTGCCCGCATTCCCGTGTGCTTGCCCAGCACGAACCGGCGTTCGGCGCCTACGAGTTCAGGCGGGATGAACTCATAGGTCCGGGGCTCCTCGAGGATGGCGGCGATATGGATTCCGCTCTCATGGCAGAAGGCGTGATCACCGACCACTGCCTTGTTCTTTGCTATTTTTATGCCTGAAATCCTCTCCACACACCCGGAGATCTCCGTGATCCTGCCGAGGTCGTAGTGCCTGACGCCGCCTTTCATATATGCGGCAGTGAGCACCTCCTCAAGTGCGGCGTTCCCTGCCCGTTCGCCGATGCCGTTTACGGTCGTGTGCAGCTGGAAAGCACCGGCTTCTGCGGCGGTGATGGTATTGGCGGATGCAAACCCGAGGTCGTTGTGACAGTGGATGCATAACGGGCGCCCGAGGTCAGGGAGGAGGTGCGAGACGACGCCATGGATCTCGGTGGGGGTGAGGCACCCGACCGTATCCGCGAAGCTGACGAGGTCGGCACCATGCATGATCCCCTGCCTGTAGACCTCCTTCAGGAATGTGGGATCTGTCCGTGATGCGTCCTCAGCCGCGAACCTCACCTGCAGCCCATGGTCTTTTGCAAGTTCGATCATCTCAAGCGCACCGGCAATGACCTCCTCGCGCGGTTTCCGGTACTTGTGCCTGATATGGAGGTCCGAGGTGGCGATGAAGATGCTCACCATATCGACGCCGCAGGTGATCGCCGCCTCCATATCCTCCCTGACCGCCCTCGCCAGGCAGCAGATGCGTGCATCCAGTCCTGCACGGGCAACGGCGGTCACGCATCGCTTCTCGTCCTGCGATACGACCGGAAACCCTGCCTCGATCACCTCTACGCCGATGGCGTCCAGATGTCCGGCGATCTCCATCTTCTCGTCGCACGAGAAAGTGACTCCCGGCGTCTGCTCGCCGTCCCTCAGAGTCACATCACATATCTCAATATTCCATGGTTTCATGCAGATCATCTTCCTGACATTCGCCTTCGATGACGACCGTGACCGGCGTCTCGGGTCGGACCAGCAGTCTGTCCAGGCTCTCCTGATCAGAGCCGCTGCAGACCGCCGGCTCAGCCCACCTGATATATCTGAGGAGGTCGGGCACTGGCTGCCCGCCTGTCATCCCCATCCTGTTGTTCTTCAGAATGATGCAGAGGAGCGGGGTCTGTTTCTGGTATACATCGATGAGTGCATTGATGCCTGTGTGGAGGACCGCATAGTCCCCGGTGAGTGCGATCCCCGTGCTTTTCGCTGCCACTGCGATGGAGGACCCCAGACCATAGGTGGCGATGCCGATGGAGTACGGCGGGTTCATGGCAAGGAGGGAGCACCCGATGTCGCAGATCACCTCCATCCCCTGTTCACGCAGGGTCGCCATCACGGGTTTGAACGGGCACCCCCTGCAGAATGTCCGGTGATACCCCCTCATCTCCATCGTCTCGGGCTCGCTGGTGTGGGAGAAGGGGGGTGTCAGGCGGCGGTGTTCGCTGACAAAGGGGCGCCCGTACTCACGCACCTCTGTAACATCACCTGCCAGTGCCGGCGGGGGGTAGGGGACCCGTACGCGGGAGTCGCCGGGCGCCATCCCGACGCCGGCGGCACCCCCTGTGAGGCGGTTGAGGCGGGACATCTGCGCCCACGCGAACATCTCTGCAGTGGCGCGCACCGCCCGCTCTGTTCTGCCGCGCATCGTGAGGGCAGGATCAGCGGTGGAGCCGGTGCCGCGTCTCACCGCCACCCGGTGTTCCGGGACATCAGCACCGTTCAGATATGGCGTGATCCGGAGGATGGCGGCGCGTGAGAACCGTTCCGAGACGGCGAACGCCTCTGCGACCCCCTCCCCGCAGGTCAGGGCATCAGGTTCGATCACAGGCACCTGCGCCACCTCCCCATAGTACCGCGAGTCCTGGGCGTTCTGCGAGGCGACCTGTTCAGTATCGTCACCTGCCACCACGACCACCCCTGCCCTCAGCCCCTGGGTGGTCGCATTGACCAGTGGGTCGGCGCAGATGTTGAGCCCCACATTCTTTATGATGACGGCAGCCCGTCTTCCGGAGAGGGAATCCCCTAGGGCGTACTCCAGCGCCACCTTCTCATTGATGACGATCTCAGCCCCGACCGCCTCTGCAATATCTGTGACAGGGAAACCCGGGACTGTGTAGAAACAGTCTCCGCAGTCTGCCAGCGCCGCCGCCAGTGCATCAACGCCTCTCATAAGTCCCTCCATGGCGCCAGATCGCAGCCTGTGCAGGCGGCGCACATACTCAGTGCCGCACGCCCGTCAAGCTCATGCCGTCTCAGTGCATCACCATGCATCCCGCAGAGTCTGAGCAGGCGCTCTGCAGACGGGCGGCGCAGGTCTGCGAGACCTGCTGCCGGGGTCAGTGGTCTGAGGATGGGGATCACCCCCATCTCTGCCAGTTCACTGACGCACACCTCCATCTCCCTGTCTGTCTCGCCAAGTCCGATGATGATGTTGGAGAAGACATGCCCTTTTCCAAAGAGGGCGACTGAATTCCGGAGTGCGTCCAGCACCATCTCCCGGTCATGCCCGGGGCAGATCTCCCTGAAGAGGTCTGGTGTCGCGGTCTCGAGATTGAATTTCACCTCTGCCACGCCGTGATCGCGGAGGCGCTGCGGTGTTCCCGGGACCGGGTAGATGGAGGCTCCGATCGGGATACCAAACCGTTTCAGGCGGCTGATCACCTCAAGCACGTACCTCTCCTCCTCCCCTGGATCAGACCAGACGCCACCTGTGAGCGCGATCGCACTGATCCCTGGTCTCACCCCATCAACAAGGCGTATGATCTCGTCAATCGTCTTTCTGCGCCCCTGCCTGAGCGGCACGGTGCAGAACCTGCACCTGTACCTGCACCCGGCACTCACTGTGATGTATGCCTGGTGCGGACAGTGGAGCGCTGCCCTCTCGAGCCTGCCCCTGACAATCCTGCCGCCGATATGGAGCGCCGCCGCCCCTCCACCCTCATGGACGAGTGCGATATCCCCTGCCGGGTCAGGGGTGAGCCTCACACGCCGGTCGTCACCGCATGCAAAGAAGAATGACCCGCCTGCTCCTGCACCGGGTCCGGCAAGGGAGTGGGTGATATACTGATCAACCGGCACCCCCTCTACCCTGACACCGCCTGCCTCCAGCACCCGTGCCTTTGCCGTCACCCATTTCATAATACACCTCCCTTAGGGGGGAGGTGTTTGAACCCCGTTTTATCCAAAACGGTGTGAAGCACACCTCTATAGTGAGAGGTGTTCGAACACCAGTTCGGAGAACTGGTGTGAAGTGCCAGCGCCTCCGTGTACCTGGTATAGAACGGGAGTGCGGCGACAGCGCCGATGACACCTCTCCCGTCGAGGACGACCCTGAGATGCGGGTCATCGATGGCATCGAGATCAGCTCTTGCGACCTCTCCCTGTTTCACCGCGTTTGCGAACGGGGCGAGCGCCGCCGGGTCGAACCCTGTATATACTGCCATACCGGTCTCATCCGAGAGCGTGTACTCCTCAAGCAGGCTCTGGTAACGTTCTGTCAGCCCGGCAGGGTCAGAGGATGCGAACTCACACACGACACTCACGCAGTTCTTTGTGCGGTACGGGACAGGGAAGAGCTGCACTATGGTATGCGAGAGGTAGCGGGACTCATCATCCTCCACCGCTTTTGCGATATTGTGCGCGAGCGTCCATGTCGCCCCCTCTTCGGCAGTGTCTGTGTCATCCACGCCCACCAGCACCCGCTGCCGACGCTGCAGCCAGATGGTTGAGCCTGCCTGCCTGCCGCCCCCCGCAGGGTCGCTTCTGGAGCGGATGACACCGCCGGCAGTGGCACGGCAGACCGACGCCCCCACGCCCCCGCCGCCAAGTCCGATGTATGTGACCATGACCTCACCGCCTTCGACAGAGACGGCAGAGATGCCTGCCGGGAAGTGCGACCCCTCCAGTGCCAGGTCTGCGCTGCCCGTCTTCAGGAGGTAGCGGTTGGCGGCACCCACTGTCCGCACCGACTCCACCAAGGGGCTCTTTGCATAGTGGAGCTTCACCCACATCGCACCGCCGGTGCAGTCAAAGGACTCGATCAGCTCCACACGCTCGCCCGTCTCATCGGCGATGGCGACGATGGACGGGTAGGCGAGTGAGTAGGGGTCAGATAATCTCTCCATAGAGCCCTGCTGCTTCAATGCCTTTGTTTGCCCGGAGCACCGCTCCCGGCGCCTGTCCCCTGGTGTTCATATCGGCAGCTCCGAAGCTCACCGGGTACCCGAAACGCGTCCTGACCTCATCTGGCGTGCATGTGATCATGTTATCACCGGATTTATCGTTAACAAAATTATCGGCGACAACCCCTATAAAGAGATCGATCTCCTGGCAAAAAATCTCTGGCACAAAAAGGTGTTACTCGGGTTTGATCCCGAAGATCGCTGAGATGAGATCGATCAGCTGCTGGAGGAGGTCGTTCTGCTCATGGATCGCCTCTAACAGATCCTCCTGACTCTCACCACTGGTGCCCTGCGGGGCGTATCCTCCTCCACCGCCGCTTCCCTGAGAGTATTCACTCGCCGGCGCGA
>DARA01000045.1 GCA_002503135.1 Methanomicrobiaceae archaeon UBA207
GCATCGGCGCAACCGCCAGCATCCTCACCCAGTACCTGCAGGAGCTGGACATCCCGGTTGACAAAAAACTTGCAACCGCGCTCCTCTATGGCATCCGGGCAGATACCCGCGACTTCAGGAGAAATATCACGCCGCAGGACCTGAATTATGCTGCATTCCTCCTCCCACTGACCGACAGCGCCATGCTTGACCAGATCACCTCGCCATCGATGGCACAGGAGACCCTGGACATACTCGGCAGTGCGATCAGGAACAGAAAGATCAGCAGCGGCTACCTCTTCTCAAATGTGGGGTATGTCAGAAACCGGGATGCCCTGCCACAGGCAGCCGACCTCCTGATCAGTCTCGAAAGCGTGAATACGGTCATCGTCTATGGCATCGGGGACGAGAACATATACCTCTCGGCGCGGAACAGGGATGTCCGCCTCCACATAGGCAACGTCATATCAGAGGCGTTTGGAGATTTTGCAGACGCAGGCGGACATGCCACCATGGCGGCAGCGAGCATTCCACTCACCTACTTCAGGCTGGTGAAGGACAAGGAGAAACTCCTCTCACTCGTCATAGAACCCCTCTTAAATAAATTCACATCCCTCGTCGGTCTCGATAACGGAGATGAGGATGAGGCATGAGGGTGGCGCCGCACAGCATTCTGTCAGGATGAGTGACTGGGAGCCGCACTACCTCGAAATCCTTGATTATTTTAATTTTGACAGGGAAGATGACGAACGATCCGCCAGACTCCTCGCAGACCTGCTGAGACGCGATGACCTGCCCCTGCTTGAGAGGTGCGTCGCCGGAAAGCATGTCACGGTCTGTGGCAATGCACCGTGCCTCAGGAGGGAGCTTGACAGGTGTTCAGGTACGGTCTTTGCCGCAGATGCGGCTGCAGATATCCTCTACGCACACGGCATACTCCCTGACGCCATCTTCACGGACCTGGACGGCGCAACCGACACATTCCTGGAGATGAATGCAGCCGGCACCATCATCGTCGTGCACGCACACGGCGACAACATCCCCCTCATCAGGAAGTGGGTGCCGCGCTTCACTGGTCCGGTCGTCGGCACCACACAGAGCACCCCGCTGCCGCATATCCACAACTTCGGCGGATTCACAGACGGCGACCGGGCGGTATTTGCCGCAGACGCACTGGGAGCGGAAGAGATCACGATCATCGGTTTTAACCTCGATGACAGAGACGTAGACCCCATGAAACGTGGAAAACTGTTCTGGGCACGGAAACTCCTTGCTCTCCTTGGTTATGACCTCTGATGCAGTGATCATCGACGGCTACATCGATGAGCCCGCATGTCTCGGCGTCCCCCCGTACATCTCCCCATATGTCAGGTACATGGCAGGGGTGCTCACAGAGCACGGCTACTCCATCAGGTATGCAACCATTGACCAGGTGAGAGAGGAGCCGTCACTGCTGGCTTCATTCAATGACGCCGCCGTTGTGGTGATGATCGCAGGCACCACTGTTCCGGGCAGGTACCTGGGCGGAGCGCCTGCAACACTCACCGAGATCAGGCAGATCGGCATGCAGATGCGGTCGCCGGCGAGCGTGATCGGGGGTCCCATCGTCTTCGGATATGCAGGTCAGGGCGGGAGAAAAGCCATAAAGGAGGAAGGTCTGGGATTTGACCTGACACTCACGGGATCTCCTGCCGCAGCCCTTGATGCCTGGCTCAATGGCGGTGAGCCGGCAGGATCACCCGACTACCGTCAGATCGACCACTGGAGCGTCTCAGGCAGCGGCGTCATCAGGCAGCACCCCTCATTCCCGCACATCATGATCGAACTGGAGACCGCGACAGGCTGCCCGCGGGCAGTGACCGGCGGGTGTTCATTCTGTACCGAACCATTCTATGGGATGCCTGAATACCGTTCCATTGATGGGTGCGCAGATGAGGTGGCTGCACTCCACCGCGCAGGCGCCCGTCATTTCAGGCTCGGGAGACAGCCTGACCTGATCGCCTATGGTGCAGGGGGCGGTGAATTCCCGGAACCACGCCCTGACCTGATCAGGGAACTCTTTACCTCGATCAGGGATGCCGCCCCTGACCTGAAGACCCTGCATATCGACAACATCAATCCAGGCACCATCGCACACCATGAGGAGGCGAGCCGCGCGGCGCTGGAGGCGATCGTGGACCTGCATACCCCCGGTGACGTGGCTGCATTCGGGATGGAGACCGCTGATCCGGCGGTGATGGAGGCGAACAACCTCAAGGCGTACCCGGACGAGGTCTTCCGCGCAATCCGGATCGTCAATGAGGTGGGCGCCCGCAGAAGAGACGGTGTCCCTGAACTCCTGCCAGGTCTGAACTTTATCATCGGGCTGTCAGGCGAGACTGAGAGGACCTTTGCACTGAATGAAGAGTTCCTGAAAGAAGTGCTTGATGCAGGTCTGATGGTGCGCCGGGTCAATATCAGGCAGGTGATGCCATTCGAGGGGACACCCGCATATGAAGACAATACCCTTGGGATGCATGAGAGCCGCTTCAGGCAGTTCAAAGAGCATGTACGAAAACATTTCGACCACCCCATGCTGAAACTGGTCTTTCCAGCCGGAACCATCCTCAGAGAGGTGATCATAGAGGCAGAGGGGTCACCCTCATACGGGCGCCCCATGGGGTCATATCCGATCCTGGCAGGGATACCGCTCCGGCTCCCTGCAGGGACGGTCATGGACGTCGTCGTGGTCAGCCATGGGATGAGGTCGCTCACAGCCCTCCCATATCCGGTGGACCTCAATCACCTCCCTGCCGGCGCACTCCAGTGGCTCCCTGGCATCGGAAAGAAAAGAGCGCGATCGATCACTGCAAAACGTGGGTACCGCAATCTCGAAGAGTTCAGGGCAGATTTCGGCATCACGCCGCTTGACGCCGCCTTTGTATTCAGACTTCCCTGAGCTCCATCACCCGCAGGATATCTGTTCTGGTCACGATACCGACGAGTGCACCGTCTTCAATGATCGGGATGCGCCCGATCTCATTGAGAGAGATGAGCCTCAGGGCATCTGTCAGTGGCGCGTCCGGGCCGAGTGTGATCACGTCCCTTGTCATCACATCCCGCACCTGCATCGCATCGCGGTCAATCGGCGGCGCCGAACGGATGTCGGCAAGTGTGATGATCCCGACCATGGCACCGCGATCGATCACAGGATAGCCGAGATGTTTGTTCTCATACATCATCCGGATCACCTCAGAGAGTGGTGTGGCAGGTGAGACCGTCACAACCGGACTGCTCATCACGCCGGCGACCCTGAGGTCATGGAGGAGGACATTGTACTTGATCATTGATGCCTCCTGATCTGCACCGATATAGATGAAGAATGCGATGATGAGGAGTATGGGGTTGAAGACCAGAAAACCGATAATACCGAATAAGATGGCAAATCCCTTCCCAATACCTGCAGCGATGCGGGTGGCGTCATGGAGAGGCATGCGTTTTGCCAGCCATGCCCTGAGTATGCGTCCGCCATCCATGGGGAAGGCAGGGATGAGGTTGAAGGCAAACAGCAGGATATTCAGAAACCCGAGGTATCCGAAGAGAAAGACGAATACTCCGGCATGCGCCGTATCAATGACCAGTGCCGCAGACAGATATGCAAGTCCGGTGCAGACGATGCCCACTGCAAGGCTCATGATGGGTCCGGCAAATGCCATGGGAAGCTCCACAGCCGGATCAGGCATGGTCTCATCCATGGAGGCGATCCCGCCAAGGATCAGCAGGGTGATGCTGTTGATCCGGATACCCCTTTTGCGGGCGACGAGTGAGTGCGCCAGTTCATGGACGAGGACACCCGCAAACAGACCGAATGCGATGATTGTTCCAAGGATGTACGGCATTATGCCGGAGGCGACGATGGAGGTGTCTATGGCGACCCCGAAGAGATCAGAGAGCACATCTGCGGTAAATAAGATCTGGCTCCCGATGATCCATGCAAAGAGCGGGATGGCGATAAGAAGTGTAAAATGGATGCGGACAGGGATCCCCAGCATCCTGCCGATCTCGAATGAACCGCCCATGTGAAAGATTATCTTTTTATCGTTTATAGTATATACTCTCAGATGATAGCGATGAAAACGCAGATAACAGATCTTTTTGGCCTGAATGTCTATACAGACCGGGGCATCTTCGTGGGGGAGGTGGAAGACGCAGTGATCAATGTGGACGGGAAGAAGATCGATTCCATTGCCGTGGGCAACCTTTCTCCGGAAATCAGAGAGAGCAAGGGCTACAAGGGCCTGAGAATCCCATACCGCATCATCAGAAATGTGGGCGACATCGTCATCATCCGCCACATTCCAAACGCGTTCAGGTCTTCCTCAACCGAGCAGGAATGAGGACCTGGAGGGTCTCCAATTCCCTGGCGGCAGCCGGTGCCACCGGGGATGCGTGCCTGAGGGAGCACTTCCTGTAGAGTTGCAGTTATGGAGAATAGAGAGATATACAGCGGCATCACGACCGTTCCCCCCGTTTTTGTCAGACTCGATGGTCGTGCATTTCATACCCTGGCAGAGAGAATTGGTCTGGAGAGACCATTTGATGCCGGGTTCTGCAGAGCCATGGCTGACGTCTGCAGGGACCTGATCGCCGGGAGCGGTCTGAACCCATCCTTTGCATACACGTTTTCAGACGAGATCAGCCTCTATTTTACAACCCTGCCATTCAATGGGAGGGTGGAGAAGATCGACTCCGTCACTGCGTCATATGCCGCCAGTCTCCTGACACTGAAGCTCGGGTGTGGCACACCTACCCCAACACCACTCTCATTCGATGCCCGCGTCATCCCTGCCACACCGGCATTCGCCCTGAAATACCTCACACAGCGCCAGAGCGAAGCCTGGAGGAACCATATCAATGCCTATTGCCAGTGGGCACTCATTGGAGATGGCATGAGCTCCAGGAAGGCGGCAGACGCCCTGAAAGGCATGCGCACCCAGGAGATGCATGAGATGATGTTTACGCGCGGCATCAACCTGGCAAAGACACCGGCATGGCAGAGGCGCGGCGTGCTCGTCTGCAGGGAGGTGCATGAAAAAGAGGGTTACAATCCCATGACAGGCGAGCAGGTGGTCGCTCTGCGCAGGTCGGTGACGATCCTTGAAGACCTGCCGCTCTTCACCTCCCCTGAGGGGGAGGCACTGTTACAGAGACTGACGGGATGCCCGTGAGATGCGCATCAGCATCTTCACGCCCTCTACGTCCCACTCGATCTCAAGGTCGCACGCCCCTCCGGGAGGCGGTGCCTCCCCTGAAGAGACCCTGATGTTGAGCGGCTCTGCCCTCACCTCAGCTGCGATCAGGTCCTTACTGCCCTTACTGCCCCCCACCCCCAGAACCAGGTCAGCCACGCGCGCATCACTGACCTCAACATCTGCCCTGATGAAATCATCCACATTGAGATCGAGCTGGCGCCGCATATCCTGGAGACGGCGGATGATCTCGCGGGCATAACCCTCACCCTCGATTTCAGGGGTGAGGGTCACATTGACATAGACCTTGCCGTCCTGCATGTCTGCGACAAAGACGTCGTCAGGCAGCACCTCTGTGAAGGTGAGGTGCTCGCCGGAGAGAGAGAAGCCGCCCATCTCCACGCGCCCGCCAGATTCAATCGCAGATTTCACCGCAGTTCCGTCGGCTGCCGCTATCGCAGCCCTGATCTTCGCCGCGTCCTTCCCAAACTCAGGACCGATCGTCCGCATCACAGGCACGGCACGCCAGGTGATCCCCTCCCTTTGTCCAACCACCACAGTGACCTGCTTGCTGTTGGCACGCACCCTGGCAAGAGAGTTGAGATTGTCAAGCGCTGATTTCACCTGTTGGTTGCCGGTCGCAACGACACATTCCAGTACAGGCCAGCGGAGTTTTCGCCTCCCTGCCTGCCGCGCATTTGCAACTGCATCATCAAATGACCTGAGGATCTCCATCTCCCTCTCCAGCTCAGGGTCAATGCAGTCGTCCAGTCCTGCGAACGTATCCAGCATGTGAACACTCTCAGGATCGCCTTCAAGGCACAGGTTATGGTAGATCTCCTCGGTGATATGCGGGATGACAGGGGCAGAGACCTGCACCAGCCTGCGCATGACATAGTACATCGTCTCATAGGCAAACCGCTTCTCTGGCGAGTCCTCCTCAAGCCACATACGCGGGCGGACGAGCTGCACATACCAGCGGGAGAGATCATCCAGCACAAATGAGATGAGAGCCCGGCAGACTTTGTGGAGTTGATATGTCTCCATCCCGGTCTTCACCTCGCCGGCGATGGTATTCACCCGGGATATGATCCAGCGGTCCTCATCAGGCATCCCTGAGAGGTGGTCCCGGATATAGGAGTCGTCCCAGACGCCCCCCTGGTTCACAGGCTCAAACCCATCGATGAGCATATACGGGATCGGGAAACGGTAGACGTTCCAGAGGATGTTCATCGCCCTGCCAGTCGTCTTTACACTATCCCAGTTGAATTTGAGGTCGTCCCAGGGCGCACTTGCAGAGAGTATGTAGAGACGGAGCACATCCACACCATACTGGCTGATCACCTCTTCAGGAGTCACCACATTGCCGAAGCTCTTGCTCATCTTCCGCCCATCGGCATCCAGGGCGAACCCGTGCATGAGCACGCTCCTGTACGGGGAGCGGTCAAATGCGATTGTGCTCGCACCCAGCTGTGAATAGAACCAGCCCCGCGTCTGGTCCTGCCCTTCGGTTATGAAATCCGCAGGCCAGTAGCGCTCAAACCCATCCTGCCTGCGCGGGAACCCGAGTGTCGCCCATGACGCCACCGCCGAGTCGAACCAGACATCAAAGATCTCCTCCACGCGGTGCATCGTGGCGCCGCACCTGCATGGGATCGTGATCTCATCCACATAGGGGCGGTGCGGGTCGCTGAGTCTGACATCTCCTGCCTCCTCCAGCTCCGCAATGGTGCTGATGACGCGGTAGTCCTTGCATGAGGTGCACTCCCAGATCGGGATCGGTATGCCCCAGTAACGCTGGCGCGAGATGCACCAGTCACGCGCATCCTTCACAAAATCATGGAACCGTGCACTCCCTGCCCAGTCAGGGAACCAGCTGACCTCCCGGATCTCCTCCAGCATCCGGTCCCGGATCTCTGTCACCTTGAGGAACCACTGCTCGGTCGCACGGTATATGATCGGTGTCTTGCAGCGCCAGCAGTGTCCGTACCTGTGGATGATCTCCTCGCTTGCCAGGAGCAATGCTCCAAGGTCGTCCATGATGGCGGCATTTGAATCCCTGACATGCATGCCGGCATAGGCACCGGCATCAGGGGTGAAGCACCCGGTGCCATCAACAGGGCAGAAGATCTCGAGCCCTTCCCTGATGCCGAGGAGATAGTCGTCCCAGCCATGCCCGGGTGCGATATGGACCATCCCGGTATTCTCCATGGTCACGAAATCCGCAACTACCACGCGGTGCGCCATATCGCACTGCCTGGGCACTGCATGGCAGAGCGGCGAGGTGTACTCCATCCCTACCATGGCATCTCCGGGCACTTTTTCAAGCACCTCGTAATCGGTGTACCTCCCCCTGCGGAGGACGGGTTCAATGAGGTCCTCTGCGATCCAGAGCACCCCCTGCGTATCCCCCCGCTTTGCAAGCACCTTTGCATAGATGAAGTTTTTATCCACCGCAACACCGACATTTGCCGGGAGCGTCCAGGGGGTTGTCGTCCAGATGACCAGGTATTCATCATCCCTGCCTTTGACTGGAAATTTCACAAAAACAGAGGGATCGGTTTCATCCCAGTACTCCACCTCGGAATCGGCGATGGCGGTCTCGCAGCGGGGACACCAGTTCACCACACGGTGTCCGCGCTCGAGCAGACCCCGCTCCTCAGCCCGCCCGAGAGTCCACCATGCAGCCTCGATATACTCATCCTTGACGGTCTGATAGGGATCATCAAAATCAAGCCAGACGCCTAGGTTCCTGAACTGCTCGCTCATGATCTCCATGTGCGTCTCGGCGAATGTCCTGCACTTCTCAATGAAGCGGGCGATGCCATACTCCTCAATATCTTTCTTTGAGGTGAAGCCGAGTTCATGCTCCACCTTCACCTCAATGGGGAGACCATGCATGTCGTAACCGGCACGTTCGATGATGTGCCGCCCGCACATCCTGTGGTAGCGGAGGATCGTATCCTTCAGGATCTTGTTCCATGCCGTACCGAGGTGTATGTACCCGGTGGTGTACGGCGGACCATCCACGAAAAAGAAAGGTTTCCCACTGCTGCGGAGCTCCCTGACCCCTGCATAGGTATCATGGGTATTCCAGAACGTCCTGACCCACCCCTCCACCTCTTCTGCATTATAACTGCTGGTGACTTCTTTCACCTTGTATCCCTCATGATCCCTGTATTGTCCTATGGTTTGAACTCAAAAGACAAAGCATTTTGTGGTGACCTGCGATACGGAGCATATCGAGTCTGTGGGGGCAGGGTGATGATATGCAGATTGCAGTGATCGGTGCAGGCGAATGTTCAGACGGCATATGTGAAGCGGCAGAGACGATCGGTTATCTCATCGCCGCAAATGGCGCGACCCTCATCTGCGGGGGTCTTGGGGGTGTGATGGAGGCGGCATGCAGGGGTGCAAAAGAGGCGGGCGGTATGACCGTCGGCATCATCCCAGGGCTGGATGACGGAAACCGGCATCTTGATGTGGTGATTCGCACCGGACTCGGGCATGCCCGCAATGTTCTCATCGTCCAGTCCGCAGATGCAGTGATAGCGGTCGGGGGCGGCTATGGGACGCTCTCAGAGATCGCTGTCGCCCTGAAGATCGGAAAACCCGTGCTCGGGCACCTCACCTGGGATATCGAGGATGTTTTTAAGTGCATCACACCAGAGGAGGCGGTGCTCACAGCAGTTCGCGCCGCACGCCTGTGAGCCGGGTCTCATACCCGCCAAGGCTCTCGAGGATCGCTATGAAGTCATCAGAGGCGATGGTCTCAACGAGCATCTCCATACGCCGGTCACTGAGACTGTCCCTCTGCATCACCAACTCATAACGCTCTGTTCCGACAGGCGCAAACTCCAGACCGAGCGCCTGTGCAGCACTGTAGACGCAGATGCAGGCATCTGCATCCCTGCTCTTCACAGAGAGGGCTGCAGCCAGGTGCGTGGTCACCTCACGGTCATAGCCCTGTATCGTCCCGGCATCGATGCCGCGTTCTGCCAGGAGATGGTCAAGGAGCATGCGGGTGCCGGAGCCTTTCTGGCGGTTGACAAAGGTATGAGCAGGGAGGTCATCCAGGGTGAGCGCGTCGCGTGAGGCGATGCCCTGCTGACGCTCTGCGATGCAGACCAGCACAAGGTCTTCACCAGGGAGATATTTCGTGAGATACGGCAGATTGTAATCCCCGTCAGACGCAAGGAGGTGCATGGGCGCAGCATGGCAGTCATGCCTCTTCAAAGCCAGCAGACCGCCCATGCTCCCCACGTGAGTGAAATGGGGATCTGCACCGGCGCGGCGCCTGGCCACCAGGTCAGCCAGGTGATCGAGGGCAGGGTCATGGCTGCCGGTGATGAGGAGCGCCTCTTCAGCCCTGGCACGCGGCACCATCAGGCGGGCGGTCGCCAGACTGCCCGCACTGGCACCCTCGCTCGCAGCAGGGATCTTTATGTACGCATTCGCCCTGACAGCACTCATCTGTACACCTGCCCCGCGGGAGTGGGGCACTGCCACCCATGCCCCGCCTACCCTGCCTGCCGAGACCAGGACAAACTCATCTGTGCCGATATCCGAGTGGAGGGTGGATGAGAGGCGGGCGCTGATCGTCTCACCTGCCTGTGATCGGATGCCATAGCACCCGAGCAATGGCATGACGATCTCCCGCAGCACTGTGAATGCAGCCAGCGGGTAGCCAGGGAGCCCGATGACGGGTTTGCCTGAGATGCGCCCGATGATCACCGGCTTGCCAGGCTTTATGGCGACACCATGAGCCAGCACCTCACCAAGTTCACTGATGACATCCGCTGTATAGTCACGTGTCCCTGCAGATGAACCGGCAGAGATGAGGAGGAGATCGTTCTCATCGATCCCCTGCACTACCGCATCCCTGATCAGGGCGGGATCGTCTGCGACGATGCCGTACCTGCGGCAGTCCGCACCTGCATCCCGGAGCAGGGCAGACGCCATGAGCGTGTTGCTCTCGATGACCTTCCCGGGTGGCGGACGGACTCCGGGCGGGACCAGTTCACTGCCTGTGGGAATGAGCCCGACCCTGATGTGGAGCACCTCCAGGTCAGTGAGACCATATGTGGTGAGGGCTCCGATCTCGTGCGGGCGGATCCTGTGGAGGGAGGGGAGCACCATCTCTGACTCGCCGAGATCCTCACCCACCGCACGGACGTGCTGCCAGGGGGCGGCTGCCCTGCGGATGGTGTAGGCGCCATCATCCACCCATACGTCCTCGATCATGATGACTGCATTATAACCCGGCGGGATCACGTTGCCGGTATTGACAGGCGCCGCATCCGCCAGGGTAACAGGGTGCTGCTCGTGCGCACCGGTGGTTTCAGCGCTCCTGACGGCGATGCCGTCCATCGCCGAGAGGTGGACCTCAGGGACAGAGAAACGCGCGAATACAGGCGCCGCAGTGACCCTGCCTGCCGCATCTCCGAGAGGTACCACCTCAGTCCCGGGAGTGAAGGAGAAGGATTCCCTGATCAGTGCCAGCGCCCTCTCAAGTGAGATCAGGTCGAGGTAGCGCTTCACCACAGGATCACCCTGACCTCCCCGCCCTCTTCGAGACCTTCACTACCTGCCTGGACCCTGATGACACCGCTGCTGCCGGTCAGGGTATTGATGAGCCCTGACTTCCCGAATACCGGGAACGCTTCACCGTCCTCCACCATGACGCGCACATACTCCTCCCGCCCTTTTGCAGAGGGGACGTTCTGCGCCAGCCTGGCTGTCGTCGTCCTGTAGAGGGATGACGTCCCCATCATGCCTGCAATGAGTTCATGTACCAGCACACTGAGGACCACGTATGCAGACGCAGGATGACCGGGGAGCCCGATCACTGGTATTCCGTCAGCGACACCGATGATCGTGGGCTTCCCCGGAGCCATTGCGATCCCATGCACCAGAACTTCGCCGAGGTCACTGATCACCAGTGCCGTATTGTCGCGCATGTCCTTTGAGCTCCCCCCTGAGACCAGGACCGCATCGCACCCGGCGCACGCCCCCTTCACCGCAAACTCCAGGGCGGCGCGATCATCTGCGATGATCCCTGAGAGCACCGGCGTGCAGCCCAGCCCGGTCAGATACGCGCTGCAGAGGTATGTGTTTACATCCCTGACCTGTCCGGCTCCAGGCACCACGGATGGCGGGACCACTTCATTGCCGGTGGAGATGACGGCGATACGCGGCGACTTCATGACAGGGACCGACGTGCATCCGGTCGCTGCAAGGACCCCGCACTCCTGCGGGCGCAGGCGCACGCCCCTCCTGAGGACCGTGCGCCCCTTCGCAAAATCCTCACCCCTGGATATGATATTCTCTCCCTGTGCAACAGGGCGGCGCACCAGCACCTGGTCACCGATCTGCTCGCAGTACTCGATCATCGCCACCGCATCGGCGCCTTCAGGGATGACACCCCCGGTCGGTACATAGACGCATGAGCCCGGGACAACCCGCACCTCAGCAGCCGCACCCATCTCCTGACGCCCTGCATAACCGAGCATCGCCGGCATCGCCTCACCTGCGCCTGTGGTATCAGCCGATGCCAGCGCATAGCCGTCAACCACTGAACGCGGGAATCCCGGGATATCGATATCTGATGCGACGTCCTCTGCAAGAACGCGGTTGTACGCATGCTCCAGCAGAACAGTCTCGCTTCCGACAGGTCTGGCGATGCTGCGCACGCACTCCTGCGCTTCGCTGAGTGAGACGACTGAGAGGAATAAGCTCATCTGAAACAGCCCAGCTGGCAGGACCGGATCTTGATGCGGGGATCTCTCGTATTGCAGTATTTCATAATATGCAGCTTTGGAATCCCGTATTTTTCAGAGATCTCAAATGCCTGGATGCACGTGATCTCGGTCGTGATCCCATAATCCTCAAATGCCTGGCTGATCCTTGATTCGTCCATACCAGAGATCATCTCTGTTAAAGGAAATATCAGTTACTATCTGCACAAATCAAGCAAGAGTATTTAGCAGGTCTCTGCACCACATGGATAGTACAATGCATATCGCACTCATCAACTCGCGGCAGGACCCGGGCGGCGTCACCATCCGCCGCCACCTCCTTGACCTCCTTGATGCAGGGAAGGAGGACGGGACGCCATGGAGACTTGAGGAATCGGCATCGATAGAATGCATTGAAGTGGATGGCAGGCTCATCTTCCAGGATCACATAGATGATGAGATCACTGCGGACTGCATATTCTTCATCTCGCGCCACAGCAGCACCACACACCCGGTTCCCGCCCTGACTGTGCATGTGACAGGCAACTATGGGGCGGCGGACCTGGGCGGGGCGCCGCGGACGCTCGCTCCCGCAGCACCGGCATGGATGTATGCCATTCTCAGAAACCTCTCGGTGTGGGCGCCTGATGGCTACCGGGTCTCGTATGAGGTCACCCATCACGGTCCCACCATGCTCCACACCCCTTCACTCTTTGTGGAGATCGGCAGCACAGAGGCGGAATGGAATGACTCGCGTGCAGGCATCGCCGCCGCCAGGAGCATACTCGAAGCCGGACCTGCGGAAGTGATCAGCCTCATCGGGTTCGGCGGGACGCACTATGCCACACGCCAGACAGAGATCTCCCTCAGGTCACGCGGGGCATTCGGGCATATCGCGCCGACCCGGACCATCTCCTCCCTCGACCAGGGACTGGTTGCGGCGATGCGTGACCAGAGCGGCGCTGTTGCCGCATATGTCGACAGAAAGGCGCTTTCAGGTGATGAACTCAGGCATGTCAGAGACCTGATCAGGGAAGCCGGGCTGATCCAGGTCTCGGAACGCGACCTGATGGAGATGGGAGAGATCCCGTGGGAGACATATGTGGCGATCACGGACCTGGCTGACAGGATCGCGCCAGGATCGCGGGTATTTGTCCATCGTCTTGAGGAGTATGGAGAGCCGGTATCTCTTGAGATTCAGGCTGATCTCCTCTCAGAAGTGCTCAGATGCGATGAGCAGGGGTTTCTGGAGGGGCTGGACACACTGCCGATCGTGCACCTCACAGGAAGAGGAGGCAGGATGCTTCCGGTATTCATCACATATGAGAATTATAAAGAGGAAATGGGAGATGTTTTAATATGCCTGTGCGTAAAACTTTTAGTCAGTAGTGAAAACACTCTTGTCATGGGTGACCGGCTGGTTATCAGGAGATCCCGTTTCGATCCCGGTAAAGCGCACAAACTCGGAATCGAGAAGGGACCCCTCTTTGGGAAACTGGCTGCCGGTAATGAGGTTACGATTGACGGACATACGGTTTCACCCGAGATGGTGCAGACGATCAGTACCAAGGAGATTCAGATAGCGGGATTGGAGAGATACCTATGAGATCCATAGTAGAAGAAGCACTTTCACGAGCAAAGGAAGAGGGCAGGCGGACCGACATCATTGACACCGCACAATGCAGCAAGGAGCTTGAAGACGTCCTGAAGGAGATGCGGACCGATATTGCGGTGATCGGATGCGGTGGTGCAGGTTCAAACACCATCAGCCGTATGGCTGAGGAGGGCATCCATGGAGCCAAACTCGTCGCTGTCAATACCGACGCTCAGCACCTCATACGGACGCGTGCAGACAAACATATCCTGATCGGAAGGCAGCGGACCCGTGGTCTGGGGGCAGGCTCCATCCCGCAGGTGGGAGAGGAGGCTGCACTCGAGAACGAATCAGACCTGCGCCTCATAGTTGAGGGATCCGATATGGTCTTCATCACCGCAGGTCTCGGCGGCGGTACAGGGACCGGATGCGGACCGATCGTTGCAAAGGCAGCACGCGAAGAGGGAGCCCTGACCATCGCCGTCGTCACCCTGCCATTCATGGCAGAAGGAGCCATCAGGATGGAGAATGCCGAGGCAGGTCTTGAGCGCCTCAGTGAGATCGCAGATACCGTCATCGTGGTGCCAAACGACCGTCTCCTGGAGGTTGTGCCCAGGCTGCCGCTATATGCGGCATTCAAAGTCGCAGATGAGGTGCTCATGCGTGCCGTGAAGGGCATCACCGAGCTCATCACCATGCCGGGTCTGGTAAACCTTGACTTTGCTGATGTAAGAACCGTGATGGAACGCGGCGGTGTGGCGATGATCGGCATGGGCGAGAGCGACAGTGAGGACAAGGCAGTAGATTCAGTCAAGAAAGCACTCCGTTCTCCGCTCCTTGATGTGGATATCTCGGGGGCGACCGCGGCGCTGATCAATGTTGTCGGCGGTCCGGACATGACCATGGCAGAGGCAGAGGGCGTTGTGCAGGAGGTCTATGAACGCATCGACCCGAATGCCCGCATCATCTGGGGCGCCCAGGTAGACCCGGAGATGCAGCACAAGATGCGCACGATGCTGGTCGTTACCGGTGTGCTCTCGCCGCAGATCTATGGGCGGAGCGAGAAGAGCATGCCAAGAGTGCAGAAGCAGTTTGAGATCGATTTCCTTAAGTGAGAGTGATCATGGGATTTCAACTGAACGAAGACCTCTTTAAAAAATACTGGCGTGTCCTCAAGCTGGCGAGGACACCCACCCGTGAAGAGTTCAGCAAGATCGCCATCGTCGCTACTGCCGGTATGCTGCTCATCGGACTGATCGGATTTATCATATATGAACTGATGCTGACAATGCTCACCTGATCAATATGACAGAATATATACACAAAATTTTTGCCGTCAAGACGACTGCAAAACAGGAGCGCACCGTTGCAGACAATATCCTCAGAGTATGCGAGGGGCTTGCGGATGTGCATGTGCTGGCGATCATAGCCCCTGATGAACTGCGGGGGTATGTGCTGGTGGAGACTCCTGACAATCTCGCACGCATGGAGCAGCTCGTGGAGCATGTACCTCATGCGCGTACAGTGCTGCATGGCGAAACGACACTCCATGAGGTCGAGCATTTCCTGGTGCCAAAACCAGCCGTAAGTGGTATCGAGGAGGGGACGATCATTGAGCTGATCAGCGGACCATTCAAAGGCGAGAAAGCCATTGTGAAACGCGTCGACCTCGGAAAAGAGGAGATCACTGTGGAGCTCTATGAGAGCATGGTGCCAATCCCGATCACTGTGCGCGGGGATTCGGTCCGCGTGATTGAGAGGAGTGACGAGTCGAACTGATACCCCCCTGAACCCGCGAACCCGTCCCAACCCTGTTTTTCCGGTATATTGATACCTTTAAGTGCTTCCGGTACGAATTTAATTAACCCAAGCCGTATACCCGTTTGGGCAAGACATGGTGATTCAGATATGGGAGAAGTGGTTGAAGTATTGGTACCCGGCGGCAAGGCTACTGCAGGTCCCCCACTGGGTCCTGCATTGGGACCACTCGGTATCAACGTTAAAGGTGTTGTTGACGAGATCAACGCTAAAACCGCGAGTTTCAATGGCATGCAGGTGCCAGTGACTGTGGTAGTTGATGACAGGAAGAACTTCACAATCTCTGTCGGCATCCCGCCAACAACGGCACTCGTCATGAAAGAGGCAGGTATTGAGAAGGGGTCATCTGAACCCAGCACCCTGGTGGCAGGTGATCTGCCGTTTGAGGGCGTTGTGAGGATCGCCAGAATGAAGTTCGATGATATGCTCTCGTATGACATCAAAGCCGCTGCCAAGGAGGTCGTCGGTACATGCGTGAGTGTGGGCGTCACCATTGAGGGGCGCAAGCCAAAAGATATGCTTGCGGCGATCGATGCCGGCGAATTCGACAGCGTCCTTACCGAATAATCTGATAAATCTCTCATTGCCAACACAATGAGAGAGCCCCCCCCCTTTGAGGGAGACGGGGCTTCACCCATAGAAGATCGTAAGGTCGGGTACTATGGAGGTGACTGATGGTTGATAGATCTAAAATATTAGATGCCGTGAATGCGGCACTTGAGACAGCGCCTGAACGTAAGTTCTGTGAGAGCGTGGATATTACCGTTAATCTCAGGAACATTGATATGGCGCAGCCAAAAAACCGTATTGACGAGACAATTCTTCTTCCTCACGGCACTGGCAGCACAAATAAGATTGCAGTGCTCGGAAAGGGCGACATCACGACCCAGGCAAAGGCTGCCGGCGTGGACCTGATCCTCAGCCCTGAGGAGATCGAACGTCTTGGCGGGGAGCCCAGGGAGGCACGCAGGACCGCAAACGAATACCGGTTCTTCCTGGCTGATACGGCGGTTATGCCACAGGTAGGCCGCTGGCTCGGTCCCAGGCTCGGTCCACGCGGGAAGATGCCTATGCCGATACCCCCGGGTACTGACATCGCACCGATCATCCAGCGTCTCCGGAATTCTGTCAGGATGCGGACCAGGGATAAGAAGGTCTTCCATACAAGGGTCGGCTCAACAGAGATGAGCCGTGAAGACCTCGCAGAGAACATCGAAGCTGTTATCAAGCGGATTGAGTCCGTGCTTGAATCCGGAGCCATGAATATACGGTCCGTCTATGTGAAGACTACGATGGGACCGGCAGTGAGGCTGATCTGATGGCGATTTACACCAGCCACCTGCCGCAGTGGAAACAGGACGAAGTGGAGACTGTCAAGCGTTGTGCAGGAGAGTATCCACTCGTCGGCCTCGTCGACATGTACGGCATTCCAGCCACCCAGCTCCAGCAGATCCGGAGTAACCTCCGGGGGGTTGCGGTCGTGAAGATGGCCCGGAACACCCTCATCGGGCATGCCATCAATGAGATGGACGCCGATATTCAGAAGATCGGAGACTATGTATCCGGACAGAGCGCACTCATCTTCACCAGTGAGAGTCCGTTCAAGCTCTACAAACGGCTTGAAGAGACGAAAACCAAGATGATTGCGAAGCCGGGTGAGACTGCCCCTGAAGATATCGTCGTTCCAAAAGGTCCGACATCATTCAAACCAGGTCCGATTGTAGGAGAACTGCAGCAGGCAGGGATACCAGCTGCGATTGCAGGCGGCAAGGTCACGATCCGCGAGTCAAAGACCGTCGTCCGGAAGGGCGAGGTGATCTCAAAGAAACTTGCCGATGCTCTTGCAAAGCTCAATATCAAACCAATGGACGTCGGCCTCAAACTGCAGGTTGCGTTCTATGAGGGCGAGATCTATGAGCCGGATATGCTTGCCATCGACGAGACTGCGTACTACAACAACGTCATTCTTGCGGCGCAGCAGGCTTTCAACCTCTCTGTGAATACTGCATTCCCGACAGACATAACGATCGAACCGATCATCGCAAAGGCGTTCCGTGAGGCGCGGAACCTCGCTGTCGAAGCATGCGTATATGGGAAAGAGGTCATGGATGATATCATCGCAAAGGCGTACAGACAGTCGACAGCCCTGAAGGGCAGAGTTGAAGAGAATTAAACCAAACTGGAAAAACCGAGGTGATTGTAATGGAATACATTTATGCTGCTATGCTCCTGCACAATGCAGGAAAGGAAATTACTGAAGAGAATGTGAAGGCTGTTATTTCTGCAGCCGGTATCGAAGCTGACGACTCCCGTGTAAAGGCGCTTGTTGCCGCACTTGACGGAGTCGACATAGATGATGCGATCAGCAAAGCCGCCGCTGCACCAGTGGTAGCAGCCGCTGCACCAGCCGCACCAGCGGGTGTGGCAGAGGTAGCAGAGGAAGTCGAAGAAGAGGAGAAAGAGGACGAAGAGGGCGCCATGGCAGGTCTGGGC
This sequence comes from Methanomicrobiaceae archaeon UBA207, assembly GCA_002503135.1. Lineage (GTDB taxonomy): Archaea > Halobacteriota > Methanomicrobia > Methanomicrobiales > Methanoculleaceae > UBA207. Next base: position 17,850 of record DARA01000045.1, read on the forward strand.
GCGCTCTTTGGCTGAATTCCCCCTCTTTTTTTACGCCCCCGCTCTTTTCCCATCGCGTGCGAGCTGCACACAAGTGCGAACAGCATAAATGCAAACCGCATAAATGCGAACAGCACCATTCTCAGGAGATTCCCGGGATACCGGGAGGCAGGTGTGGCATCCTGCCCATACAGTGCAATAGTTATAGTTACGAACTTCACTTTTTGGACTTTCGCATTAAATCAGAGATTTAATGGGAGTTGCAGATTCCTAATCTGCAACATTTCCAAAAATACGTTTGGAACTGAGCCCAACTCCCAGTGGG
>DARA01000071.1 GCA_002503135.1 Methanomicrobiaceae archaeon UBA207
GCCGGATTTCCAGAAGAACAGGATATCGATACCATACCTCTCAAACAGTGCCAGGTCCCTGAGGCTTTTGCCGATAGCCGGGGAGCCCTCCATGATCGGGATCTTGATCATCTTCAATGACCGCTCTGGTCCGGTGCTGCCGATGCCTGTTCTGTCCGGACCGGTCGCCTCATAGATCGTGTCGACATCGGGACGGAGGACGGCATGACGCGCAAGGATTTTTCCTGTTGAATTTTTCGGGGACAGGACATATTCAGCCCCGGCATAACGGATATAGCGATCAAATGAGAGGTCGTCCACGACCGAGATGATCCTCCCTCCAGCCATCTCCCTGATCCCGAGGACCACTGCCGCGGTCGTACGCTCGTCCTTGCAGACAACTATGGTGCCTGCAGTGCCGACCCATGCAGCAGACCAGGTGCGGGAGTCATCATAACTGCCCCAGACCACATACACTTTTTTGCGGTAATTTCTGTAGACCTCTGCAGCACACTCCCTCTCCTCTTCAACAACCACGATCTCGAGGTCGGATATCATCAGACTCTCGATGAGTGCACGCGTCATCTCACCAAAACCAATGATCACCACATGGCCAGTAAGTTTGTATGGCGTCCGTCTCGGGGGTCTTGCCTCGACGATCTTCCTGATCTGCGGGGTGAGTGCCAGCGGGAGGATCATAAATATCATCGCAATCCCGCTGACCATAATCAGAATTGAGATGGCAACCGACCAGGGGTTATCAAATGGCAGCATCTCCCCATAGCCGGTGGTTGTAACCGATTCGATGACAAAGAGAAGCGCCTGATACCAGGTGACCGGCTTCCCCTCAAGGACGGGGTAGAGGCTGTAAAAAACCAGGGAATAGATGGCGATCATCGCCGCAAACAGGACTACATACACCTTCGCCCGCTGGTGCGTAAGAAACTGTATGATCATCGGGATGGTTCTGCGTTCAGGCATATCTCCTCACTTCATCCATGATCTGGCACGTGCGGCAGACGCCGCCGCACGGCTCCCCGCAACGTTCGCATGTGGTCATCCCTGCCTGTGATGCGGTTTCTGTGGTTTCAGGGTGTGACAGGTTCTCTCCGAGATTTACAAGTGCATTCTTTGTCGCAGGATGGCGATATGCGTAACTGTTGAGGAGTGACCTGACATCAGCCCGCAGTGCATTGTGTGCATATGGGCAGCCACTGAAATCAAAACCCTCAACCCGCATGAATGCATAGAGCGCCACCTCGCGCTCAGGCACATTGATGAATGGCTTGATCCTTGGGACGAGCCCGGGCACAGGCTGCATTTGACGCACCAGCCGGTCCACATCGCCCCGCAGCACATTCATCAGGACCGACTGCGCCTCGTCATCCAGGTTGAATCCCAATGCAAGCCTGGTGGCGCCGTGCTCACGCGCAACCATATTGAGCGCAGTGCGCCGCATTACACCGCAGTATGAGCAGGAGAGAGCGTCGCCCCTCTTCCTGACGATCTCATCGAGGGTAATCCCGAAGAGCTCTGTGAATGATGCGCAGACACATTCCACTCCAAGGGATGCCGCCACCCCTGCCGCACAGGCAGGGTCACGGTAGCCCCTGATCCCCTCGTCGATGGTGACTGCAAACAATTCTGTGTCACGCCGTTTCCTGAGCAGTGTCTGCAAAAAATAAAGGACGGCGCTGCTGTCCTTCCCGCCGCTGAGCGCGACTGCCACCCTGTCACCTGACTGAATCCAGTGATGTTTCCTGATCGCCCGCCTGGCTTTTGCCTCGACATCCTGCACAAAGTGGTCTCCACAGAGATGGAGTCCCGAGTAACGCTGAAAGATCACGGCGTCCCGGTGACACTTGCTGCACTTCATCTGATCTTCCACTCAACTTTTATCCCCCCACAGTATATAGTATCTACTGGATATGCCCATCTCTCCGGAAAAAATGCAGTCCCTGCACAGATATGACTTCCTCGTCCTCCGTGCCATTGAGAGCCTGATGAAGCGGCACAGGTGGACACCCCTTGACCTGCTGCTGAAGAAGACACGGCTCTCGGAAAATGAGCTGAAATACAGGCTCGGCAGGCTGATCGATGGAGGTATGGTGCGGCATGAGAAGGTACCGTATGAGGGTTATGCCTTGGTATTCAATGGCTATGACACGCTGGCGCTTGATTCCCTGAGAAGAAGAGGGAGTGTGCATGCACTGGGCTCCCTGATCGGGGAAGGGAAGGAGTCAGTGGTATATGAGGGGATGGGTCTCGGTGTGGTGGTGCTGAAGTTCCACCGCGTCGGTCAGCGGTCGTTCCAGTCTGCGAGGGTGAACCGCACCTATATGCCTGAAGAGAAGCACTGCCCATGGGTCTTTGCTTCGGCACTCTCTGCAACACAGGAGTTCGAAGCACTCAGACAACTCCACCCGAAAGTGAGTGTGCCCCTCCCCATCGACAGGAGCCGCCATGTGGTGGTGGAGTCATTCATACCAGGCACCACCCTCAATCGCTGCACGCTTGAGGAGCCGGAGTGGGTCCTTGAAACCATCCTGAAGAATGTGGCAGAGGCGTACCGCCTGGGTGTGATCCATGGAGACCTCAGCGAATACAATGTCATGATCGATGACAGGGAGGTCTGGCTCATCGACTGGCCGCAGTGGGTGGATACCGCCCATCCGGCTGCCACCACGCTCCTGGAGAGAGATGTGGAGAATATTCTGGGATTTTTCAGGCGGAAGTACGCCCTTGACTATTCTGTAGCCGGGGTGCTGGTAGAGGTGACGAGGGGGTGACAGGGTGAGGATCTTTGGCATAGACATCATCAGGGGGTCTGCCAGGTCAAAAAACCGCCGCCCGGTATATGCCCTCTGCCAGCTGGAGGATGGAGAGATCGCCGAAGAGGGGGAGGTGAGCACTTTCCGGCTTCTGCGGAAGCTCCATTCGGCAAAGGCAGACATACTGGCGGTTGACAGCCTGCAGGAGATCGCACCTGAGCAGCATGCGTTATGCAGGTTTATGCAGGCGCTCCCCCCGCAGACACGCCTCGTGCAGGTGACGGGCGGGGAGAGACCTGAATCTCTCGGCAAGGTAGCTGCCAGGTACAATATCAGGTTCAACCGGTTTGATCCGCATGCAGAGGCACGGGCGATCGCACAGGTCGCAGCACTCGGTGCAGGTGTCGAGGTGGTGGCATTTGAGAATACCTGTGAGATTGTGGTGAGCAGGCACAGGTCACCAGGGAAAGGCGGGTGGAGCCAGAACCGTTACATCAGGAGAGTCCATGGTGCGGTGCGGAGGAAGGGGCGTGAGATCGAGGCGGCGCTGAGGTCGGCAGGACTGAAATACAGGAAAGTTGAGAGGCAGGCATTCGGCGGCTGCTCCCGCGTGGCATTCCGGGTCTCAGCCCCAAGGGAGATGGTACCTGTAGGGGCGTCCAGGCGGGCTGACATCCAGGTCCGCATCGGGAGCAGGCGTCTTGACCGCATCCGGTTCAAACCACTGAGCGGCAAAAAAAGGTATATAATCACGGGCATTGACCCGGGAACGACGACAGGGATCGCAGCCACTGACCTTGACGGAAACCTGGTGCACCTCTCAAGCGCCAGGCAGATGGCGATGTCAGATATCATTGAGGAGATCTACAGGATCGGAAAACCCCTGATCGTCGCCGCTGATGTGCAGCAGATGCCATATTCTGTTGAGAAGGTGCGGCGGGCATTCGGTGCCATCCCATACGCCCCGAGACATGATGTGAGTGTTGAGGCAAAACTGGAGGCGACCTCAGGCTACTCGTATACCAATGACCATGAACGGGACGCACTCTCAGCTGCGCTCGATGCCTGCCGCCATTACAAAAACAAATTCCAGAATATTGCAAAACGTGTCCCGCCAGGATATGACGTCGATGAGGTGAGAGCCCGGGTGATCCGCGGCAGACCGCTTGAGCAGGTGCTGGCAGACCTGCATGGGGCGCCATTGCCTCCGGAGGAGGAGGAGGCGCCTGAGCCTGAGGGCGCCGGGAAGTACGATGAACGGGTGATCCTGCTCGATGGCATGGTCAAGCGCCTCAGGAATTATGTGGATGACCTCCAGACCGAGCTCAAAGACTACAGGCAGGTGGCAGAGAGCCTGCAGGACCAGATCCGGCGCGAACGCCGGAGCTCTGAGAGGCGGATGAGGAAGGATATTGAGATCACAAAGAGGGATGCGATCATCAGGAGCCTTAAACTCAGGCTTCGCAAGGCTGAACGGCGAAATCAGAGACTGAGTGAACGCCTCAAAGAGATGCATGCCGTCGCTGACATCAGGGAGAGTGAGGGGCACACACCGATCAAGGTGCTTGAGTCCCTCACAAAAGACAGCGTCCGTAAGCTCACAGATGACCTGGGGATCGAGCCTGACGACGTCCTCTATGTCCGCAGGATCGCGGGGTGGTCCCGCGGGGTGGTGAGAGGGCTGGCAGAGAGAGAGGTCGGCGCAGTTATCGTGGGTGCAGATTCGATGGAGCCCATGGATCCCCTCCTGAAAGAGGTCTTCCTGGAATCAGGTCTGCCCATCATCTCTGATGCGGGTCTTACACCAGTGATCAGGGGGCAGACCGGCATGATCCTGAATGAGGGCATGGAGTCTGCGATCAGGGAATGGGAAGAGGAGCGCAGGCAGTTCCAGCTTGATACGAACCGGCGGAAGATAGAGTATCTCTTCAGGGAATACCAGCAGGAGCGTGAGAGGGAGGTGAAACGGGGTGGATGAGAGAGAGGTGATCAAAGAGGTGATGCGCATCGTGGGGCAGGAGAGATGCCTCGACGACTGCGCCGTCATACCATTCAGGGGAGGGTGCATCGTCGCAACCACGGATATGCTCCATGAATCTGCGGATTTCCCGGCAGGGATGAGTGAATGGCAGATCGGATGGATGAGTGTCGCCGTCACCCTCAGTGACATCGCCGGCATGGGTGCGGCACCTGCGGCGGTCATGCTTGCTGTGGGGCTTGATGCATGGGAACGGATTACAGGGATTATGAGTGGGGCAAAGGAGTGCTGTGACAGGTTTGGTGCCGAGCTGGTGGGGGGCGACATCGACCACCATGACGAACTCACCCTGGTGAGCAGCGGGCTTGGGGTTGTTGCGCCAGAGAACCTGGTCCGCAGGAGGGGTGCACAGGTGGGCGACCTGATATGCATCACCGGGGTGCCCGGGAGGGCGCAGGCGGCGCTTGAGGGCTACAGGCAGTATGAAGAATACCTGTTTGAACCAGTACCCAGGGTGACTGAGGGGCAGATCCTTGCAGGAGCAGGGGTCACGTCAATGATGGACATCAGCGACGGACTGGCGCTTTCCCTCTATGACATGCTGGAGGCAAACACCTGCGGGTACCGGATCAGGCTGGCTGACATCCCTTTGCTGGATGATGTACCCCCCGCTGAAGCCCGTGACCTGGCACTCTATGGCGGCGGTGATTTTGAGCTCCTCTTCACATGCCCCCCTGACCGCCTGAATATAGACGGCGCCGGGTACTGCGTGATCGGCACTGTCATCAAAGAGCGCTCGGTGCTGATCGATGACAGAGTGCTGGAGCGCAGGGGTTATCAGCACCAGTGGTGAGGACAGGGGCGGCTGATCAGACCATATGCGCCATGAGAAGGGGGTTTCCTGCAAACCTGCACTTCAACCGGGTTCCGGTCACACCATCCAAAAGATAAATAAGGGCAGGGGTGAAATTAAAGAGGAAAGGAGATTGTAATGGAAAGCAATACGCTCTATGTTGGAAACCTTACATATGCAGTAACCGCAGAACAATTGAAAGAATTATTCTCCAATTACGGCGAAGTTAAGGAAGTCAGAATTATCGAACGCAAAGGCTTTGGATTTGTTGAGATGTCCAGCCCTGAAGAGGCTGAAAAAGCAAAAGAAGCACTGAATGAGACCGAGTTTGAAGGGCGCACGCTGAGGATAGACGAAGCCCGTCCTGCGCGCCCGAGACGCGAATTCCAGCGCTATTAAGAGAGACCGGGATACCACCGGTTCTTCTTTTCTTTTAGTGTTGTAAAATCAAAAACCGGTGATCATCTCACCGGCGTTTTTTATATGCCAGAGGGTACCTGCTGGAGAGCTCCCGGGCTCCTTCAGGATTCACCGTATGGTGAGAGTTTTTTTGACTATACTCCCTGATATCAGTTGCATCACCAAAAATAGTGGACCCGGCGGGATTTGAACCCGCGGCCTTTACGTTGCGAACGTAACGATCTACCCCTGATCTACGAGCCCTGCACGAAAAAAAAGATTCAGAGGATGATTTCTATATCTAATTTTTCTGCCAGCTCCTTATACCTGTTCCTGATCGTGACTTCAGTCACGCCGGCAACCTCGGCAACTTCCCTCTGGGTCCGGCGTTCTCCGCCGAGAATTGATGAGATGTAAATTGCCGCTGCTGCAACACCGGTTGGACCCCTGCCGCTCGTAAGTTCGCGCTCTCCCGCCTGCCTGAGGATCTCTACTGCCCGGCTCTGCACCTCGCCCTTCAGCTTGAGACCTGAACAGAAGCGCGGGACATAATCTATGGGCGATGTCGGGAGCAGCTTCAGGCTGAGTTCGCGTGAGATGAACCGGTAGGTCCTCCCGATCTCTTTCCTGGATACACGCGACACCTCGGCGATCTCATCAAGGGTTCTGGGGACAACGCACTGGCGGCAGGCGGCATAGAGCGCCGCTGCTGCAACGCCCTCAATACTCCGCCCGCGGATGAGGTTTTTGTCCACAGCATCACGGTAGACTACCGCAGCGGTCTCCCTGACATTGCGCGGCAGACCGAGTGCCGATGCCATCCGGTCAAGTTCAGAGAGGGCGAATGCAAGGTTCCGCTCAGTAGCATTTGATACGCGGATGCGGCGCTGCCACTTCCTGAGCCGGTAGAGCTGTGCCCTGTTCTTGCTTGAGATGGCACGACCATAGGAATCACGGTTCCTCCAGTCGATCATGGTGGAGAGACCCTTGTCATGGATCGTGAATGTCATCGGCGCACCAACACGAGAACGCTTCATGCGCTGGTCATGGTCAAATGCACGCCATTCGGGACCCCTGTCTATGAACTCCTCGTCGAGCACCAGACCGCAGTTCTGGCAGACCAGCTCTGCCCGTTCATAGTCATGGACCAGCTGGCGGCTGCCGCACTCAGGACATACAGACTGTACGCTCTCCTCGATCTTCTTCTTCTCAGTCTCTTTTGTCTTCTGGTCCACCCGCTTTTTCAATGTCTCGCGCTGCAGTTGCAGCTCCCTGATCTTCTCTACTTCAACCATCCCAATCACCATTATTTTGCAAAGAATTTCTCCCCAACTGCCCCCGCAGGTCTGTTATAGCAGAGAACAGATGCATATGGAAATTTTATATTCCCAAAGATCTCCACCACCCTGCCTGCTGGTCTGAAATGCCGGTCACGCACCTCACTGTAAAGCCGGGGAAGGTGTGCGGCATTGCATTGCAGGATGAGCAGACGCCTGCCGCATGAATTTACAGAAGTGCCGAGATATTTCAAAAGACTGATCTCCAGGAAGTACCGCGCAGGTACATTTAGCAATCTATATATATAGAATCCTATAGTATATAAACGTATCGACAAGACATATATATTAGCGGCGTCCCTTGAGCCACTCTTCCACATTTAAGGCTAACGCTTCCCTGCACTCGGATTCTGACATACCTGCACCACGGGCAATGGAAATCCTCACCTCATCTGTCATGATATCTGCCGGTGAGTGCGCATCAGAGTTTATCACAACCCGGCACCCTGCCAGGCGCGCCACCGCACATACATGCCCGTTTGTCCGGTTGTGCCCTGCACGTGCCGTGATCTCCAGTGCGATGCCGTTTTCACCTGCCATTCTGGCATCCTCTTCGGTGATCAGTCCCGGGTGGGCGAGAATATCCACGTCCCGGCACCGGACTGCAGCATGGTTTGTCCCTGGTGCCACGGGCTCCATCACAGTCTCACCATGCACCACCACAATATCGGCACCTTCCGCTTTTGAGAGGCGTGCGAACCCGGGAATCTCAGTGGGGGGTATGTGGGTCAGCTCAACGCCGCAGAGGAGGGTTACACCATAAGTCGCGGCAGATTCACGGGCTTGCGTGACAGCCCGGATCACTGGCACGATGTTGGAGGCATCGACATGGTCGGTGATGGCCACAGTCTGATAGCCGAGCACCGCACACCTGCGGATCACCTCAACAGGCAGCATCTCGCCGTCAGAGAAGAGGGAATGCATATGAAGGTCGTACATGCCGCTCATCGGTGCACCACCAGGTGTCTGGCGACCTGTTTCAGGAGGTCCTCCTTGCTCCCGTCCCATGCAACCACAGCCCTCCCTTCACGTTCAGACCAGCGCGAGGGGTGCGGCTTCTCCTCAAGGCGGTATGTCACGCCACTTTTTTTCAGGGCCCCTTCAAGACCTTCCGGGGAGAGGTTTTTGGCAGCTGAACTGACGGGGACGCGTCTGCCCTGCCGTCTCGTCAGTGTGGCATCAAAATAACAGGGGTAGAGAATGCGTTCGGTCTTCATTGATATGTAGTATTCAATGATCAAGTTATAAACAATTCATGGTCAATTCTATAATATGCATCACATCGACGTCCACATCGAAAAGGATGTCTATGACACAAACAACCGCATCGCAGACGAAAACACCGCCTGCCTGGAGGAAGGGGGTGTGCGGGCATTCGATCTCCTGGGCGCCATAGGCTCTGGAAAGACGGCACTCATCGAGCGTCTCGCCCCGCTTCTGCAGGAGCAGGGTCTGCGACCCGGGGCTGTCGCAGGAGATGTATATGGGGATGATGACTACAGGCGCATCACCGCCCTGGGCATACCTGCGGTGAATGTCAATACCGGAAAAGAATGTCACCTGGATGCGCACCTCGTCGAAGATGCAATCCACCACCTCCCCATAGACGAGATCGATATCCTGTTCATCGAGAACGTCGGCAACATGGTCTGCCCGACAGACTTCCGCCTGGGTGCAGAGAAGCGGATAGTCGTGGTCAGTGTCACAGAGGGAGATGATGTGGTGAACAAGCATCCGATGATATTTCGCGAGAGCGCCATCGGGGTGATCAACAAAGTTGACCTGGCTGAGGCAGTGGGTGCGGATATCGGGAGGATGGAGCGGGACATGCACCGCTACAACCCAGGGATAAAGGTCTTCAGGACAAACCTCAAAACCGGTGACGGGATCGTGCCGCTGCTCAGCGCGATCCTCTCCTGAACATCAGGGTTAAATAACAGCCGAAAGAATATATATAGCACTTCACTGGAGATGCGCTGGAAGTAATAATGTGATGAACTGACAGCAGATTCAGATGAATATTTCAGGATAAATATACGCAGAAGGTGATCACATACTCTGGCAAGGAAGATCTGTAAGGCGTTCAACTGGTGGCAGGTACTGGCACCTGAGAGGGAAGAAGAAATCAGAGATCGGGAGGGCACCTGCCGAGACCCATGTGGGCACGGAGCGGAGAACACTCATCCGCACCCATGGCGGCAACCTCAAAGTAAGGGCACTCCGTGCAGAGATTGCAACGGTCTGCATCCCCTCAACAGGTGAGACAAAGCGCGCAGTGATCGAGACTGTGGAAGAGAATACTGCAAACCCACACTATGTGCGGAGGAATCTCCTCACCAGGGGTGCAATCATCAAGACTGATCTCGGGCGTGCACGGATCGTCAGCCGTCCGGGTCAGGACGGTGCGATCAACGCAATTCTTCTGGAAGAGTAACTCCTCTTCCCGTTTTTCATCCAGGCACACTGGTTTCAGGTGTTGGCATGGGTCTTTGGCAGTGTGTGGAGTCTTGATACTTCCAGTATCAACATGCATTCAAAAGATATGCTTTTTAGATCCTGCATCGATGTAGAGTACGATGCGCAGAATCTACCACAGGTTTCCGCTTAAGATCGACCTTGACTTTGACCTTGAGCGCCCCTTCCGGGAGGTGCTCACCTGTATCGGGATGATGAATGGCACCCACATCACCACCAGGAGGAATGACAAACTCGTCAAATCGAGTGTTGCCATTGAGATCTCTGACAACATGACCGGGTTCACGGGTCTGGATGCACTTCGTTCGCTCGCAGACGAAGTGACAGACGCGGCAGACTTCAGGATTGAAATCCATGAAACGCTCCTCAAGGGCGAGGGGAGGTTCCCCCTCTCTGCAGACACCTTCCTGCTCAGAATCCAGGACCAGAGAGAGAGGACAGGGTGCATAGTGGTGAAAGAGGGGTCATATGGCGCAGTGGATGCCATGGACCTGAAACGGATGCTCCTGGGTGCCTGCAAGTGAGCCTGAAAACGGTTGTTGCCGCTGCTTTCAAACACTGGCGGAAAGACAGGATACAGAAGACAGAATTCATCTTCTTCCTTACCATAGACAAAAAATGGATGAACAAGGACCAGGCAGAGAAGACCCTCCATATGGCAGAGGAGGAGGGTCTGATCACCTTTGCCGGCGGTGCACTCGCACCCTCTTTTAACCCGGATGAGGTCACAGTCCCTCTCGGCTTCAAACCATCCTCAGACATCTTCAAAGAGCGTGACCCCATTTCAGATCTCCTGACACGCATCTCTGCCTCCACCGGCCGCGGGGAGAAAGAGATCGTCACAGACCTGAACAAAATTATTGACGAAAAATTTGACGGGCACCTCTGCGCCGAAGCCGCAGCCGTCCTGCTCGCCAGGCACTATGGGGTGCCATTCGAAGATCTGCTGAATGATCTCAGGTCAGGCGTAACAGGGAAAAAACAGGGTGAGTGATTATTTGGCAGGTGCCTCAGGGGTCTCTTCAACGGTATCCTGAGCTTCCTGGGTCTCTTCTTCGCTAACAGGGGTTGCCGGAACCTCTTCTGCAGCCGGTTCAAAATATTCTTTCAGTGACTTTTCGCCATATTTCACAAACTTCGCATTGATCTGCACAAAATCAGCAGTAATCTCAGAGCTGCGCAGAGATTTGCGGCGGCGCTCACCGTCATGCGTTGGTTTGAACCCGGCGCTCTTGGAGAGGAGAATGCGCCTCCGCCCCCGACCAGGGAGGTCCCTGCGCGCCGGTATCCCGGTATGGTCACTGCCGCCGGTAATCTCAATGGAGTAGCCGTCAAAACCAAGTGCGGCGCCATCGATCACATCTCCAATCATTCTGCCCATGAATGCCCCGGCACCCCCGCTGGTCGCATCAATCTTATAAGATCTGCCGGTCTGCGGGTCCGAGAGAACCACCTTAAAGTCCACCATATATTATGACTCCTACAAATGTTTCTACAAACGTATCTTATACATTGGCCCGAATTCCTTATTAATGCTACTTGCCCCAGAAAGGATCTGACTTGCGTTTCAGAGCAGTGAACTCCTCCAGTATCTGCTGTATATCAGGATTGAGGCGGGATAGCATCTCGGCTTCAATGATCATGACATGCCGTTCAGGTATATCGACGTACATCTCATCGCCGACATTGATCTGCCGCCCCACTGTCGGACCCTCAATCGATATCGCCACTTCCGCCCCGGCATCTGCCTCATGAATCGACTCCTGGCGCATCTGCATCTGCTTCAGGTGACCGATCTTCTTCCCGTTTGTGAGGATGAGGTTCACGCCGGTCTGCAGCTTGCCGCCAAGCACCCGGACACCGACAACCGCCGGGTTGCTCTGCCTGAAGACGCAGTTGGGGAGTATGGTGATCTTTGCCGGGAGGATCAGTTTCTCAAACCGGCGCTTCTCCATCCTGTGCTGCAGGTCCTCGCGCCATTCCACAAAATCATCGATCAGCTGGTAGATGACATTCCCCTCAAAGAGATGGATATGCGACATCAGGGGGTCCGCGAGTGTATCTACGGCGTCAGGGAGGGAGGGAGTATTGAATGCCAGCACCACGCTGGAGAGGGGGTCTTTGATCGTCCCTGCCTCAATGATGTCATGCCTGCTGACAGGACCGACGCCGGCTTTCATGACAGGGATGTTGTTGTTCTCCAGTTCTTTGCTGAGCGCTTCCAGTGCGCCGATGGTGTCGGCTTTTATGATAATGCCTTCATCGACGAGCCTGACCTGGATGTCGTGCACCTCATGCATCACCTCATCAATGACAGGCGCGCGGTTGCCACCCACAACCACACGGAGCGGAGACCCGGCGATGACGCCCTCAAGGTTTGGGGCGACGACCTTGATGCCTGCCGCCGCAGTCACGGATTTTGCGCGCTCAAACCGATCCTCCACCAGTATATCACTCATGGGCCTGGGTTTCAGCAGCGACCGCACCTTTGTCTCAATGATGGTGTCATGACCTGCAACCACGATCTCGTCACCGACAGAGAGCGTGCCGTCATACAGGATTAAGTCGAGCGTCGTTCCAAGACCCCGCTCCTCCTTCACCTCAAGCACAGTGCCCGCGCCGGGGCCATCTGCGGTGAGTGTCAGGTTGCCTGTCATATACCGCTGGGCGAGACCGATCAGCACCAGGAGGAGATCAGAGATGCCCTCGCCAGTCACGGCGCTGACCGGCACAATGCCGATATTCCGCTGGAAATCATCCACCCGGTCATAGCGTTCCGAACCGAACCCGAGCTCAGAGAGTTTTCCCACGAGTTCATAGATCAGGGTCTCGAGCTTCATCTGAACCCGCTCGTTCTGGGCAGCGAATGTCTTTGCAAATGGCTGCCACTCGTTCTTTTTCCAGCCATGAATGCGATCGATCTTATTGGCTGCGATGACAAAGGGTGTGCGGCAGTTGCGCAGGATCTGCACAGCCTCGATGGACTGGGGCAGGAATCCGTCATTGATGTCAACGACGAGAATTGCGAGGTCTGCCAGCGCCCCGCCACGCGCGCGGAGTGTGGTGAAGGCGTGGTGACCGGGGGTGTCGATGAAGAGGAGCCCTGGAATGTCGAGGGGTATGCTCCCAAGACCGGTACTCATCCGCTTGATCGCATCGATGGGGACGAGTGTGGCACCTATATGCTGGGTAATGGCGCCGTCCTCACTGTCAACCACAGATGACCCCCGGATCATATCAAGGAGCGAGGTCTTCCCGTGATCAACATGGCCAAGGACACAGACGATCGGGGTTCTGATCTTTTCAGTGGTCATGATATTCACCAGTGCGCAATATGGGCAGAATGGTTTCAGTGATGGTATCTATGCTGCATGCTCACTATTAAGGGTGCCCCTGCCAACATGAGAGATAGATTAAAAAGACTTTCTCCCCTATATTGAAGAGACATTTTGCCAGGGTGGGGTAGGTGGTTATCCTAGGGGACTGTGGATCCCCCGACCCGGGTTCGAATCTCGGCCCTGGCCTTCTCTTTTCAGGTTTGCTTCTTTTCACCAATGGGACACCCATTTCGATATTCTTTCCACATGGAAACGCCCGCAACGAACATACAAGCGTCCGCCCCGTTATGCGCGCTTCTAAGCTGATTGTTGAAATCGCAACTACGGATTATAGACTATGATCGTAAACTATTCACTTGCGATCTAAAATTGCCCCAAATTATAGAATATAAAACCGTACACAAGTTAAACTGTCAATTTCTGTTGATAGCGCAGTAAATCTTTTTGATGTTTTACTGGCCAGATATTGTCTAAGTTTTGAGTGTGGATGTAATCATGGCGAAATCTTTCAATGTCATCACTTTTTCTTAAATGTGATAATCTCTTCTGAATTAGGTGCACATTTAAAGAATCTCTTTCAATGCCGATGGAATTTCTCTGTAATTGTTTTGCCACAACGAGAGTGGTTCCTGTTCCGGCAAATGGATCAAATACAGCATCCCCAACATTTGTTGAAGAGAGAATTATTCTCGTAAGGAGTTGAACAGGAGACTGTTGTTTGTGAGCCCGTTCGCCGTCAGCGTGCCTTAACGGCTCATCACCTGCAAAATACCCGGACGTTAACTCTCTGATATCATCCCAGACATCTGTCACATACATACCGGTTGGTCTTTTATGCTTTTCATGAGGCAGTAAAGTGGGATCGATTCTTAGTTTGTTGAATGTACGTGGTTTTTTTCCTTTTGTGGCAAATGCAATGATCTGGTGATGTAACCCAAACCTATGACTGCAGGGAACTGCCGATGTTTTTTTCTTCCAGATAATAAGGTTTTGATAGATCCAGCCCGCTGCATCCAATGTTTCCAGAACAAATTGTGTATTTTTCTCCCTCTGCATAAAATATATGGCGCCACCCTCAGAAGTCCGATCAAAAATTAGTGTACATACCCGTTTCATCCAATCCCAATATTCTGATGGCTCCATTTGGTCATTGTGACCGTTATAAGATTTACCTTGGTTAAATGGAGGATCAAGAAACGTCAGATCAAACTGCCGGGAGTGATTTTGTTTCAGATAGTTTTCACAATCATCCAGAATTATCTCGCATTGCATGTAGATCACTCCAATTCAAAATAAAGTTTCAATTTTAATTTTGAAATACTCAGGTCGTGACAGAACCTGATCCCTCCCGCATCCATTTTACCCTACATGATCACCATAGCGAAAGAGCAGGTCTGATACCGCCCGTATATCCCTGCCCTGCCCGCGCGCCTCATTCAGGTAAGAGTCAAAGACTTCCGCAGTCACCACATGCAGCCCGGGTTTGAATAGATCGGCATGCATCATCAGGTCAAATGCCCGCGCCTCATTCTCCATCAGGTTCAGTGACCTGTAGTCGCCGGTGTGCCTGACAAATGCCGGGTTCTCCTCATCCGGCGTCTTCAGGACCAGGTCGGCGAGCGGGGTCCCTGGAATCGGTTCTGCAGCGCTCACAAACACATCATCGGGGGAGAGAGCCTCAATGAGATCTTTCGTCTCCTGATACTCCTCATCCGTCTCTGTGGGATACCCGGTTATGAAACTGCCTGCCACCTTCAGGTCGTGCCGGCGGCACGCGCTGACCGCGTCCACCACCTGGTCTGTGGTCACGCCCTTCCCCATCAGGCGGAGTATGCGGTCACTCCCTGATTCAATCCCAAAGAAGATCCATCCTATGGTGTACCTGCGGATCGCCTCAAGGATCTCATCATTGATGCAGTCCACCCTGATATCAGGCGAAGATACATTCCTGTTGCCCATCACCTCAGCCATGCCCTCAAGCAGTTCCACAAACGCAGTGGTATTGAAGGTGCCGTCACTGTAGCCATAGAGTGAGCCTGTGCCGCCGCTTATGGAGATTCGCCGCACCCCCTTATCCCGGAACGCCCTCACCTCTGCAAGGACATCCGCAATGCTGCGGCTCCTGATCGTCCTCCCAAAAAACCTGGGGACCTGACAGAAGGTGCAGGCGCCGATACACCCGCGGTGCGTCTCGACATACACATTTGCGCCCCTGATGCTCTGCCCGCCGATATCATCAGGGATGAGGGGCAGCGGGCGCTCCATAGGGGCGTGTCGTGCCGGCGGTGTGATGCTCACTTCGCCTCCCTCACGGTAGGCGATCCCATCGAGATCGCCTGCCACCCCCTCATCCAGAAGCCTGATAACGGTCTCCTCCCCCTCTCCGACGACCACGGCATCCAGGTCCAGTTCACCCATCACAATCTCCGGGTATGCCGAGACCGGACCGCCGGCATAAGTCGTCGCACCCCTGTCATGGCGGGAGCGCACAAATGACCGAATCTTCCCGTCAAGGAGATGCATCGTCGAATACAGGGAGAGGAGGACCACATCGGCGTCTCCGGCATCCAGGTCACGCCTGAGTGTTACATCATATCCTGCATCCCTGAGGACTCCGCTGATCAGCATCGCGCCATAGGTATAGATCAGGGGGGAGATGACAGTGACACGCATATACCAGAGAAGATCTGATCGCATCACAGAAAAAAAGTGATGCCAGGTACAGTGATGCCAGGTGCCGCAGGAGTGCAGGGGAGCGCCGGGGCTGATGAGCGGATATCAGAAGAGTATAGTCGAAACGTGACGTTCCTAACTATAAATCCAGAAAACGGGCCTGAAGGGATTTGAACCCCTGACCTACGGATTAAGAGTCCGTCGCTCTGCCAGCTAAGCTACAGGCCCACCAGAACAACCTTAGAAAATTGTCAATCCCCAGACATAAACCTTGTGTAATCAGGCACCAGAGAGATCCTGCAATCAATTAATATGAGGGAATGTGAAGAGTCTATTACGCATAAGTGAGTGTACGCATGCCGGACCCAGTTGCAAAGGCACCAAAAAAGGTACCAAAAAAAGTACCAACGAAGGTACCAAACGATCACACAAAATATCTCATCCTCGGATGCGGAAGCACGGGCTACAACATTGCCGAGGAGCTGATCAAGGAGACCGATGACATCATCCTCGTCGATCAAGATGAGAAACGGGTAGAGGACCTCCGTGACCAGAAGTACGAGGCATTTGTAAGGGATCAGAATGATCCCAACCTCTTTAAGGGGCTGCCGGCACCCGGAGTCATATTTGTCATGAGCAATGACAAAGAGGCGAACCTCGCTGTGGTCAGGACAGCCCGGAATGTGCACCCAAAAAGCCATATCATCGTCAGGACGATCGACCCGGTCAGTGAGGATGCATTCAGGGATGCCGGGGCAGACCTCGTCATCTACCCACAGGAAGTGGTTGCAAAGGCAGCCGTCCACCATACCAGAAAGCTCATCTCTTCGCGTATGGCACGACGCCTGTATGACTACCTCTCAGAGGCAGATGGGGCACTGGGCATCGTCGTCCACACCAACCCTGACCCTGACGCCATTTCAAGTGCCATGGCACTGGCAGCCATTGCAGCTGCAGCAAGCGAGGGCAGACTGGAGAGCCGGATCCTCTATGACGGCACCATCGGACACCAGGAAAACCGCGCATTTGTCAATCTGCTTGAGATT
>DARA01000044.1:0-592 GCA_002503135.1 Methanomicrobiaceae archaeon UBA207
TAACCGGTTTAGAGTTAAAGAATATGTTATCAGAGCAGACGGCGATATTGACGATACCTCTGTCAATACCGAGTGTCGTGAGTGGTTCGGTTACCAGTTCGGGACTGGGAAATTCCATCTGAACGTGCAGGAAACACTGTCTGCTCTGTTTCCTGTAAGAGACCGTGGACGACTTAATCACGCCGTGCAGGTACTTCTTACAGTGATCGGAAATGGTGAATCCGGATTTTATCCTGCCTCTGACCGATGCGATGGTTGCGATTCCGTGAATAAGGTTGACCGTGATGACCCGCTGATTGTAACGCATGGCGGCGAGTGGTATTCGTTCCGGGAGGCGTTTGCACTTTACGACTTTCAGCGCATCACAGGCAGAGTCTCGCGCACACTGCACCAGAGAGGAGGGGAGATCCGGGACAGACTCACGTACATGCCCGTAGGTTGCCGTATGATTTCTGAATTTGTTGTAAGTGTGATTCTCAAATCCCCACTTGGACGACTCGTTGAAGGCAGCAGTGTACGCCTTCATCGTACTGATGAGTGCCACGCGGCCACCTTCAGGCAACCGAAGTTTGAACGTGAGTGTCCGAATCAC
>DARA01000044.1:917-13290 GCA_002503135.1 Methanomicrobiaceae archaeon UBA207
TCATATATGTGTATCAATAGGTGAAATATTTATGTATTACAGAAAGTCAATAGAGGTGAAAAGGGCAATTCCTCCCCACCCTCACGGATGGGGTCTCCTTGCCCGGATGAGATGAATGTGGATGAGATCGCAGTCGGGATGGTGGCGAGGTATCCCAGGACCGGCACGACCGGCAGGGTGGAGAGGATTGAGGAGATCGATGGCATCGCCTTTGCCGGGCTCGATGCCACGGACCTCTTCTACAGGGTCGACCACCTGATCCCTGTCAGTCATGTGGAGAAACGCCGCAAGTCACGGAAAGAAGGGTATAAAAAAGTGCTGGAGAAGGAGAGGGAGGCTGCCACCAGTATCGAAGAGGAATGGCGACCTACAGACGAGCTCTGTGAGGGCGGCGGTTAGGGCTCAATCGGTATGGTGGTCAGTTTCACCGACTCCACGCCTTTCTGCGCCATCAGCCTTTCTGCGATCGTCTTCAGGACGGACCCGTCCCCGCGCAGCAGAATGATCTCAAGGCATTTGTCATGGCTGATATGCGAATGGATGGATGCCTGTATGATATTGGTGTATTCATGCTGGATCTCTGTGAGGGTATGGAGCAGCCCGCGCTGTTCGTGATCATAAATTATGGTGATGACGCCCTGCCGTTCACCCTTCACATCCGACATCCACTGGTAATATGTGATATAATTCCTGATGGCATCACGTATCCCCTCGGATCGTGAAGAATAACCCCTTACATGCAGGATCTCATCAAATTTGTCGAGCAGGTTTTTTGGCAGCGAGATGCCAATCCGTGAAAGATCTATGTCATTTGTCACAACTTCACCACACAGTTCCGTAATTTGATTCATCTCATATTTACTTTTTCGGTAGTTCTCCGGGATTTTTTCTTACAAAGTGTGCTGTCATGGTATGCAGTGGCAGGGGTGGCATGGTATGCAGGGGTGAAAATATGGTTTTGGTCACAAGTCCGATGACAGCTGCTATGGCTTCAAAACCGGGTGTGGGTGGCATCCCTGTGGCTGTTCCGGATGCCGGTGTTGGTATCCCAGTTGGTGCAGGTGTTGTCTCCGGTCACTGTCAGGGACCGCTCTGCCTGCCGCTAGAAATATTTAACATAAAAATGATATGATTTATATCAGGATGTACACGGGTGGGGTACCACCCGACGCCCCTGCCCGAAGAGGGTTATATATACTGTCATTACTATGATTTAAGGAGGTTTGATTATTTTTGCATGATGTTTCAGTACCCGGCGTAAATATCGGTCTGGTCGGTCATGTCGATCACGGCAAGACGACTCTCGTCAGCAGCCTGACCGGGGAATGGACCGACCGCCACAGTGAGGAGATCAAGCGGGGCATATCCATCCGTCTCGGCTATGCCGATGCGACATTCTATAAATGCCCCTCCTGTAAAGGCGATGATGCATATTCGGCTGGTTCAGCGTGCCCTGTCTGCGGGAAGAAGACGGTGCCATTCAGGACGGTCTCATTTGTCGATGCTCCGGGTCACGAGACGCTGATGGCGACGATGCTATCAGGCTCGGCGCTCATGGACGGCGCCATGCTGGTCATCGCGGCAAATGAACCCTGTCCACAGCCGCAGACGAAGGAGCACCTGATGGCGCTTGAACTGGTGGGCATCAGGAACATTGTGATCGTCCAGAACAAGATCGACGTGGTCCCGCAGGAGCAGGCACTGAAGCACTATGAGCAGATAAAAAAGTTTGTGAAGGGCACGATTGCAGAGAACGCCCCTGTGGTGCCGGTATCTGCGCAGAAGGGCATCAATCTCGGCGCCCTGATCAGAGCGCTTGATGAGCGTATCCCTGAACCCGAACGCAACCCGGACGCCGACCCCCTCCTGCTGATCGCCCGTTCTTTTGACATCAACAAACCCGGCTGCGGCTGGAAGGACCTGAAAGGCGGCGTCATCGGCGGCTCACTGATCAGGGGGGCGCTCAGGGAGTCCGACGATATCGAGATACGTCCCGGAAGGCAGATCCAGGTTGAAAACAGGGTGAAGTGGGAGCCGATCACAACAAAGATCACGTCGATCACTGCCGGGACGAAACGGGTGGCGGAAGCCACTCCCGGAGGGCTGCTCGGTGTTGGCACCAAACTCGATCCTGCGATCACGAAGAGCGACACACTTGCCGGTCAGGTGGCAGGGCATATCGGGAAGCTGCCGGCTGTCTGGGAGCACCTGCGGTTTGAAGTTTCTCTCATGGACCGGGTCGTCGGTTCTGACCATGAGCTGATCATCGAACCACTGAAGCACAATGAGCCACTCATGCTCTCTGTCGGGACGGCGGTGACGGTCGGAGTCGTTGTGAATACAAAGAAGAATATGGTCGAGGCTGTCCTGAAGCGACCTGTGTGTGCGGAACCTGGTGCACGGATTGCGATCAGCCGGCAGGTGGGCGGACGATGGCGATTGATCGGTATGGGGATACTGGCAGGATAAAGATCCTGCTGGATGCGAATGCTCTGATGATGCCTGTTCAGTTTGGGATCGACATCTATGCTGAGCTGACATCCCTCTTTGGAATCTATGAATGCCTGGTGCCTGAGGGTGTGATGAATGAATTGCAGGGAATTGCAGAAGGAGGCGGCAGAGACGCAGCAGCGGCACGGGTGGGGATGGAACTTGCGAAACGATCGACCATCATCTCCACAGGGCTGCATCCAGGGTCAGTTGATGATCGCCTGGTCGCATATGCGGAAGCCGGGGGCTGCATCGTCGTCACCAATGACAGGCACCTCAGGAACACCCTGCTTGAACGTGGCATCGGCGTAGTATCAATGAGAAAACAACAAAAACTGGAACTAATCCGGG
This sequence comes from Methanomicrobiaceae archaeon UBA207, assembly GCA_002503135.1. Lineage (GTDB taxonomy): Archaea > Halobacteriota > Methanomicrobia > Methanomicrobiales > Methanoculleaceae > UBA207. Next base: position 3,759 of record DARA01000044.1, read on the forward strand.
GATAAAGGGAGAGTATGTATTATATTGTAACACTTGAGGACAAGGTGAGGGTCCCGCCTGATCGCCTTGGAGATGACCTGAACAAAGTCATCATCAGTGTGCTGCAGGAGCAGCTGGAGGGCGGTATCGATAAGGACCTCGGGGTCTTCATCGCCGTGACAAAACTATTGGATATCGGTGAGGGTGAGATCATTCCCGGCGACGGTGCGGTATATTATAGTGCCAGGTTCGATGCGGTTGTGCTTCGTCTTGCCCTGCAGGAGGTCATCGAGGGTAGCGTCGTTGAGACCACCAGTTTCGGTGCATTCATAAGTCTCGGTCCCATCGATGCGATGCTGCATGTGAGCCAGATATCTGATGATTATATCAATTATGACGAGAAGAACTCACGACTCATCTGTCAGGACTCACAGCGTTTCCTCGCGGTTGGAGATGCGGTCAGGGCGCGGGTTGTGTCTCTCTCACTGAATGAACGCGAACCTCAGGAGAGCAAGATCGGGCTCACCATGCGGCAGGCAGGTCTTGGAGCTGAACGCTGGCTGGAAGAGGAGATGCAGAGTGAAACGGTGAGTGATGATGGCAGCTCGTAAAAAACAGGCAAAAGTCTGCATGGAATGCCACCGGTTTGTGGATGGCGAGTCATGCGTGATCTGCGGCACTTCCAATCTGAGTGATGACTGGGCAGGATATCTCATCATCATTGATCCGGAACAGTCAGATATCGCCCGCAAGATGAATATCTCACTGCCTGGTCGGTACGCCCTGAAGGTCCGTTGATGCTCCGTCTCCCTGAGGGTGTGCGGGACCGGTTTAAAAAACCATTTGGGGTGCTCCACCGGTCGCTCGATGAGATCATCCCTCTTCTGAAGGGTCATGTGGTATATACCGTGGGCGATGTTGTTACGTACAACCTTGTCATGCGGGGCATGACCCCTGATATTGCCATCATTGATGGTTATACGATGCGGGTGCCATGTCGGCGGACCCCGGTGTTCCTCTCAGCACGGCGTTTGCATGCAAAGAATCCGGCTGGCACCCTGACCGACGAATTGATCACCTCGGTCCGGGATGCTGTCAGACAGCCTCCGGCAGTCATCTTTGTTGACGGTGAGGAGGACCTTGCGGTCATCCCTCTGGTGCTTGCCGCTCCTGAAGGTGCCATCATCCTGTACGGGCAGCCCTGGGAAGGTGTGGTTGTCCGCATCGTGGATTCAGAGGCGAAAGTTACAGCTGCATCTCTCCTGAACCTATTTGTCAGGGAATGAATGCCTCCCCTCTCCCTGCGGTACCATGTTTTAAATAACGAGGTGGACAATATTTTAGGGATATTGATGGACTTTGAATTTACACGCGACGAGAGGAACGAGCTCCTGAAGAGGAGAGAAGTGTCGTTCACCCTCACATACGACGGACCGACACCGTCCAGGAAAGAGATCATCGGCAAATGCTGCGCACTCCTCAGTCTCGATCCAGATCTTGCAGTACTGGACTCGCTGAAGAGCAGGTATGGCGAGATGCGGGTCAGGGGCGTAATCCGCATCTATGATGACAAAGAGACCCGCGACCGGCTTGAGGAGAAGTATCTGATGGAGCGCGGCGTTGCCGGAGAAGTGGGTGAGGCATGAAGATGGCTGTGAAGAGGGGATCATTCTATAAACTGGATGGTGACAAGGTCACTCTACAGAAGCGGAGCTGCCCGCGCTGCGGACCAGGTGTCCTGATGGCTGAGCATGCCGACCGTGTTGCCTGCGGCAAATGCGGTTATACGGAATTTAAAGAGTGAGACGCACCTGCCTCTGGCAGGAGTCTCATTTTAACATATAATTTTTGGTTTTTCAGGGTTTTTTATGCCGGATGGCGGACAGGTGCTTGGGATTGAGGGCACTGCATGGAATCTCAGTGCCGCAGTTTTTGGTGACGATCTCGTCTCCCTTCATTCTCATGCCTATACGCCGCCATGCGGCGGGATCCATCCGCGCGAGGCAGCCCAGCACCACGCGACGGTGATGAAGGAGGTCATCTCCAGGGTGATGGAGGGTGTCGGGTGGGACTCCATCTCAGGCATCGCATTCTCACAGGGACCCGGACTTGGTCCCTGTCTCCGCACAGTTGCAACTGCCGCCAGGTCACTTGCCCTCGCCCTGGATGTCCCGCTGGTGGGTGTGAACCACTGTGTGGCGCATGTCGAGATCGGGCGTTTTGCAACCGGCTGCCGCGATCCGATCGTGCTCTATGCGAGCGGTGCAAATACCCAGGTGCTCGGCTTTTTGAATCACAGGTACCGCATCTTCGGGGAGACACTGGATATCGGCATCGGCAATGGGCTTGACAAGTTCGCCAGGTCCCGCCACCTCCCGCATCCCGGCGGTCCTGTCGTGGAGCGGCTGGCTGAGAAGGGGCATTACATAGACCTGCCATATACCGTGAAGGGCATGGACCTGGCATTCTCAGGTCTGGTCAGCGCGGCGCAGGAGGCGCACGCATCTCTGGAGGATGCCTGCTGTGGATTGCAGGAGACGGCGTTTGCGATGTGCGTCGAGGTGACTGAGCGTGCACTCGCCCATGCCGGAAAGGATGAGGTGCTCCTTGTGGGCGGTGTCGGTGCGAACAGGCGTCTCCAGGAGATGCTGTCCCTGATGTGCGAGGACCGGGGCGCGCATTTTCATCTCCCTGAGCAGAGGTATCTCGGTGACAATGGCGCGATGATTGCCTATACCGGAAAACTCATGCTTGAGCACGGGCACTCGCTCCCTGTCAGGGAATCTCATGTAAAACCCGGGTACCGGGCAGATGAGGTGGAAGTGACCTGGCAGGATGATGATGGAGCCGCCGGGTCCTGGTATCGGGATGCTGGCACCCTCTCTGACGGTGAGGTGCGCGGGGCTGAGGCAGTGGTCAGCCTGCATGGGGACGATGTGGTCAAGAAGCGGGTCGGCAAACACTACCGGGCAGAGGCGCTTGACAGGAGGCTGATCGCAGAACGCACCCGTGCAGAAGCCAGGATCATCGCCATGGCGCGGCGTGCCGGTGTCCCTACACCTGTGATACGTGATATCACCGGCGATACACTCGTGATGGAGCGGGTGCATGGGGAGATGCTGAAGCAGGTGATGAATGCCGGAAATGTGCGGGAAGCCGGAGTGAGTGTCGGGAAACTGCACAGTGCAGGCATCATCCATGGTGACCTGACAACGAGCAATATGATTATGCGGGACGGGAGGTGTGTCATGATAGATTTCGGACTCTCCCATGTCTCATCAGAGATTGAGTCGCGTGGCGTGGATGTCCATGTCTTCTTCCAGACCCTTAAGAGCACCGCACCAGGGTCAGATGACCTGAAGGCGGCATTTATCGAGGGTTACAGGGAGGAGTTCAGAGAGGTGGATGATGTGCTTCTGCGCGAACATGAGGTGGAGATGCGGGGGCGGTACCTGTGAAACTGGCAGTGGTCACCGGCAACCCGCATAAAGTGAAGGAGGTCGCCGCATATTTTGCCGGCATCCTTGAAGTGGAGCATGTGCCATTTGAGTCCCCTGAATGCCGGCACGAGGATGTGGGCGTGATCGCAGAGGAGAAGGCGCGTTATGCATGGGAGGCGCTCCGCCGTCCCCTCATCGTGGATGACACCGGTTTTTATGTCACGGCACTCAATGGTTTTCCTGGTCCGTATGCAGCATATGTCCAGGATACCATCGGAAATGAGGGGATCCTGAAGCTGGTGGACGGCATTGAGGACAGGTCTGCCTATTTTGAAACCGCGATCGCATTTGTGCGCGGCGGTGTCACCAGGATATTCAGGGGCAGGATTGAAGGGGTGCTCGTCCAGCCACGGGGCTCGGAAGGGTTCGGCTATGACCCGATCTTTGAGGTGGGCGGGAAGACTCTCGCCGAGATTCCGCTTGCAGATAAGAGCCAGATCTCGCACCGCGCCCGTGCACTCAGGGCATTTGGTGAGTGGCTCGAGGCAGATTCCATGGCTGACGACAGGGTGCGCCCTGACGACAACTCTTAATATGCGCGACGCCGTTGTATATAGAACCGAATAGGTGGTGTTGATTCATGGCACGGTTCGCAGAAGCAGAAGTACGGTTACTCAATGTAAAGATCTGCATGAAATGTAATGCACGGAATGCGATTCGTGCAACACGCTGCCGCAAGTGCGGCTATAGCAATCTCCGTCAGAAATCGCGTGAGAGGAAAGGATAGTCTTTTTTTCGCGTCTGCGTTCTGCTATGCGGAATAGTACGTAACTCTCTTCCCTTTTTCGCTGTACTCGCCACGGTAGGTTTCAATATTGCGTTTATAGCCGATGCGCTCGGAAAAACCAAGGTCCCGCAGACGTTCCCGCACCCGCATCACGTCCTCCTCTTCCCTCCAGTCCTTTGTGTAGGTATAGATTACATAGCGTTCGTCTCTTGAGTCAGGATTTGGTTTTGCGGTGCTGACTTTCGCTGATACGCCCAGTTCGCCGGTACAGGTCGCGTTGCGGATCTGTCTCCAGGCTTCATCGACGGTGTCCCTGGCGACGAATATAAGCCATTTCCCACCGATCTCACTGTCAGCCGTCTCCTCTGCAGTGGCGGCAGGTGCGTCCTGTACGATCCAGTACATCTGCGTGGTCTTTGAGGGGTAGACGCCCTCTCCATCGCGGATCATCGCATAGATGGTCTCAGTGCTTCCAAACCGCCTGAGCAGCGCCTCTGCAAGCTGGGCGTAATCGGTTTCAAATTCCCTGAATATGGTCTCAAACCGCTCCCTGAAGTCAGTGCCCTGTTCAACGAGTTCGAAGAGATACGTCCCGGTGGCGCGCATCTTCATGTTCAGGAAGATCTCAAAGATCCCATATGCCACGTCCTCCAGTGCTACCGGGTCGGCATCATCCATAGTAATGGGTCGGATCTTTTATGTAAAAAAGTTGTGTATCTGTGAACGCCCCCTCACAGGGGGTGCGGACCAGAGATGCGGGGTGCCCCTGACTCCTCCTGTTATCTGCGCAGGCTCTCTATTGCGAGATGGGCGGCGTATTCACCTGAGAGGAGCATGCCTCCGAAGACAGGTCCCATGCGGTGCTCACCGGCAACCGCATTTGCCGCCATCCCTGTGACGATGAGACCGGGGTAGACCTCCCTGGTGTGCCTGACAACTCCTGACTCTGCCTGCTCTGCCCACATGAAGCCTTCACCTTTCACGGTGAGGTCTCCGGTTTTGTGCTGCAGCATGTGCGCCACGACTGCATCATGACCTGTGGCGTCGATGGTGTACCTGCACGAGAGTGTCAGGGGGTCCACATGGAGCCCCGCCATCTTAACCGGGCTCCAGTTGATGACAAGACCGCTCACTCTCCCGTCCCCCTTGACCATCACGTCCTCAACCGTGGTGAGATTGAAGAACTCAACCCCTGCTGTGGCTGCGGCAGCCGTCAGTTTTGAGACCGCTTCAACAGAGCGTGCCACATAGTATCCTGTCTCGTATTCGGTATAGGAGATGCCAAACTTGTCGAGCAGGCGGCGGGCACTCTCCTGTACGACGATGCGGGGCAGCATCATCCCGCCGCCCCACATCCCCCCGCCTATGGAGAGTTTCTTCTCAATAACGCCGCATTTGATCCCCTCCTCGCCGAGGATGGCGGCACAGGTCAGCCCTGATGGTCCTCCGCCGACGACTGCCACGTCCATCTCAAGGTAATCGATGAACACCTTTGCCTGCTCAGCTACGATGGCTCTGCTGATCGTTACTTCATTCAGCTCCATTCGATCCACCTGCAATAATTTCACTCCAGTCATAATAATGGCAGCGGGAGCAGGATTGACTTCTCCCTGCGCCCGGCGTTTTTCCTGTGCACTGCACCCGGATCTGCGTTTATACCCTGAGAACCACTTTGAAGGATGTCCGGTCTTCTAGAGATAGTGCGGGATTTCTACCTCTCTCTTCTGTACAGGGTCATGCGCCCGGCACATCCCCTGACCCGGCACTGGATATTTTAATATCTTCCGGTGACGATATCTTATCAATGAGATGGAAGCGCGACATTGGACTGAGTGTCAGGATGCTGGGGACGATCTTCCTCCTCTTTCTGGTGTACCTCATCTTCCTGGCTGTATTATTGGCACTGGGCGTCGGTATCGAATGGCTCATCCTCCTTGTGTGCGGGATGACATTCTTCCAGTACTTCTACTCCGACAAGCTCGTGCTCTGGAGCACGGGTGCCCATATTGTGGAGCATGACGAATACCCGGAGCTCTATCAGACCGTCGAACGCCTCTGTGCGGGATCAGAGATCCCTATGCCGCGCATCGCTGTGATGCAGACCCCGGTCCCGAATGCGTTTGCGACCGGACGGAGTCCGCGCCATGCGGTTGTCGCGGTCACTGACTCCCTCCTCCGCCTGCTGTCGAAGACGGAGCTCGAGGCGGTGCTCGCTCATGAGCTGAGTCATGTGAAGAACAGGGATGTCCTGGTCCTCACCATCGCCAGTTTCATCTCCATGGTCGCGTTCATGCTGATGAGAAGCTGGTTCTTCGTCGCTCTCGGCGGCAGCAGGCGCGAGGGCAACCCCTGGATACTCGTGATCATCGCATCAGTGGTCGTCTGGGTCGTGAGCACGCTCCTCATCAGGACGCTCTCAAGGTATCGTGAGTTTGCTGCGGATCGCGGGAGTGCATATATCACGGAAAACCCCGGGGCACTGAGGTCTGCGCTGGAGAAGATCAGCGGGCGCATGGACCAGGTGCCGCGTGAGAAGAAGCAGGAGGTGGAAGGTGCAAACGCCTTCTTCATCATACCTGCACTCTCTGGGAATACCCTGATGGAACTCTTCTCCACGCACCCGTCCCTTGAGAAGCGTATCGCAGCCCTGGAACTGATTGAGGAGGAACTCCGGGTCCCGTGACGCCGGGGCTGCCGCCCTCTCCGGAGACCCCTCCCTAATCCACGTCCTGCCCTCCATCACTGTCGTGGTTCCCTGACCCTCTCCGACCCGCCCTGTTCCCGCACATCCCACCTGCCATCGTGCCGCCGTCCCCTCTGACCCTGCCCCCCGCCTTCCCGCAGTGTGTCAGGCGCTCGGGAGCGGGTTCTCGCAGGGCTGATGAAAAAGAATAATAGTCCCCCAAACAATATAGGAAGGCACAACAGCATCGATGGTCTAGTGGCATGACTTTGGCCTTCCAAGCCAATAGCCCGGGTTCAATTCCCGGTCGATGCACTGCGGGCTCGTGGTCTAGCTGGTTATGACATCGCCTTCACACGGCGGGGATCCTGAGTTCGAATCTCAGCGAGCCCACTCTCTTTTTTGATGATACAAGAAATATCGTCAGGCTGAATTCGTGAAATAATATCTTTGCAAAGCGCATCTATGAATTTAGATACATCGCAGACGTTTTCGTGGGGTATGGGGCATCTGTTGATGGTCTGACATTCATTCTGGGGAGTTTATCCTCATATTATCGCTGTCGCTTTTCAGTCATTTTCTCATCCCTCTCCTCTTCTCTATTGTGCAGATAGTGGTGCATATGTCTGCCATGGAAGGGGTTGGTGTTGGTGGCGTGAGAAGAGAGGGATGGGGACGTTATTAGGACATAACATAACTGTTATGGTATCGTACTCGTACGTGAGAGAATAAGAAACGCTGCTGATTGCACGTGTGGAGGCAGGGACATGACAATGGATAAGGACAGAATCGCCAAACTCGCAGACAGAGATTCATTCATCATTTCACAACATGCCCGAATCAGGATGTTTGAACGCAACATCTCCACTGATGATCTGATCCGTGTCATCAAGTCCGGCGATATCATTGGAGTCATACCCTGATGATGACCCCTGCCCCTCTCTGCTCATGCTTGATTTTATAGAGGGTCAGCCCCATCATGTAGTACTGGGAATGTGTGAAGATCATCTGCGGGTGATCACCGTTTATAATCCAGATGAAGATCAATGGATTGATGCAAGAAAGAGGAGAGGTAAAAAATGATTCCGGACCGCTGCACGTTCTGTAAAGGGACGCTTCACGAAGGGAAGAGCGAATTTATGGCGCGGGTGGGAGACGAGGTGATCATCATCAAGGATGTTCCCGCATACATCTGCGACAGGTGCGGAGAGGCGTATTACACTGCTGACATTTCACGCAGGATCGATGTTGTCATGCGGGACGCACACCTGGGCAAAATCCAGTGCCGCCCAATTGCAGCAGGGGAAGTGGAATTGGTGATATAGTAAAAATTGCAGAAAAATCGGTACACTACCCTGGATTCATCATCTCTCATGAAACGGGCATGACGCATGAAGCGTTTTTATACCATATCCCTGCAAGATACTTCCCTGCACGCAAGCGCAAAGAACAGTGATCAACCATGAAAGGAATCTCTCTCCTCATTCTCTCAGCCGTCCTGGTGGCTTCGGTCGGTATAGCAGCCATATTCGTGATGAATCCCCCTCAAAGTGAAGATGTTTTTACAGACAGGGAGGTAATCTACCAGGTATCCACCATCAACGCACTTCTCGAAGGTCTCTATGACGGCATGGTGCCGTTCAGTGAGGTGAAACAGCACGGGGACTTTGGCATCGGTTGTGCGGACAGGCTGGGCGGTGAGATGATCGCGGTGGACGGAACGTGCTACATCGTGCCCATGAACGGAAGTGCATATATCGTCTCTGACGCCACGACCACGCCCTTTGCCACCGTGACATTTTTTGACGTCGATGCCACGTTTCCCATCGATAGCGGATTGAATTACAGTGAGACGAAAGATCTCATTACAGGTGAGCTCTCCTCCCGGAACCTTTTCTATGCGATCCGCATGGACGGTCGGTTCTCATATATGAAGACCCGCAGCATCCCGGAACAGCACAAACCCTACCCAAAACTCGTTGAGGTAGTCGAGCACCAGAACATCTTCGAGTTTCATGATGTCAATGGCACTGCCGTGGGGGTCTGGTCGCCCGCGTTTGTCAGCGGGCTCAACATCCCTGGTTACCATCTCCATTTCCTGACCAGTGATCGGACGGCAGGGGGGCACGTCCTCGACTTTGTTGTCGGGGAGGCAGTGGTGCAGCTGGACACTACACCCAAGTTCATGATGGTACTGCCTGAAGAAGGTGAGTTTTCCACCCTGAATCTCAGCGGCAGTCAGGAGGACGACCTGAACCGTGTGGAGCGCTAGACTCACTCCCACTCGTTTCACCCCGCGAGATAGATTCGTTCGACTCTGATGACTACGCAGTCCACATTACATCCTGCCGTATTTCTTATGTGCCTGCCCGATTGTCATGACATCATGGACCCGGACTACATGGTCTCTGGTATCAATAGTATAAAATGCGGTATAGGTTCTCCCGATATGAAGCCTGTATACTTCCATACTCTCTTCAAGGCAGAGTTTCTCTTTGTCGCCACCGGCGCCTGGCCAGGGGTTGTTTTCAAGACCTTTGAGTGCATCGAAAATGATCCTCCCGGTCTTTCCCGGCAGCTCGTTGATGGCTTCCATTGATTTTTGTTTGACAAAAACCTGGAAACTCACAATTTCATCTCCGA
>DARA01000038.1 GCA_002503135.1 Methanomicrobiaceae archaeon UBA207
AACTGGCAAAGTTGGGTTTTAATATCAGTCATCTACATCTCTATCATGGAGGATTGCATCAGGGACCTTGTGAAGCAGAGCAGGAGCACTCGCCGCTACCAGGAAGAGAGACGCATCTCCCGTGAGACGCTCACCGAACTGATTGATATTGCACGCTTCTGCCCCTCTGGCGGAAACCTCCAGCCATTGCGGTATGTCCTCTCGACAGATCCGGGTGAAACTGTCAGGATACGGTCATGTCTTCTCTGGGCGCGTGATCTGCCTGACTGGGACGGTCCCGGGGAAGGGGAGATGCCGCCTGCCTACATCATCATGGTGACAGAGCAGAACAGCCACCCTGACCCGAAGATCGATATCGGCATCGCGGCAGAGACGATCCTGCTGGCAGCTACAGAGAGGGGAATGCGGGGTTGCATGCTGGGCTCCATTCTTAAAGACGAGTTGCGGAGTATTCTCTCGCTGCCTGAGAAGTACGAGATCCATCTCGTTCTTGCGATAGGCTATCCGGCAGAATCAGTGATTCTCGAACCGCTTGGTGATGATGGGGATACCAGATACTGGCGGGATGGCGATGGCATTCATCACGTCCCGAAACGTTCCCTTGAAAGTATCATACTCAGTACCCGCGCTTCTGAGGATCATGAGGTTTCATAAGCTCCCTGAGGGTCATGAGATGTCTCCCCCATGACGCCGGAGATCAGGTATGATCACCATCAAATGCCTGTGTGGGCATAGCCTCTGGAAATCAGTGTCAAAGAGATGAGCCGTCCCAAATAGCCTGCATCACCCTGTTCTTCTGACCTGTTCCTCCAACCCCGGATCAGATGCTTTTTTACCTCGGTGCCACTATGTAATCTGGGATGCATTGTGGGTATTAAAGAGTGGATTATACCGCAGGACAGGCAGTTCTTTGATCTCATGGAGAGACTGGCAGAGACGGTGCTGGAGGGGGCTGAACTTCTTGTCGGTTTCATTGATGATTACACCGATGTCGGTAGCAAGTGCCACCAGATGAAGGAGATAGAGCACAGGGGCGATGAGGTTACGCATGAGATATATGAACTTCTCAACAGGACATTCATCACCCCGCTTGAACCGGAAGAGATCTCGCGCCTTGCCTCGGCGCTTGATGACATTCTCGATTACATCAACGGTGTGGTGCACCAGATGCACATATATGGCATCGATAATACCGACCCCCACATGATTGAATTATCAAAGATCATCCACCTGTCTGTCACAGAGATAGCTGCTGCCGTGAAGGGGATCAGGATCATGAAGGACCCTGTCTCGATAGAGGAGCGGTGCATAGAGATCAACAGGCTGGAGAACCTCGCCGACGATGTGCTCGGGCATGCGATCAGCGACCTCTTCAGGACAGATGACGCCATTGAAATCATCAAACTGAAGGACGTCTACGAAAACCTTGAACGCGCCACTGACAAGTGCGAGGACGCCGCAAATGTGCTGAGCGATATAGCGATTAGGCATTCATGAACACATGAATACCATAGTAATCCTTGCAATCGCCCTTGCCCTCCTCTTTAATTTTGTAAATGGTCTGAATGATGCAGCAAATGCCATCGCCACCGTAGTTGTCACGCGGGTGCTCTCTCCCATCAAGGCGGTGGGGCTTGCAGCCTTCTTTAATCTTCTCGGACCGCTCTTCTTCACCACCGCCATCGCAAAGACCATCGGCAAAGGCATCGTCGATCCCGGTCTTATCACATCCGAGATGATCCTGATGGCGATGATCGGAGCGATCCTCTGGGTCGCCATCGCCTCTTACTTTGGTATCCCGATCTCAAGCAGTCATGCCCTCATCGGGGGTCTTATCGGTGCGGGTGTCGCCAGCCTCGGCATCGGGGGGGTCATCTGGCCGTCTGTGGATGTGGTGTTCTCTCTCATACTCTACACCGCTGCCGGGGCGCTAGTCTGCGCCGCCGGACTTGCAGCAGTGGCACACCGCAAGGGGGAGGACAGGTGGAAGTATGCCAGGGTGGGGCTGATCTCAGGCATCTCTCTCGTCGTCCCGGTGCTTGTAATAACCGGGCTTGTGCAGATCACGGGGATCTTAGCGGTCCTGATCTTCATGATCGTCTCCCCCACGCTCGGTTACACTGTTGCATATCTTGTGGGATCAGTTATTACGAGAATTTCAAGAAACCGCAGTCCTGTCGTGATGGACAACATCTTCAGAAAACTTCAGCTGGCGTCTGCTTCGTTCTATGCGATCGGGCACGGGAGCAATGATGCGCAGAATGCCATGGGTATCATCACTGCAGTTCTCGTTGCTGAAGGGATGCTCTCGGATTTTACCGTGCCGATATGGGTGATTCTCGGGTCATGTGCCGCCATCTCTCTCGGCACGTTTTTTGGCGGGTGGCGTGTTGTGGAGACCATGGGCAAGAAAATCACGAAGCTGCGCCCGTATCAGGGGTTCTGCGCCGAGGCATCCGGGGGGGTGGTCCTGTCATTCGTCACCTCATTCGGGGTGCCTGTATCCACCACCCATGCGATCACCGGCTCGATCATGGGTGTGGGTGCCACCCGCGGGTATTCAGCAGTCAAGTGGGGGGTTGTGCGTGAGATTTTGGCGGCATGGGTGCTGACCATACCTGCCTCGGCAACAGTTGCATGGCTCTGCTATGCGGTATATCAGGCAGGTTTCTTCTGATATTCCTGCGCCGGTGCGTCCTCCCGCTCATCCCTGTTTTTCACGCTTCAGGTAGTACCGGCACCTGGCATTGATGATGCATCTCTCACAGTGTGGTTTGTATCCTCTGCAGCAGGTGCGTCCGTGTTGGACCAGGAGGTGATTGATCAGCCCCCACTCACTCTGCGGGAAGAGTGCCATCAGGTCATGTTCGATCTTTTCCGGGGTGGTATGTCTGCTCAGCCCGATCCTCTGTGCAAGCCGGCTCACATGCGTATCGACAGCCACCCCCTCGTTTTTCCCAAATGCGTGGTGGAGCACTATGTTTGCTGTTTTTCTGCCCACACCCGGCAGCCTGAGGAGGTCATCCATGGCAGCCGGGACACTGCCGCCATATTCCTCGACCAGTATGCGTGCCGCTGCCACGATGTTGCGTGTCTTTGTGTGGTAGAGTCCGACGCTCCTGATGAGTGCCTTGACATCCCTGACATCTGCACCTGCGAGGGCATGCGGGTCAGGATAACACTCAAATAAACGCCGCCTGATCTTCTCAACCGACGCATCTGTGGTCTGTGCAGAAAGGATGGTCAGAACAAGAATCTCAAACGGCGTCCCGCGGTTCACCGGGTATTTTCCTGAACCGCCATAGCATTCCAGAAGAGCCCTGCAGATCAGCCGTGCACCAGCATTGTCCATAATAGATATGGGGTAGGGCAGATTCGAACTGCCGTCAAAGCGTCCCAAACGCTCTAGGATGGACCAGGCTACCCTACTACCCCGATGATGTGAGACCACACCCGGCATTGCCGGACGGGTTCTCTTTTGCCATACTCAATGAGAGTGTTCCACAAAAATACCTGCCGATATCCAATGGGCATCAGAGCGGCAGCGTGAATTCACTGGATTCTGAGACGATGGTGCCGGTGAACTCCCCTGTGGTTATGGCTTTCTCAAGGTGCTCCGGGTCTTTCCCGTCAATCACCAGCAGCGGGATTCCGCTACGCTCCACGACTTTTCCTGCGACGATATCGATGATGGTGTTGGAACCGGCATCCAGCCTGCTGCCGACGATGATTTCGAGGAGCTCCGCGGGTGTCAGGCGGTCGTGGCGGACTGCCTGCGCATCCTTTCTGGGATCAGCGCTGTAAATGCCGTCGACGGATGTTGCATTGACAAGCAGGTCTGCACCGGTCCGCTCTGCGAGCACCGCCGATACCGCATCTGTCGTCTGCGCAGGGACGACCCCGCCCATCACAACGATCCTGCCGCATCCGGCATACTCCAGAGCCCTGCCATAACCTTCCGCGACCCCTGGGCAGGCTGCTGCACCGAGTGCCGCTATGAGGAGGGACGCATTCAGGCGGGTGACTATAATGCCCAGTTCATCGGCTGCGGCTTCATCCACTCCCAGGTCCCTGGCGGCAGTGATATACCTGCGGGCTTCCCCGCCGCCGCCGCAGACCACAAAGACCTCATATCTTCTGGCAAGGTTTTTCAGGACCGATGCATATGCCGCGATGTTGTTGGATTCAAGCGTGGGGACGAGAACAGAGCCACCAATGGAAACAGTGATCTTTTTCATCCGAGTATATTATTTCAGCAGGTGCCTGATATAGGTGTTGAGGGGTTCGTCTGCCGGTTCACCCCCTGTAAATATTTCACCCCCTGTAAATATATATGTGGAAGATCACATCTGCAGATGTGTTCAGTGTCATGCATGAAACACCTCTCTCCAATGAGGCGCGCCTCTATCAGAAGATCGATGGGGGGGATGTCGTCTGCGGTCTCTGCCCGCACCGGTGCACGATTCATGATGGGAAGCACGGCGTCTGCGGGGTGCGTGTCAATGAGGGCGGGACGCTGTACGCCGCCACATACGGGCTGGTCAGCGCAGAGGCTGTTGACCCGGTAGAGAAGAAGCCGCTTTTCCATTTCCTGCCAGGGACGGATTCTTACTCCCTGGGGAGCATCGGCTGCAACTTCCACTGCAGGCACTGCCAGAACTGGCACATATCACGTGCAACACTCGGTAGCAGCATACTCAGGGAGATCCCTCCCGCCATTGGCGTTGCGCGTGCGGTGTCTGCAGGCTGTGCCAGCATCTCCTGGACGTACAATGAACCGACGATCTGGCATGAATACTGCCTGGATATGGCAACGGCTGCCCGGAAGGAGGGGCTTGGCACCGTATATGTGACAAACGGGTATATCACAGAGGATGCGCTGCGCGAACTGGCGCCGGTGCTGAACGCGTTCAGGGTCGACCTGAAGGCATTCTCAGAGGAGTTCTACAGGGAGGTCTGCGGCGCGAACCTCGCGCCCGTCCTCGATGCAACTGTCTGTGCAAAGGAGCTTGGGATGCATATTGAGACTGTGACACTCGTCATACCTGGACTGAATGACTCTCAGGAGGAGATGGAGGTGCTCATCCGCTGGGTCCTTGAACACCTGGGACCTGACACCCCCATGCATTTTACGAGGTTCCATCCTGACTATAAGATGCTGGATCATGAACCGACCCCGGTGAGGACGCTTGAAAAGATCTATGATATGGCAAAGAGCCTCGGTATCCGCTATCCATATCTTGGCAATATATTCAGCCACCCCTGCGAGAGCACATACTGCCCGGCATGCGGGGCGCTCCTGATCGAACGGACGGGGTTTACAAGCATATTCCGGTCACTCGACGGGCACCAGTGTGCGGAGTGCGGGGAGCAGATCGCGTATGTCTCAGAGATCCGTTGAAAGGAAGCGGCTGCGGTTTGTTTCAGACAGGATGCTGGGCAGTCTCACCCGGTATCTCCGGTTCATGGGATATGACACTCTCAGTGCAAACAGCCTGGCTGAGGGAAACCGGCGTGAGGATACCATTCTTCTTGAGATTGCATCGCGGGACGGCAGGGTGCTCCTGACGCGGGACAGGGAGCTTGCGGGGCGCGGCAGGGAGGGGGGTGCGGTACTTGTAGAATCCGAGGATGTGCTTGAGCAGGTGAGGCAGCTCAGTGGGATGGGTCTCATCGAACCCGAACTCAGGATGACGCGCTGCTCGCTCTGCAATGCTCTCCTCCACCGCGCGACCAGGAGGGAGGTTCATGAGGCAGACTACGCCCCAAGGCAGTTTCCTGACCTGGAATTTTTCTGGTGTCCGCGGTGCAGGAGGCTCTACTGGATGGGGTCGCATGGAAGGAGTCTGCAGAAACGTATCGAGGCAGGTGTGCAGGGCTGTGATGAACCAGGGTCTGCACCTGAGCGGCGCCCGCCATAAGAGTCTGGTGCCGGCGGGCGTCAGGCTGTCTTCTGCAGAGACTGGATGCGGTCTGGAGGGGACGTGCATCTCCCGCGTCAGCAGGAGTCCTGAGGACCGGACGTATGACCGTCCATAGATGAGGCGATGTGGCGAATGGCATTCCTTCATGGAAATCCGGCTGGAAGTGCCTTTACTCTCTGTTTCTATTCTCTGCATTCAGGTGTTCCGGAGGGGCTGCGACCGTCATCCATATTCTATTATAACGAATTAACATAAAAATGTTACTAAATGTGCATGTTTTATTACAATTGTAGTCCTCGCCAGTGGGCTGGCAACAGTCATCGGGGCTGCCGGGATGACCCCTGCCACTTCTCATTGTTGTAACTCTGAAAATTACAATAAAATTATCTGTTTTTGAATGGAGTATTCCGATGTATCTATCTGGAGTCATTGGGGTGGACGCTGTGTATGAAAAAGAGGTGATATTTGCATGAAGGGAGTGTTGAGTGTGGCTGCTGGCGGGGTCTATGCCCTGCTGGGCATTATTCTTCTCGCTGTTTTGTGGTACAAAGGGATCTTCTCACGGGTTCGTGGCATCCCGGTTCTCGTCCTGACAACTCTGTTTGGGTTTATCTTTTTCGCGCCGATGATCCCATACCAGTTCCAGAGCCTTATCCTTGGTGTGGCGTCAGGGGCTCCCCCGCCGATACCTGCCCTGGGCGGGCTGATCTTCTCTCTTATTCTGGCATTCATATTCGGGCGCATATTATGCGGTCATTTATGCCCGATCGGAGCAGTTCAGGAACTGGCATCATTCCTTCTCCCATGGAAATTGAAAGTCCCTGATAGACGAATTCCGCAGATAATACGTTTTGCGGTGTTCCTTCTCATCATCGCCGGGAGCATCTTCGCAATGAACCTGCTGCAGTTTGCCGGTATAGGCGCCTTCTTCCATCTGAACCTGAGATCGCCGTTCTTTGTCGTCTTTGCTGTAATCCTTCTCGTCTCCATTGTGGTGTACCGCCCGTTTTGCCGGTTCATCTGCCCGTTCGGGGTGCTCCTCGCTCCACTGGCGTCGAAGAGCCGGTTCGTATTCACGAGAACAGCCGCGTGCATCGACTGCCACAAGTGTGAACACGCATGCCCGACAGATGAAGCCGGGCCGGACGCGACCAGGGCTGAATGTTATATGTGCGGCAGGTGCATGGAGGTGTGTCCGGTTGAGGGGGCGCTCATCTATGGGAGGCGTGAATAACCATGCACCAATTTTTTCGGCAGGATGCAGGGATATCTTCAGAACTACCTGACAAATTACAAAGGATGATGTGGGATAATATGCACAACCGATTACTGGTGGAGTGGGAGACATGACCGGGAATAACCGTGACGAAGTGAAAGGAGCAGGTGTGAATCGCACCGCTTTGGAGAAACGGTGCTCGAACACCTCCCCCACTGGGGGAGGTATGAAGCTGAAAGATCTGGTTGAATACCAGGACAGAACGGTCGCGAGCCGCATGATTGTGAACAAGCCGGCAGGCAGTGTTACGCTCTTCTCTTTCGACGAAGGCGAGGGTCTCTCTGAGCACACAGCCCCATATGATGCCATGGTCACCATTCTTGACGGCGAATGCGAGGTCTGGCTGGCAGGAGAGACCCATCTCCTGAAGGAAGGCGACACAATCATTTTTCCTGCGAATGCACCGCATGCACTCTCGGCGGTTGCACGCTTCAAGATGATGCTCGTAATGATTCGTGAGTGAGGTGGAGCAATGGCTGATAAGGAGGGAAAATACTGCCAGGTCTGCGGCGGCATCGTGCCGACAGGGAGTGATGTCAGAAAGATCGTGGTAGATGGGAAGGAAATTGGCATCACCCACCTGGACGAGATTTTTAATCATGTGCTTGAGATGCACCTGACCGGTGATACGAAGATCCGGGAGGAACTGCTCAAACAGGTGAAGGCATTCAACTA
Organism: Methanomicrobiaceae archaeon UBA207; assembly: GCA_002503135.1. Classification (GTDB taxonomy): domain Archaea; phylum Halobacteriota; class Methanomicrobia; order Methanomicrobiales; family Methanoculleaceae; genus UBA207. The sequence continues at coordinate 7,876 of DARA01000038.1, forward strand.
CGTGCCGACGAAAAAAACCGAAGCATATGCCGCTGCACTCGTGAACGAGTATAAAAAACTGAGCAGACTACAGTGAAATATTGCCCTGTTTCCCGATGTCACGGGTGCGGTAAATCTCCCATGACCGGGAGGTCAGAACGGAACCTTCTGAATGGAACTTAAATGAGTTTTTGCAACAGATCAAAACCTGGTTTTCAAAAACGCTGAGGGGGAGATTTGAACTCCCGAGGGGCTGTACGCCCCACGGGCTTTCCAGGCCCGCGCCTTACCGCTAGACTACCTCAGCAGAGTGCAACAGTAGTGTTGTCTGGATATTTTTTTAATGCTATCCCTGTGGCAGGGCAGTGCGGGGCGGTTCTCCCGGAAACGGTCCACTGCCTGAGACTACCGCCGCGCTTTTTTCCAGCCCTTCTCATAGGTGCCCGGCTTCATCAGCACCGTGTGCGGCGCCATCACAAGCCCTGGCTCTCCGGGTCTGAATGAAGAGGAATTCACCAGGGCTTTTCCGGTGCAGACGAGTTCCTCTTTTCTGGTGAAGACCGCCACCGTCTCACCGGCACTGAATGTGCTGCTGCCTGTCACACCGACACCTGCCAGAGAGGCGCCCCTGCACAGGGCATCCACTGCGGTGTCACGGACTGTGATGCGGGGCACGTCTGCCACGGCTTCTTCGAGAGGCAGGCTCAGCCTGCGGAGGGGGGCGTCATCCCCGGCACGTGCGAGTTTGCAGGCGTCCCGGAGTTCATGGAGGGTGCAGGTGCTCTTTTCATCAAATGGTCCTGACCGTGTCCTCCGCAGCTCCTGCATCTGCGCCCCGACCCCGAGCGCGAGACCCATGTGGCTGCAGAGGGAACGGATGTAGGTCCCGGCTTCGCACCTCACCCTGAAGAGGACGAGCCGTCCCTCCATATCCAGGATTTCAAGTTCATAAACCCTCCTGATGCGGAGGCTCCGCTTCACTGCGCTTCTGCGGGGCGGTCTCTGGTATATGCGACCCGTGAACTCACGAGCGACCGCTTCCACCGCCTCGCGTGGCACATCGCCGTGGAGCCGCATCAGGCAGATGTATTCCTTGTCATGCTTCAGGAGTATGGGTGCGAGCCTCACCGTGTTCCCGTACATCACCAGAAGCACGCCTGAGACCTGGGGGTCAAGGGTGCCGCTGTGCCCCACCCGCACACCGAGCATCTCACCCACCCAGGCAGTGACCTGGTGGCTGGTCGGTCCGCGTGGTTTGTCGATGGCGATTATGCCTGAACCTGCATGCGCTCTCTGTTCCTCTCCCGTCACTGCATCACACCCCCTGATACCTGTTTATGGCAGCGAGTGTCCCTGCAAGCGACCCGTCGCCCACAACAGCAGGCGGGAACCCGCGTTCTCTCATCACCTCTGCAGTCACTTCCCCGATCGCGACGAGGAGGAGGTCAGGGCGGGGTGTCCAGACCGCTTCCCTGAATGACATGGCGCTTGTGAAGATGACGGCGTCAGCACCATCGAGGTCAAGCACCCTCTGCGTCGGCACGAGGGAGTAGACCCTGACTTCATGCGGTTCTCCCCCTGCCCCGGTGATCGCCCTGATCAGTCCCCTGTCGGGTACGTCCGCCCGCGGAAGCCCGATCTTCCTGCCCTTCAGCCAGTCACCGCAGTAAGGGACAAACTCCCTGGAGTAGTATGAAGGGAGCACCTCTGAGTCCACCCCGTATCTTTCCAGTGTTTCTGCGGTCTTTGGACCGATTGCAATCACCCGCGGCTGCCGTTCAAGGAGCGGCGCGATGAGCCCTGCAGGTAGTGCACTTGCAAAGAAGATGCAGTCGTATTCCTCTCTGTTGACAGAGGCGGCGAATTCACGGACGCGCTCAATGCGGACCTCAGCCTTCAGGGGTGAGACCGTATAGCACTCATGCCCGCAGCGTGCGCAGATGCGGCTGTCGTCTGCGGCTTTCTCCTCAAGCCTGGTGATCGCGATCTTCATCGGCTTCCTCCTCCCTGTTTCGTATAGTTTATCCTCTCCCTCTCTGAAATGCAATAAATGTGATCACCAGTATTGCGCTCGGCACCTTTATAGGGATCGCCCTCGGGCTAATCAGCGGACTTGTTCCCGGCATCCATGCCAATACCATGGCTGGCGCACTCCTCAGCCTGCAGCCACTCATGATCACCGGCATGGATGCTGAGACTCTCGCTGCAGCGATGTTTGCCGCTCTCATCACGCATACGTTTCTTGACATCATCCCGAGCACATTTCTCGGCATCCCTGACGCCGATACGGCGGTCAGTGTTCTCCCTGCCCATGCATTGTGTCTTGAGGGGCGGGGTGAGGAGGCGGTCAGGATCTCGGCACTCGGGAGTGCAGCCGCCACGGTCATCGGGATTCCGCTCTGTGCCGCAGGTCTCTTCATCCTCCCTGTCCTCCAGCCGGCGGTCGACTGGGGTATCGGGATCATATTGCTGGCGGTTCTCGGGTTCCTCATCGTCATGTCAGATTCTCCGGGCTGGGCAGGTGCAGTATTCGGGGCGTCCGGCATGCTCGGCATCTTTGTCTTCCAACACTCGTACCTTGCATGGAATATGCTGGGGGACACCTCCCTGCTCATGCCCCTCCTCTCAGGACTCTTCGGCATTCCTGTCCTCCTCGTCGCATCCCGTGGGCTGATGCCTGAACAGGAGTTCCACGGCATCGGGCTCGACCGCCGCTCGATATGCAGAAGCTCCCTGCTTGGAACTGCCGCCGGTGCACTGGTGGGGTGGCTGCCAGGACTCTCAAATGCCACCGCAAATGCCCTCCTCACCTCGGTCATCGGGTATGATACCGATCGCAGGGAGTATATCCTTGCCACAAGCGCCGCAAACACGGCGAATGCGTTTCTCTGCCTGGCAGCACTCTACGCACTTTCACGGACGAGAAACGGTGTCATGGTGGCGCTCTCACTCCGGGAACTTCCTCCCATGACTGCACTCCTCCTCTGCGGTGTTGTCTCTGCCTTTGTCGCATACCTGATCACGGTCTGCCTGGCATCATATGCGCAGAAGATCGCCGGCTTTGATGTGAAAAAACTGAACTTCGCTGTCATAATTTTCGTCTCACTCCTCAGCCTGCTCCTCTGCGGTCCTTTCGGCATCCTGATCCTGGTGCTCGCCACGGGTCTCGGGGCTGTCCCGCATCTCGTCAATGTCAGGCGGGTTTTCTGCATGGGGGCGGTGGTGGTGCCGGTGATGCTCTATGCGTGGGGGATTGCGGTTTTTTAGATGTCAACACGGTGATAATAACCATCGGGCAAAGTCCGAATCCATTGATTTCAAAGATGACGAAAGGGATAAAGACGACAGAAGACGGCACCATTGAGGTCGATGAAAATGGTACGACGTCCATAGATGGTGTTTTCGCGGGTGGCGACATAACACCGGGGACGACAACGGTCATCGAGGCTATGAGTGCAGGAAAAAGGGATGAGAGGGCAATTCATGAGTAAATCTCGTGATGAAACACAATTATTTAAAAGGGAACCTCTTAATGTTATACGAGTGAGGTCTGATGAAATTTAGAGTGATCATCGAACAAGATGAAGATGGAATGTTCATTGCTGAGTGTCCTTCTTTGCCAGGATGTATTTCGCAGGGAAAAACCAGAGAAGAGTCCTTAGAAAATATAAAAGACGCTGCCCGGGGATACCTGGAGAGCCTGAAAAAGCATAATGAGCCCATACCTCCTTCTATAGAAGAAGAAACGGTAGAAGTCTATGCCTAGACTACCGGCAATATCGTGGCTTAAAGTAGTTAAAGCGCTCACTAAAACGGGTTATAAGATAGATCATCAGACGGGGAGTCATATCATCCTTAGGCAGGAAAAAGAACCACACAGAAGGCTAACAATACCCAAACATAAGGAAATCGCTAAGGGAACGTTAAGTGGCATTATAAGACAGGCAGGGCTGACACGTGAAGAGTTTGTGAAACTTTTATGGTAACTATTCACGACATCAATTCCTGAAGCGTGTATGGTTTACCCCTGACCAATCATTTGAGCGCTTCAAAGACAGATTTCCCATTTCCTTACGGTTGAAATATAACTTCTGATTCTACTATCCGGCTGCGCCCGAGAGGTGCAGGATATAGATGCAGTATGCCGCAAGCAGGAGACCGCCCCATGCCCTGGTGAGGTTTCTGTGCGGCAGGAAGAGGGGCACGACTCCGGCTGAAAACAGCGCAGTTACGATGACGTCACCCATGGAGATGACAGGGATCGACCTGATGAGCGCCCCGCACCCCATCACAAACAGGATATTGAATATATTGCTCCCAAGGATGTTGCCTGCAGAGATGCCTGCCTGATTCCTGAGGACCGCGACCAGTGATGTCGCAAGTTCAGGGAGCGATGTCCCGACCGCGACCATGGTCATGCCGATGATGAATGCAGGGATGGCAAGCGCCTCGGCGATGGCAACAGCGCTCAGCACCACCAGATACGAGCCTGCCACCACCCCTGCTGCCCCCACTGCCATGCGGATGATGTCGAGGCGTCCGTGGGAGACCACCGCATTCGATGGTTGTTCTGCGCCCTTTTTCCAGAGGTGGCGGAGGATGAGGATGAATGCCGCCAGCATGACGATGCCTGCCGGCAGATCAATCGTTCCCCGGAGGGAGAGGAGCACGAAGAGCGCCGTCGCCGCCAGCATGAGCCTGGTCTGGCTGACGATGCCCCTCACATCCCCTCCGCTGAGGATGTCAGGTCTGAGCAGGGCGCAGAGTGCGAGGACCAGGGCGATGTTTGCGATGTTGCTGCCCAGCACATTGCCGAGCGCGATGCCGGGCGTGTCAATGATCACTGCATTCATATTCACGACGAATTCAGGGAGCGAGGTCCCGAAGGCGATGACAGTGAAACCAATGACTGTTGTAGACACTCCGAAACGGGCTGCCAAACCCGCACCGCCGCCTACGAAGTAGTCTGCACCCTTTACCAGGAGGAGAACACCGATGCAGAACAGGATCAGGCTGGTGAACATTTTGCGACGCCCCTCTGATCAGTTATATGCATTATCGGGGTATATACCATATTGATGCAGCGGTACTGGTTCGGAGACATCTATGAGGACGGGCGGTGTGTCCCGCCGGTTCTGTCAGGAGAGTCGCACCCATCCGGGGTGGAACAACCGGCTGAGCCCGATGCGGCGGCACTTGCAGAGCGTCTGGCGACCCTGCGGACAGATATGACGCATTATAGCCCGCCTGACTGGAGCCTCGCAGTGAAGTGCGGGCTTGTCCGTGACAGGGAGGAGTATATCAGCAGGCTGAGGGAGGTCTGTTTTCTGGTTGCCGGGAAGAAGATCGCTGAGCACTACCAGTCCAGGGACGTCGGACTCCTCCAGATGGTCAGAATGCTTGACGAGATCGACCATGTGATGAACCTCCTCACTGAACGGGCTGGTGACTGGTACCAGGTGACCCACCCCGGATTCAGCAGGAAATACAGACCGCAGAGTGCCGGGAAGATGCTCACTCTCATCAAAAGGGATGGCGGGCTGCCCGGCAGGGTGGCGGCTGAAGTGGCGCGTCTTTCAGACCTCAGGAAAGCGCTCATGCGTGAAGTTTCTCTTGAAGCGGATGCTGTGCTGCCGAACTGCAGCGCCCTTGTGGGCGGTGTTGTCGCAGCCCGTCTGATCTCGCGGGCAGGGGGTCTTGCAGACCTGGCGAGGATGCCGGCGAGTACGGTCCAGGTGCTGGGTGCGGGCAGTTCCCTCTTCTCACATCTCAGGTCAGGGACACCCCCACCGAAGCATGGCATCATCTTCCAGCACCGGCGTGTCCACAATGCACCAAAGGCGGTGAGGGGGAGAGTGGCGCGGGTGCTTGCGGCGAAGCTGAGCATCGCCGCCCGCCTTGACTATTACCGCGGCGTCTCTGACCCCGGGTTTCTCAGGGATGCACAGGCGCGGATCGATGAAGCCGGGGTGGTGGTATGATCCGGATCAGGGGGGTGCTCGTCTCGGCAGGTGAGGGGGGCGTATACGGCGAACGGATGCTGGACGGTTATCGCGTCTGGGACCCGTACAGGAGCAAGTTCGCCGCCCTCCATATGCTCGGGAAGGGTGTCGATATCGATGGGGATATGAAGGTGCTTTATCTTGGTGCGGCGCACGGCACCACGGTCTCCCATGTCGCGGATTATGTGGAGACCGTGTATGCGGTGGAGATCGCACCACGCCCGATGCAGGACCTGCTTGAGGTCGCCCGCCGGAGGGGGAATGTGGTGCCATTGATGGCGGACGCCACAGCGCCTGAGACATATGCACCACTGGTGGAGCCTGTCGATCTCATCTATCAGGATGTGGCTCACCCTGATCAGGCGTCGATCGCCCTGAAGAACGCATGTTTCCTGAAGGATGGCGGGCTGCTGCTCATGATGCTGAAGACACGCAGCGTGGATGTGAGGAAGACACCCGGGGCTGTGCTTGAGGAGACGCTGGCTGCGTTAACTGCCGGATACGAGGTGCTTGATACCTGCTGGCTTGACCCGTATCACAGGGACCACGCGGCAGTGGTCGCACGGGTGAGGAAAGAGGGGGCGTGACTGGTGCATTATTACCGGGTCTTCTTCAACCCCTTCACGCTCCTGATGATCATCTTCTTCATGGGCGTGATGGTCCTGATCTTTCCGCTCCTCTTTTTCAGTATCGTCGGGACGACTTTCACCAAACTGGGTTTCACGTGGCGCGAGGCGCTTCTCATCCTGATGATGACACTTGCAGGGAGTTTCATCAATATCCCTGTGAAGACGATACAGAATCAGCCGGTGAGGGTCCAGCGCGGTTTCAGCCTGATGGAGCGGATACTCTACCAGATACCTGAGATTGCACCGACGACGACGGTGGCGGTGAATGTGGGCGGTGCGCTGATACCCGTGCTGATCTCACTATACCTCCTCTATGAATCTGTCGTGGTGACCGGCGGGTGGGGGATAATCATCTCTGCCCTTCTTGGGATTGCACTGGTGACTGTGGTCACGAACCGTGCCGCACGCCCGGTGCCCGGGCTTGGGATCGTGACGCCGTTTTTCATCCCGCCGATGAGCGCGCTCTTCTGCGGGCTTCTCCTCTCCCTGCCTCTCGGCGTCCATGCGGCGATGGGGAGTGTGGTGATCGCATACACGAGCGGCACCATGGGGACGCTGGTGGGGGCGGATCTCCTTAACCTCGGCAGGATTCCTGAACTGGGGGCTCCGGTGGTGAGTATCGGGGGTGCCGGCACTTTTGACGGGGTCTTCCTCAGTGGTGTGATCGCGGCGTTCCTTGCCTGAAAAGGCGGTCAAATACGCGGAGCTGGGCTGCGCAGATCTCAGGGGCGACGTCCTTGAGTTCGAGGCTGGTGTGGATCTGCGGGTGGTTTCTTATGCGCCCGAATACGAGGTCCATGTCAAGTCCGCCGTCCGGGTGGTCGAGGGTGAGGTGGCTGTCAGTGACTGAGCCCTGCCTGGTGTTGGAGAGGTGGTGGAGGCGGACGTCAAGGCTGTCGAATTTTGCGAGTTCTTCCTGGTATGAGAGGTGCAGGTGGTTTGCCGTGCAGTAGAGGTGGGCGAAGTCAAGGCAGTAGCCTGACATCCTCCCTGCGGCGAGGAGGAGCACCTCGTCTGCGGTTGTGCCGAGGAAGCGGTCGCTCCCATAGACGGAGGGGAGGTTCTCGAGTATCAGGCGGGGGTCACTGAAGGTGTCGAGGAATTCATGGAATGTCTCCACGCCCTTCTCCTTCTGTGCGGGGTCGCAGGTGCCTGCATGGATGACGATCGATGGCGACTGGAGGGTGTCGGCTGCTTCGAATGTCTGTGCCATCGCTTCTTCGATCATCTCCCTGTTCCCGGCTCTTCCGCTCGCCGGGCAGGCGTCGGGCGCACATGGGTTGACGCCCTGCCCGTGGTGGGGTGCGTGGATGATGATCAGGGCACCGGCTGAGGCAAGCACCTCGAGCCTCTTTTTGAATGTCGCTCCCGGTTCGGGTATGATGAGGACCTGGATGTGGTCGATATCGCCGCGGGCATAAAGTTCTGAGAGGAAGGGGAATGCGGTGCTGTGTGTGCCGGGCGCCGCCCCGCCATCGATCCTGATCACATCAGAACCGAGACCCAGTCCGATGAGGTATTGCCGCACCATGCGTACCTGGTTCCTTTTACTCGGGCAAAAGGTATGCGGCAGTGAGATGGATGCACGTCTCCACCGGAATGCCTGCGGAGATATCCTGCCCTGCAGAACGACCTGCCGGAAACCTGCCAGAAGAGTATAGCCCGGAGCAGATTCGAACTGCTGTCGGGAGATCCAGAGTCTCCCATGATTGACCGCTACACTACCGGGCTGCGCCTGATTATGTTGTCCCTGGGAAGTAATTAAAGTGACGGAATACCCCTGCACCGTGATGATCTGTCATGGGTTTCACCACCCCCCACCTCCGGTGGTCAAGCACTATTTCTCCGAAAAGTACATTTCCCGCAGGCTCTGCAGACCTCGGCGACAGGCTGGATATCCTTCCCCTTTTTGCAGAAGGGTTCGATGTCATCGATGTCCCGCCTGTAATATATGTGGGGGACGAGGGAGATGTGGGTGTATGTCCCGCACCTGACGCCGAGGTGGTCTGCGATGTGTTTCTGGAGGTGGGCGAGCGCAAACATATTTGCGCCTGCGGCGGTGAGCATGTCATTGCTCCTGAATACCACGGTCATCCTGAGCTCCCCGTCCCGCAGGAGGCACTGGACGAGCTGGAGGCAGGGGCAGTCGTCGAGGTCCTCGTCGATGACCGGGTTCCAGGTGACTGCGACTGCACGGCGCGAGACAGGGGCATCCCTGAGTTTCCTGATGATATACGCGATCTGGTCGATATGAACCATATCCTCTCCGGTGGAGAGCCGCTCCCCCCAGTCAAAGAGGCGCCCGTGGTAGTCGTATTCGAAGTCTGCACCAGAACCGTTTATGAGGTCCCTTGCATAGTGCTCCATGAACCTCAGCTGGAAGCGCGAGGCAGGGCTGACCATCGGTTCTGCGAACGGGTTCGCGACTGTGATGCAGGTCTCCTCAAACTCAACCGTCGCCTCGTCGTCTTCCGTGTCCAGCACCTGTCCTTTTTCAAGGACCATCTTCACGACCAGTTCGTGTGCACGTGCGAGCGTGGGTGCCCGAATGATCCGCATGGTAGTACAGTTACGAAGAGTGGGGTATAAATGCTTGATGGATTATGGCAGGGAATGGTGGTGTACGGATGCGGCGCTCTCTCACGCAAAAGTTATCTGTCATCCCCTCGTTTTTATATCTGGTATGTTGAAGAGGGCGGTTGCGATCGCGAAAGGAGATGTGCAGTCTGTTGGTTACCGGGACGAGGTGCTGAGAATCGCACGGCGTCTGGGGGTTACCGGGCAGGTGATAAACCTCAGACCATATGATGTTGAGATTGTAGCCGAGGGAGATGAAGATACGTTGCGGTCATTTTTAGACCGCATCAGGATCCGGAAATATCCTGTTTTTGTGGACGATCTGGAGGTCGGGTGGGAGCAGTATAGCGGCGATTTTGAATATTTTGAAATAAAAAGGGGGGAGTGGCAGGACGAGCTCTTTGAGAGGTTTGACACTGCTGGCAGACTCCTTTATCGCACGGTGGAACTGAGTGAGAGGTCAGTGGAACTGAGTGAGAAAACAGTGGAACTGAGTGAGAAGTCAGTGGAACTCGGTGAGAGGTCGGTGGAACTGAGTGAGAAAACAGTGGAACTCGGTGAGAAGTCGGTGGAACTGAGTGAGAAAACAGTGGAACTCAGTGAGAAGTCGGTGGAACTGAGTGAGAGGTCGGTGGAACTCGGTGAGAAGTCAGTGGAACTGAGTGAGAAAACCCTGAATGTTGCCGGGAAAAATCTTGGACTGACAGAACACCTGGTCAGGGTGGGAGACCAGATGCTCGACAAACAGGATCGGACCAATGAAGAACTCTCGGGGATGCATAAGGATATGAAATCCTATATGGATCAGAGATTCAATATGATCGAGGAGCAGATCCTTGAAGTGAGAGGCGCTTTGAAAAAAGCCGGGCTCATGGGATGATGTCTGTCCTGTGATGCTGACCTGCTTATGTTTCTGCTGACAGGTCTTCTGCACACCAGTAAAGAAATGTATACCTACGCGAGTTTCGTTTCATACCAGATCCTTATCTTAGCTCATGCTCAGCTTAAATTCGAGAATGTGAACGTATTCTGCGATTATATTTGATCGAGAATCGGTGAAAACCAGCAGATAGGTAAAGCGGTAACTATAGGTTTTTGTCTGAACTTGTGTCTCTTTTCCGGGTTGCTGTGATGATGTTGACCCGAGATTCTGCGAAAGTGCGCGTTTTTGTGTGTTTTTGGTAGAGTGTGATAGGAGTGATTCTGTTATTGATAGTTACTGTCCTGCCAGATCAGCACCGGACGGACAGGCTCGGACAGGCTCAGCCCCACAACAAGTATTAAGAAATAGGGGGATAAGTAACTCATTACAGCAGGAAGATATTATGGTCACTGATGCAGTCAAGCAAGTAATCGGGGTCTTTTATCCGGTTGTTGATCCAGATGAAGCGCTTACTTCAGTTGTTCTCGAATGGATTGATATAAAAATATCCAGAATGGAAGAGTCTATCCGGAGTTATGAGCGAAAATATGGGATGAATTATAGGGAATTTGATGAAAAAATCCGGGGGCGGGGAGCAGTATTTGAAGAAGAGGATGACTGGATAGACTGGGGCGATACGATTGACCTGGTACAGCAGCTTATAAAAACCCGGGGCGAAGTCCTATCTCAGTTATCGATACATTAACCTTCTGTAAAAGTAATGTGCGGGTTCTTCATCTCGCAATTAAAGAGGTGATTCATCTGCCAGATGATGAAAAACTGCACGCAATTGCATATCTTTCAGATGAAACTGTCCTGCATATCCGTGAACGATATCATAAGGGGCTTTTAATTAAATATTCATACCACCACATAACGGATTCTGGAATTTTCCGATGGGATAATGTCCCGCATCATTCATCAGTGCTGACATCTCCCTATCATTGTCATATTCATGACAAAGTCAAAGAATCACTACCGATGGATATTATCACCGTATTTCAAAAGATAGAATCCGGACAGGAGATTGATTGACCCATTGAGGGATTTCTTTAGTTCATCCGCACACTTCCCGAAGGAGTGGTGTCATTTCCCACCTACGATGACACACCGCTTCTCCAATGTGGCGTGTTTCCCGGAAAATCCGGCTTTCTTGTTGCCCACTGACAAAAATGGAGTGACCGCCGACCACAAAGGATATATTAAGTGTTGCCTAAATATTGAATCATATTCCGTCAATCGGAGTATGGACCATACAGAACCCGTATTCGACGTTCGTCGATACCGCAGACCGGACCGCATGTGAATCTCCTCTCAGTGAGGTGGTGGCGTGGGGTGCGACTGCGCCGGCTACGTCGGGCGGGTTCAAGGAATCCACACCGTTTGAAAA